>NZ_JBIWEY010000003.1:0-279962 GCF_044762775.1 Lysinibacillus sp. NPDC096418
CTAGTCCGTCCTTTAATCTTGAAAGTCTAGTATATAAAAAATACCGGCAGTTAGCACACTCTTTTTCAAGTGTCCTAACTACAGGTACCATATTATATTGCAGCGTGGATATCACCTTTTCTTTTTATTCAGGAGACATTAGATTTTAAAATTGTAGAATATCTAGAGCCTAGTTGTCGTCTAGGCTAAAGCGCTACATCCCGATGGCGTGGTTTGTTTCCGCGGGCAAAAGTGGTGGAGCGCTTTAGGGTATTTGTTCTTATTTAACAGTTTCAATAATTTGAATGTACTCTTTACTAATATAAGCAGGTCCAGTATGAAGTTTATCTGAAATAACCTCGTACCAGCCATTTGTAGATTTGTTTGTCACGATGACAGGCATGCCGCTACGTGTGTACGCAAATAGTGGGCTATTGCCAGTTGTCGGTTCTGGACGTACGTTTAACCCAGTCGTTGTCGTTAAGCCGATTGTATACGGATTACCTGCATCTTTAAAGCCCATTGTTTTTTCAGCGCGATAATAATGCCCAGCGATTTTAGCCCCCCAATATGGATCAGAAGCGTATTTTACGTTAAAGCCCATTGCTTTTGAGCCAATCACAGCACCATTAGCAAAATTTCTACCAGGAGCGCCTCCGGGTGTAATGTAGTTTGGTTGTAAAAACTTTTCTACAAGTTCATTGATATTGGCTGCAACACTTTCAAAGTTTTTATTTAGTGGATTTGTATCGTATACATACAGTCCAAATAAATTATTTAGCTTTTGTGCGTGATCACTCATGCCATAAGCACTTTCATGTTGAGCAAGAGCTAATATAAGCATTGCATTAATCTGATGCTTCGTTTCGATTTCTTTTAAAGTAGTTCCTAAACCAATTAATTTACTTTTTGTTGTTGCATCTTTATAAATTCCGGCGCCTGAACTCTCTATTTCAGCGAGCTTTTTTGTGATATATTCATCAATTTCCTGTGCTGTATAGTTTGTGGTAGCACGTGCGGGTAGGAATTGATAGTAGTTATACGCATTACCTTTTGATGAACCGTTACCATTTGTAAAGTAAATACCATTCCAGCTAAAGTAGCTTTCACCTGGCTTCATAAAAGCAGGTGCTTTTCCGTAAATATAGCTAGCAGAATATTTATTCGTTGCATGATCGTAAATCACATGTTTATTTTCACCGTTTTCATTTATATAATACGAACGACCTTTACTTAACGAGAATGGGATTAACGTAACGTCCGCTTGTTTTAAATAACCTACTTGGTCAGCTAATCGCACTTTTACTTGTGTTGCATCACTGCTTAAGTATTCCATTTCAGTGTTTCCGGCTACAGCGATTTGATCTTTAATCGTTTCGGAGTACAGCGCTACATATTTATTGGTTACAACATAACCAGAAGACATTTTGACGATTTTGTCATTTTCAACGATGACTTGGTTGTTTTTAGTTAGTGCTTTTTCAGCATCTGCGAAATTTGTAAAACCTTGATTGCCAACGAGTGCTCCGTTTGAAATCTCCTTAATAGCATAAGTAAAGATATCTGTATCTTTATCATCTGTTAGAAGCATTAAACGTTGAATAAATGTAGCTGCTTGTCCAATAGTGGCATTTTTTTCTGGCATAAAGTAACCGTTTGAGCCATTAATGATTCCTAAGTGAGCCCCTATTGCCACAGCAGGTCGATAGTCTGAAATAATTGAATCGTTATCCTTAAATGTAATAGAAGAAGTACCTTTCGGGATTTTTAAATAATCAATTGTTCTCTCTAGCATGATTGCCATATGCTGTCTAGAAATTGCAGCAGTCGGTTTAAATGATCCATCGCTGTAGCCAGTAATGATACCAGCTGTTGTAGCAAGCTGAATGTCTAGTGTATATGCATATGTATCATCAACATCGTTGAACTTTATCCCATTATTCTCTGAGAGATGTAAAACTTTCGATAGGTAAGAAGCAAATTCGCCACGTGTAACGTTATCATTTGCACGATAACTACCATTTTTATCTGGGACTAAAGCATTTTTAGAAATTAAGTAACGTAGTCCATTTTCATGAGCATGACCAGTAAGTTCATCTGCACTAGCAATGCTTTGATTCCATAAAAATGTAGTTATTAGAGCGAAAAGTAGTGTGACGTTTAATATTTTTTTCATATTCTAACCTCCTATATTTCTACTTTATTTTAACAGAGAATAATAGGAGTTATATGGGTCGATTGTTTGAATTTTTGGAATGTAAATGACAAAATTCGTTCTCGAACTATGTAAAAAAGAGTAATAGGCCCGAATGTATTATGGAAATCTAGGCATATTTTTGATAGTGTTATATAAGTAAAATGTAGAAGGGAAGGTGAGAGCTCTACTCTATCAAACACACTTTGGTGTTCGGAATGTCAGATTTTCAAACTCTATGACATTCACCAGAGGCTTTAACTTCGTTCAACTAGCAGTTAGATCTGTGTTGAAGGAAGTAAGAGGGGCGAAATAAATGAAAAGAATAGCAAAAATATTATTAGTTTTAGTCGTAATGGTGTCAATGGTTTATAGTCCGGCAAGTGCATATGCATTCCAAACAGTTAAAAAGGATATTCCACTTTCTAAAGGTGTTCAGTATAAGCAATATACATACAGCAATACCTATACGAATTCAATCAATCATTTGGCAATCAACGTAGCAGATTCAACGACGGCAGTCCAATTAGGAATGCCTGCAAATGTTAATGGAAAAGAATCTACAGTAGCCAATGCCAATCGTCTTTCACGTGAAGGGAATCGCGTAGTTGGTGCGATTAATGCGAGCTTTTATAATATGTCGGAAGGGTATCCATTATTTTTACTTGCCCAAAACAATGTGATTTTAAATGGTGGAGTTGTTTCAAATGGTTCTGACGAATACATGAACGTACCTACTGCTTTCGGGATGACTGCAGATGGTCGTGGAACGATTGACTACTTTGATTTTGATGTCACACTTTCTCATAAAGGTACGAATTATGAAATGTCAGGTTTAAATCGTACACGTAATATTTATGAAGCTGTGATTTACACACCGCAGTTTTATAGTAAAACAACAAATACGAATGAGTATGGTTTTGAAATTGTAGTAGATACAGGCGCACCGATTACTGAAAATACATTCGGTCAAACTCTAACAGGAACAGTAACGCAAATAAAACCGTATGGCTCTAAAGAAAAAATAACGATTCCATCTACTGGCTTTGTCGTATCACTTCAAGGCGGAGATTGGCATAGTAAGTTAAGCCATGTAGCAATTGGTGATGAAATGAGTGTGAATTTCTCCATCGATAAACTATGGCAAGATGCGCAATTTATATTAGCTAGTGGACCGTATCTAGTAAAAGATAACAAGCCTTATATTATGATGAGCACAACAAGTGCTCGTGCCAAAGAAATCGCACCACGTACGGTTGTCGCTACAAGTAATAATGGACAAACAGTACATTTTATTACAGTAGATGGTCGTCAAAGCCATAGTAAAGGCATGAATATGGTACAGTTAGCAAACTACTTAGTATCATTAGGTGTCGAGAGAGCAATAAACCTTGATGGTGGCGGTTCAACGACAATGGGTATCCGTAATTATGGTAGTAATAATGTTGTACTAGCAAATCTACCTTCTAATTCAGGTAATACGCAGCGTTTAGTATCAGCAACTTTGCATGCTGTAAGTACTGCGCCTAATGGTAAGGGAACACATATTAAGTTCACGAACAGTACAAATAATGCCACACTTTTAGTAGATGCATCTTCTAGTGTAGCTGTACAATATGTATTAGATGAAAACTTTAATACACTACCACTTGATGGACATTTATCATTAGCTTCACAAAATGAAGGACTATCAGTAAATGGTCTAAGCTATAAAGCTACAAAGGCTGGAGACGACCGCATTTATATCGGTTATGACGGCTCAGCTGTTCAATCGTTTCCTGTTAAGGTTGTAGACGCACCTACGACATTAAATATTACACCGGGCTCGAAAACAGTAAGTGCAGGTGAATCGGTTACCTATACTGTAGATGCTAAGGATGAGAATGGTAAAGCAATTGTCTATAATCCTTCTCAAGTAAAATGGTCAGTCGAAGGTAACATTGGAACGATTACAAGTAACGGTAAATTTACTGCACAAAATCCAGGTACAACAGGGGAAATTATTGCAACCTTAGGTACGAAAAGTCAAACTGTCACTGTAAGTGTAGCAAAAAAGGCCTTGTTTAAAGATATTCCAAACAACTATACGTACTTTAACGAAGTAGAGTATTTAACATCAAATAAAATAATTACTGGCTATTCGGATGGTACATTTAAGCCTGATAACAAACTTACACGTGCACATGCAGCTGTTATTATAAGCCGTGCGCTAGGGTTAAATACGTCTAATGTGAAAAATCCAAGCTTTAAGGATATACCAGCTAATCATATTTACTACAAAGAAATTGCAGCAGTCGCTGAAGCAGGTATTATGAGTGGACGAGGCAATAATAAGTTCGACCCAGATGCAACATTAACACGTGCACAAATGGCGAAAATTGTAGCACTAGCTTACGATTTAAAAGGAACAAGTAATATTGTTTTCAAGGACGTGCCTAAGAACGACTGGGCACACGCATATATTCAGCAGTTAGCAGCGAATAAGATTACAACAGGTTATCCTGGTAATCTGTTTAAACCAAACGAGTCAATTAGTCGTGTTCACTTTGGTTTATTCTTATACAGAGCAATCCAACAATAATTATGTCAATAAATTCTTTGTGAAGGTTTATGAGGTATGTTCAAGGGACCAGTTGCTTTCCGTTACAGGCGGCGCTTTCTATTGGGCGAGCCTTGAGCCGCTTCGTCGCTGCGCTCCTGCAGGGTCTCAAGTTGCTCGCTGATCCCCTAGGAGTCGTCGCCTTTCACTCCAATCAACTAGACTGTTATTAGAAGGGAATTTATGATTTACTAGCAGAAAGAAATGTATAAATTTAATTTTGCTAGTAGGTCTATATAGGTGATTACCCTAATCAGAAATTTTAAAAGTACCATCTTTTTAGCAAAACACACGCTACTCCTAAGGAGAAGATAGTGTGTTTTTTCTTGTGAATAGATCTTTAAGAAAGATTTATTTGGTGATTTCTATGGGCAAGATATTTTATCAACAGAATAGCGACTTCCAATTTTATGTGAATCTACTTTCGGATTTGTTGATTAGAGGAATGTTAGGTTATTACTTACTTGAGAATTACTTGTTTTACTCTGAAAACTAGCTTTTATATCTATATTCTTAGTTGATTGTAGCGGAGGGTGCTCGACTCCTGCGGGAATGCAAGCAACTCGTAGCGAAAATCAGCTCCCCACTATAATAGAAGTAGTGAAAATTGAGCAAGCACAATTCAAAATCCGGACGTAATTATATAAAATGCGTAATTGATAAAGAAAGAAAATGCTCATATGTGGTATAATCTCTGTATTAAAAAGTAAAAGGATGTAGTTGAATGAAAATAGGTATTGTGGGGAATTACGGCAATGATAATAATGGTGATGAATCAATATTGTTCGGCATTCTTCAACAAGTAAAACAAACATTTTCGGTAACGAATGAGGATATTACCGTTTTTAGTAATAACACACAACAAACATCCGAACGCTACGGGGTACATAGCTATCCATTGTATTATAAAAAGGGTAATTTATATAAAACGTTTATCCATACGTTTAGAAACAATAAAGAGTATGTATCGAATTTCGACCTCCTTATTATTGGTGGCGGCGGTATTTTAATGGATTTTTATAGACGTGAGGCCCATCTTTATTTAACGTATGCAATGATGGCAAAGCAATGTAATATTCCGTACATTATTTATGGATGTGGAGCAGGCCCACTTGATACATTATCAGGGAAAATTAGTATTCGTTTAATGTGTCGTTATGCAGCCAATATGTCTGTACGTGATCCGCAGTCGAAACAATTACTGCAAAGTATTGGTGTGAAAAAGCCAATTGAGATCATCGGTGACCCAGCATTTACATTAAAAGCAGACAGAGAAAACTACGCCGAAAAACCAAAGAATATTGGCGTTTCTGCGGTCCCTTACTATAATGCAAACTATTGGCCTGAAGGTGATGTTGCAAAATATGAGAAGTATATAACAAGTATGGCAAAAAATCTTGATAATGTAATAGCCAATCAAAATGTAAATATTACATTTTTTGCAACGAAATTCCCACAGGATGTAACAGTTACAAAAGATATTCAAAAGAAAATGCAATTTAAGCAGCAAACTAATATTATTGATGAGAATCTTGTACCTGAGCGTTTATTAGAAGTAACAGGAGCGCTAGATATTGTGATTGGGACAAGATTACATTCCTTAATACTGGCAACAAATTCAGAGACACCTATAATTGCCGTGTCTTACCATACAAAAGTTCAAGATTTTATGTCCTTTGTCGATGCCTCAGATCGTTGCTTACAAATGCAAGATTTGCAGGATGATGAGGAAGCTTTATCCAACGTAGTTGGAAGACTGAGTAGCAATTGGCAGCAATCAATTGCAGAGACGAAACAAATTGCTACACAAATTCATCAAGAGGCTATGCATGGTCAGGAATTAATGAAAAAGGCAGTGACACGTCTATGAAAAAAATTCTCGTCATAAGTAATATGTATCCAACATCTAATCATTTATCATTCGGTATTTTTGTGAAAAATCAGGTCGCTGCATTAAAAGAGGCGGGGCTAGATGTAGACATAGCTGTAAATACAAATCCAGCGACTGGCAAAAAAAATACCATTACGAAATATTTAAAATGGGGATTTTCCACATTGATGAAAGGTTTTAAGGGTCGAAAAGCCTATGATGTGACACATGCACATTATGTCTTTCCGTCAGGCATGCTGTCGTTGTTCTTAAAAAAATTATTCGGTATTCCATTTTTCGTAACAGCACATGGTGGAGATATTGAGCGTATGGCCAAAAAGAGCCCGAGAATACGAAACTGGACAGAGAGTATTTTACATGAAAGTGAACATATTATCGCAGTTGGCCCTGTACTAGCTCAGCAAATTGAACAGGATTTCAATATTGCCCAGGAAAAGATTTCGGTTGTTAGTATGGGTGTGAATCGTGAAGTATTCACAAAAGGTGAACAAGCTGTTGTTCGAAAGAAATTACAATTAGCACCTGAACCATTTATTTTCCTTTTTGTAGGTAATGTCATTAAGCAAAAAGGAGTAGAAGAACTGCTGCAAGCATTTCAAATGATGAAAACAAAAGCTGATCGCCCAGTTGAGCTTGTGATTATAGGTTCAAGAAGAGATGAGAATTTCGTGCAATCATTGCACCCATTCATTAGTGAAGAGGTTCGCTTTGTAGACCCATTAAAGCAAACAGAATTAGTTGAGTGGTTCCAAGCAAGTGATGTCTTTGTATTACCATCACACTTAGAAGGTTTTGGACTTGTTGCCTTAGAAGCATTAGCGACAGATACACCTGTTATTGCTTCAGAGGTAGGTGGATTGGTGTCGCTACTTGGCGAAGGTGCAGGACATTTAGTTGAGCCTAAAAATGCTATTGCATTGTCAGAAGAACTGCTTCGAGCAGTAAATACGCCAAAAGAGCAATATATGAATCGTGGAGCGGTTGAAAATGTGTTAGCTATTCATGATGAAAAAAATATTACTGCACAATGCATAGAGATTTATAAGTCGGCCATCAAAGGTGGCGAAGGCTTATGAACAAATTTTTCAAAATAATCGGTGCCGTAGCAATTATCAATATCGTTGCACGTGTATTTGGCTTTTTACGGGAAGTAATTATCGGTGTTCAATACGGTAGTGGTCATATTTCCGACAGTATTTTCACGGCGTATACGATTCCAAATTTTTTATATTTAGTTGTCGGTGGTGCATTTACGACAGCGGTCATCTCGATTTATAACCGTGAAACAACCGATCGTGCTGTATTCGTTAAACAATCGTTTACAATAGTTATCACGACAGTCACACTTATGACCGTTATTATGATGGTTTTTGCAAATCCTATTATAGAAGCTTTTAACAGTGAAAAAATAGAGAAGGGCCTTATTAGCCAAAGTGACTTAGATCTAACGAGATATTTATACTATTGGATGATGCCGTCTTCTATCTTACTTGTATTATCTTCTTGGTATAGTGGTTTATTGAATGTAAATCAAAAATTTCACTTATCAAGTTTTGCGATTTTAGTCTACAATGCCATCTTTTTAGTCATCGCCGTAGGATTGTCATTAACTTCCCTTGACGCAATAGGATATGGTGTTAGCGCTTTATTAAGTGCAATGATAATGGTGTATTTCTTAATAAGAGGATATCGTAAACTAGATTCGTTTCCAGTAGGTCTTTCATTTGAACGTAATGTCTCATCGAAACAACTCTGGATTTTAGTACTTCCGCTTATGCTCGGTGGTGCAACGATTCAGCTATATGCATTACTACATCGAATATTTGCGGGAATGCTATCAGAAGGAGCAGTAGCTGCTGTCAATTATGCTTCTAGGTTAATGCAGTTCCCACAAGCGATTTTAATTACAGCGGTAACGACAGTTATTTTTCCAATATTGAGTCAAAAGGAAGCTATTCAAGACAATGCTTCTATAAAAACTTTATATTCTAAAGGGTTGCATTATTTATTTTTATTAATGGCTCCTGTAACAATTTTTTCATACTTTTATGCAGAAAATTTAGTACAAGTTATTTTTGAGTACGGTAAATTCGATGCAGACTCAACTGCAATGACATGGCCTGTGCTCGCAATCTTCGTACTTTCCATGTATTTCCTTGCGGTTAACGCCTACGTGACACGCTTTTACTATGCAAAGGGTGACTCAATGGCACCGGTTATTTTCAGTCTAATTAATGTATTCGGTGTGAACATTGTAGTAATTATGATGTATATCGGTACAATAGGGGCAGTGGCGATAGCGTGGGGGACATTAATTAGTTCGATTGTGAATTTTGTCATGTTATTAGTATACGCAAGCTTTAAGTACGGTTTAAAAATGGGGATTTTCAGTAAAGAGCTGCAGTTCTTTAGAGCGATTCCACCAATGATTATTATTTTTATAGTCGTATTTTTCTCAAGTAAATATTTAGTTTTTGACTATAAATGGATAACTTTCGGAGTAGGACTTGTCATATTTAGTGTGACAGTAGTCGGTTCCTATGTATTGTTTGGTATAAAGGAAGTCAAAGAATTAACAGCCAAATTAAAACGGAAATTTTTTAAACAATAACAGAAAGACAGTGGTCCCTTATTTTGAGGAAACCACTGTTTTTTGGTTTTACTATCCTGTTGCTGACGCTTCGCTTTCATTACATAAATGACCTGTATCCCCAAGAAGCCGCCTTCTGGAATGAAATCAACGGGTCCCTTGAACGAACTCTCATAAACGCTCACGAAGTATTTTTTGACGTAATTGTTTTTAGAAAATGTAAGATGCCATCTCCTAACAGATAGGAGATGGCATTTTTTATTTTGCAACAGCTATATGGAGGTAAGTACCTTGTTTTAATTTAGTGCCTTTTGCCGTTTGAAGTGTTGGATGTACGAGTAACATGTACTCTTGTCCTTTTACTAATGGCGTTGTTGGCGTAATGAGTAATGCATTGTCTTCTTGAACTGCGGCAGTGCAGGCAACCTCATTACCGCCTAAAGAAACTAACTGAACACTTCCTTTTGGAACAGTTGTTGCTAACTTTTGTGAAAATTTCACTGTGAAGGCTTTTGTAGTAGACACATTTTTAAAGCTTTTTTGCTCTTGATAATTTGCAAATTGCTCTTTTAAAGCATCGTAGTGCGCTTTATAAATAGGATCTGACTTTGTTTGAATACTTGGAATAACGCCCTTTTCGTGAATCGTTTTCCCACTAGGTCCTGTAAATTTGCCAACTGTTAATTTTAAATAACTACCATCATGTAATTCGTAAAAGCCTTGCATAGCGCCTTTGCCATAAGTTGTTTCACCGTATAAAATAGCCGCTTTTTGATCTTGCAGCGAAGCGGCCACCATTTCTGAGGCACTAGCGCTATAGCGATTGACCAGAACGCGTGTATTAGCAGGGAATTTGATGCTTTGCTGTACCGCTTTTACTTCATAAGATGCATGTGCTTCTTCTAGTAAGTAGGCGATCTTTGCTTTGGGGAATAATCCTGATAATTCTTCTGCTGTTGTTACATAACCGCCGCCATTATTTTGTAAATCTAAAATAAAGGAAGAAGCGCCTCTTTGCTTAAGTTGCGTAAGAGAATTTCTCACTAATTTTGCGCCGTCTTCAGAAAAAGATGACATAGAGATATAACCAACATCTCCAAATAATAATTCGGACTCTACATTAGGCAATGTGAATTTCTTGCGTGTAATAGTCTTTATAGACGTACGACCGTCTTCATGTAATAGGGTAACTTTCACTTGCGTGTTTTCTTTGCCAGTTAGAAGGGAAGAGACTTCTTGTATGGAGCTACCGATAATGGATTGATCATTAATTGCAGTAATAGTATCACCAGCCACTACGCCTGCTGAAGCAGCGCCACCGCCATCAATAACCTGTAAAATATTAATGCCGTTTTCATGTTCTTCAATAACAACACCAATCCCAGTTGTAGAAAGGTTTATGCTATTTGTATATTCATAATACTCTTCTTTTGTAAAGTATGTTGAATAAGGATCTAGCATGTCGATAATTTCTGGTATAGTTTTTGCGGTATTTAAATTTCCATCAATTGTACCAACGTAATTTTCTGTGATGATTTCTTTTATTTCTTTAATAAGCTTTTCATTTGTAGCAGCAGAGGACTGATCTACTGATAAGACAAATAAGCTAATGATGAAAAGTAAAGACCACAATGCTTTTTTCAATGTCTGCACCTCGTTTCTAAATATCTCCATTATATATGAATTTTTCTAATCCAGCTAATACAAAAAAGACACGCTACCGTTAAAGGACTGCGTGTCTTTTATGATGACCCTATTTGGACAATTTATGAATGATAAAGCCAATTGTCGCACCAACAATTGCTGGAATAAGCCAAGCAAGGTTTTGTTCATGGAGTGGTAATGTATTCAATAAATTTTCATAAAACGGAACTTGAATCTTTAATTGTTTTAATCCATCGTATAGACTTACAAAGAATGTAGGGATTAACGCTAAAATATAGACGATACGTCCACCTTTAAAGAAGTTATCTGCAAGAGATAATATCATTAATACCATTGCTAGTGGATAGATGATTAATAGAACTGGGAGAGATGTATCAATAATCGTCGATAGTCCAAAATTAGTAATAATTAAACTAAAAACCGTGAAAATGATAATATACATTTTATAAGAAATTTTAGGGAATAGTCGGTTAAAATACTGCGCATTGGCATTTAATAAGCCTACTGCCGTAGAAATACAAGCAAGTAAAATTGTAACTGATAAAATAATGCTTCCAAGCTTACCGAAAAGTACATCTGCTGATTTGGCAATTATAACACCGCCATTATCAGAAGCACCAATAACATCTATACTAGTATTTCCGATTTGACCAAGAGATATATATACAAATGCTAGCCCAATTGCTGCTACAAAACCTGCAAAAATTGTTGTTTTCACTTGTTTTTTAGAATCATGCATGCCCATCCCGCGTAATGCTTGTAATATAACAATCCCAAAAACAAGTGCACTTAATACATCCATTGTTAAATAGCCTTGGATAAAACCTTCAGACAGAGGTGATCCAACGTATTTACCAATTGCGTCTCCAGGGTTTCCCATTGGTGTTGCAAAGCTCTTGACAGCTAATAATAAAATCACAAGTAATAGAATAGGTGTCAAAATTTTACCAACACGATCGACAAGTTTTGTCGGGTTGAGCGCTAACAAGAGGATTAACGTATAAAATAGTACTGAAGTAATAAATAGTGGTGCCCAATGACTGGCTATTGTTTCCGGTAAGAAAGGGGCAATACCAATTTCATAGGACACAGAGCCTGTACGAGGTACTGCGAAAAATGGCCCAATAGCTAAATAAACAATCGAGGTAAAAATTATACCGAAAGTAGGCCCAACTCGATTCGCAAGAAGTTGTAAATCGCCTCCTGCCTTTGCTACTGCAACGATGGCTAGTAGTGGTAATCCTACTCCAGTTATTAAGAAGCCAATCATTGCCGGCCCCATATTTTCGCCGGCTTGCTGCCCGAGTAATGGAGGGAAGATAATGTTTCCTGCTCCAAGGAACAAGGCAAATAGCAATAAGCCAACTGCTAGATTCTCTTTGATGAAGGACAAGATTTTACTCATATAAAACAGAAACTCCTTTTAAAATGAAAAGATTAAACTTTCAAATAATTTTGAATATGGTGTATACTATCATATTATTATTAATTATACAATTAAATTACTGTCGCAATCTAGTAGAAAATCATAACAGTTTATGTGAATTGCTATAATGTTCAGAAAATAGTTAGGATTTCCGATGTAATAATACATTAATTTTTAGTATGATATACATACAACTACACATTCTAACATGAACGGAGGCAATTGGGTATGCAAAAGTCAAAAAAATGGGGAATATTCACTTTGAGCACGATTGCAATTTCTTTTTTTGCAATTCAAACAGCACATGCAGCAACATATACTGTGCAGAAAGGTGATACTTTAACCAAAATCGCCCAATTACATCAAGTAACGATTGCGGATTTAAAAAAGTGGAATAATTTATCGAATGATATGATATATGAGGCACAAAAACTACAAATTGGTATAGAGGTACAGACGCCTATTGAAGTGCCAAAGCCAATTGTTGTCTCGCATACGGTTGCGAAGGGTGATACTCTTTCAAAAATTTCAACCCAATATCGTGTAACGTTAAAAGAACTTAAGGACTGGAATGGTCTAACAACTGATAAGATTTATATTGGACAAGTACTAAAAGTTACGCCAGTTGCTATAGAAAGTGACAAAGACGAGGTACATACGAATCTTCCAACTTATGAAGATGTACTCTCGCAAGTTATAGCAAAAAATCCTACTGCAAACGGACAAGCTATATATAGCAAAACTATTAATATAGCTAATACATTAATTGGAACACCATATTTATATGGTGGAAATTCACCAGAGGGCCTAGACTGTAGTGGTTTTATATATTATGCGTTCAATCAGGGTGGTTTGAATATTGCTCGAGATAGTAGTGAAGGATATTTTTACGGTAAAACAACGAAGGTGAAAACGCCTTTAGCGGGGGACCTTGTTTTCTTCGAGAATACGTATAAGGCCGGTATTTCACATATGGGAATTTATATAGGAAATAACAAATTCATTCATGCTGGTACTGTTGGTGTAGAAGTCTCTGATGTAACTAACTCTTACTGGTCATCGAGATTAGTAGCTTATAAACGTTTCGATGAAATTCCTTCCTAATTAAAATAAAGATACATGTATAAGAGATATCGACACTAGTAAACGGCCAAATAATTAATAGATAAACAGCTAAATTCCTTCTGCCTAAGTGGGCACTGAAAACTTTTTTATGCAATGCTCTTCAAAAGTAAACCTGCACTTTTTGTTTCGAACAGAAAGTGCAGGTTTTTTAATATTAAGTAAACTATAGATTATTTAACTTTGGAAAACATAGGACATTGTTGTCTAGGCTAAAGCGCTACACCCTCGAGCTCACGTCGATTCTTCGGGCGAAAGTGGTAGAGTGTTTACTTTCGCTTCAAACTCGCAAGTAGCTGTCAGATGTGAATAGCTGCTTTAGCGCATATGTTTTTAAGAGATAGATGTAAATCTAAAAGAATGGAGAGCTTAGGAAAATTGATGAAATTAGTTGATTGGAGTGCAGGCAGCGACTCCTTGTGGAACTAGAGAGCGACGAAAGCGAAGAGACAAGAGTCAACGAGGAGGCTCTAGGTTTTGTCCCCCCAGGAGAGCGTCCTCAGGAACGGCAATCAACGGCATCGAAGAAAAAAGCCATGGTGGAAACGTAATTGTTTCTACCATGGCTAAAATTCATGCTAAAGATATTGTTTTAATTATTATTGTGTAACACGTGCTGTCCAACGTGAAAGGTCTGCACCTTTTGGGTTTACTAATGTCGGAGGGAATATAAATGTCCATGGTTTAGTAGAATTTGGCTGAACAGATAAGATAGGATCCATTTTAAATGAGCCCTTCGCAATTTGTTTATTGTTAGCATCAATAATCTCTAAAGGTAATTGTTCAAGATTAATAGCTTTATTATGACCGTTACGAATAAAGATAGAAACATTTAAACTGCCGTCATTCGCAAATTTAGCTTGTAGACCTGTAAAGTTTACTTCAGTTTCTCCTAATTCCGGTAAAGTTTTGACGATTTTTGCAAGTTCTTCTTTTTGTTCAGCTGGTAATTGCTCTTCCCAAGTTGAATCCAACTCTAATTGGTGACCACGTAATGATACTAAGTTGAAAGCAATTTTCCAGCCTTCTTCTGGTATTTCTTCTGTTTTTAAAGTTGATTTTTCGAATTCAAATACCCAAGGGCGCGCACTTTCGGCAGGAATTGTACCTAGTGCTTTGAAGTCGAATTTTTTCGAAGCAACAAGCTCATCATCTTTATCCATGATAAATAGCTCGATTTCGCCTAGCTCAATATCTTGAGGAAGTGAAGAACGGAAGAATGCACGCACTAACCATTTACCTAAACGAGCATCTTCTTCAATACTAATGGAAGAAAGAGATAATTGATTTGGTTTTAATGGTTCTAATTCATTGGCAAGGAAGTTGAAAATGTACTTTTGTTCTTGTGGCACATCCCAATCAGGGTGAAATGACAGTTTTGTTACGATCTCACTGTTGTCATTTTGAGCATCAGATGCCACGTTTCCTAGTAAGTCTTTCGAGTCAATTGTATTTTCTTGTCCAACTTTGTCTGATTTTTTAAAGAATGAAAATAAACCCATTATTGTTGGTCCTCCTGTTCGGCTTCGATCATTTTCATGAAACCTGTAATTTCAATAATAATAGCACGACGTAATTCTTGGAAATTTTTACCGAATAATTCAAGTCCTTCGCGTTGATAAATACGCATTGGATCTTCTTGTTGGTAATGACGTAAGCCAATGCCTTCTTTTAAGTGGGCCATTGCTTCTAGATGTTTGACCCAGCCGCTATCCAAGTAGCTAAGCATTACTTGTGGAATAACCGCTATGACACGATCGTTTTCAGCGAATTTTTCCATTTTCATCGTAAGCTCATCAACCGGTCCTTGAAGTGAATCTAATATTGCTGTTACTTTACCAACCTCTCGATCAACAGTTACAGGAGATAGGAAGAGACTGTTTAAAGCTTGCTCCATTCCATCATAATCCCACTCGGTAAAAGGTAATTCCTCAGGAGTTGCATCGCGAACTGCAAAATCAACTGTTTCATAGAACATCTGCTTCAATTGGTCCATTAACTCGTCACCAAGTAAAATTTTATCACGTAGACCGTAAATAACAGAGCGCTGATCATTAATGACATCGTCTAATTTTAAATTGTATTCACGCATGCCATATTGTGAGCCTTCAACGATACGTTGTGTGCGGTCAATTAGTTCTTGTACTTCTTTGTTTTGAATAATGTCGTTTTCATCGACAATCATTTTCGTTGTAAATTTCTCTACTTCTTCTTTTGCATAGCGACGGAACATATCATCTTCAATAGACAGGATGAAACGACTTTCACCAACGTCACCTTGACGACCAGAACGACCACGTAGCTGATTATCAACACGACGACTTTCATGTTTTTCTGTACCAATTACATACAGACCACCGAGAGCATGAACTTCTTCACCTAATACGATATCTGTACCGCGTCCAGCCATATTTGTTGCAACTGTAATGCGTCCTTTTTGACCTGCAGCAGAAATAAGCTCTACTTCTTGTTCGACAGTTTTAGCATTTAGTAATTGGAATTTTAGACCTTCTTTTTTCAAATAATCAGCAACTGTTTCTGATTGTAAAATTGAAGTAGTACCTACTAATACAGGCTGTCCTTTTTCATGACGCTTTTTGACTTCAGCTGCTACATATTTGTATTTGGCTTCTTGTGTTTTAAATACTAAGTCAGGCTGGTCGTTACGTTGACGTACACGATTCGTAGGAATTTGTATAACTTCCATGCCATATACTTCACGGATTTCTTTTTCTTGTGTTTTTGCAGTACCCGTCATCCCAGACAATTTCGGATACATACGGAAGTAGTTCTGAATTGTGATTTGCGCTTGCGCTTTATTTTCTTCAGTAATCGTAACGCCTTCTTTTGCTTCAATGGCTTGGTGTAAACCATCAGAAAGCGAACGTCCTTCTAAAATACGACCTGTAAACATATCAACAAGCTCAATTTTGTCTTCTTTTACGATATAATCCACATCGCGTTTGAACATTACATGTGCACGTACGGCTTGGATGACATAATGATACAACGTCTGATGCTCAAGGTCATATAAGTTGTCTACGTTGAAAGCAGCTTCTACTTTTTCGATTCCTTTATCTGTTAGAGAAGTGGCTTTCGTTTCATCGTCGAAATCATAATCTTCTTCTGCTTTAAAGCGTTTTGCTAGCATGGCTGCAATACGGTGTAGCTCTTCGTTCGCAGCCATTTTACCAGCGATGATCAGTGGCGTTTTTGCTTCATCGATTAATACACTATCGACTTCATCGATAATTGCGAAGTGATAAGCACGCTGTACTTTGTCTGCTAAGCTATGTGCCATATTGTCACGAAGGTAGTCGAATCCAAATTCAGTACCGACGCCATATGTAATATCTGCATTATAGGCATCTTTTTTGTCACTTGGCTCCATCATAGGTACGTTTAAACCAACAGATAAGCCAAGGAAACGGTGAATTTGCCCGACAAGCTCGTAGTCACGTTTTGCAAGGTAGTCATTTACCGTGATAACGTGTACACCTTTACCTTCGAGCGCACGTACGTAAGATGGTAGGGAAGCAACAAGTGTTTTCCCTTCACCTGTAGGCATTTCTGCGATATTTCCTTCTGTTAATACAAGACCACCTATTAGCTGCACATCAAAATGACGCATGCCTAATACTCGCTTTGAAGTCTCTCGTACAACAGCAAATGCTTCTGGGATAATAGAGGTGATTGGTTCACCTTGTTCCAATCGCTCTTTGAAAACAAAAGTCATAGCTTTTAGCTCAGCATCTGACTTATTTACATAATTTTCTTCAATACTGTTAATTTGGTCTACTATTTTGTAGTAGCGTTTTAATTGACGAGCACTAGTTTGCTCGCTATTACGTTTGAAAATTGAGAACATGAGTTTACGCTCCTTTAATGTTGTCTAGTGGTTAGACACTTCATTATTCTATCAAATTTTATGTATACTGACTACATTTCTTACAAGATAAAGGAGATATAATATAGGTAAATACTCCAATAAAAAAATGTTCGTTTTGGACAGAAAGAGTATATTTCAGCATAAGTTCATGCTATAATCAGAATGGCTTGAAATGCATATTATTTTTTTTGAGGAGGAGAGACATGATTTACGTGTCTTTAATTGCAGCATTCGTTGCTTCCATTTTGTTAACTCCACTAGTTAAGCGCTTAGCGTTCAGAATAGGTGCTGTTGATGCGCCAAATTATCGAAAAGTCCATGCAAGAATAATGCCTCGACTTGGTGGTCTGGCGATATTCCTTGCGTTTATAATAGGTGTAGCAATTTTATATCCATTTTTAATGAGTATTCAACAACCACTGAATACGGGGAAATATCTTTTAGCGTCAATTATTATTGGAGCAGTTATTATTGTTGCAACAGGTGTCGTTGATGATATGCGAGAAATATCAGCAAAGGCGAAAATGCTTGGTCAACTTGTGGCTGCGTTAATCGTTGTTTTTGTTGGTGGAATTCAAATTGACTTTATCACATTACCATTTGTTGGTGAATTGGATTTTGGCTTTTTAAGTATTCCTTTAACAATTCTTTGGATTGTTGGTATAACTAATGCCATTAATTTAATTGATGGTTTAGATGGACTAGCAGCAGGTGTTTCATCGATTGCACTTATTACTTTAGCATGTATGGCATTTATGTTGAGCAATATGTTTGTTCTGGCTATTGCGTCAATTTTAGCAGTAGCGACAATAGGCTTCTTATTTTATAATTTTCACCCAGCGAAAATTTTCATGGGGGATACAGGTGCATTATTTCTTGGATTTATGATATCCGTTTTAGCATTACTCGGTTTTAAAAACATAACAGTTATTACATTAATTATCCCGGTTATTATGCTAGGTGTACCGATTTCTGATACATTCTTTGCAATTGTACGTCGTGTACGTATGAAGAAAAAATGGTCAGATCCAGATAAATCACATTTACATCACCGTTTACTCGATATAGGCTTTACACATCGTCAAACGGTACTCATTATTTACGGAATTGCTATGATGTTCGGATTAGCGGCAATCATCTTCTCGATGGCAAAAGTATGGGGCGCTATTTTACTGATTACGGTCATTTTAGTGGCAATAGAAATTTTCGTTGAGGTAATCGGTTTGGCAGGTAAAAACTATAAACCGTTGCTGAATTTTGTACGAATCTTTAATAAGTGAAACAAAAGAAGTTATCATGTGTGTAGACACATGGTAACTTCTTTTGTTGTTATATAAGTGTTAAGGTCAGCGTTCGTCGAGGGGGATTTAGCATTCAGAGCAAACAATCATTGTTCACAGGGAAAGATTTATTTTTCACAGAAAAAACACCTCTCCTGAGAGAGGTGTCAGAGTGTCGACAAATTAATTTTCGAGCAGAAAATTGGTTTGGTCTGACGCTCTTTTACTTTTTTAAAAAGAATTTCTAAATCTAGAACACCTCAAGAAACACTGATATTAAAGGATTTTTAAAGTTACAGTTTAATTGCTGGATATTTGATTCAAATCAAAAATAGTAGACAAAGTCGAAAAAATCGACTTTGTCTACAGTCTGACACCTCTCCTGAGAGAGGTGTTTTAAATTTATTGTGCAGGGTCTTTCGTGGAAGAATCGTCTTCAATAGCAGAGCTTTCAGTCCCTGTTTTAGCATTTGTCAAACTTGAAGAAGACTCCTCTTTCTTTAATCCAAGATGATTTTTTAGTGTGTTTGTCACTTCTTCGATTGAATTTTTATCCAGTTGATAATAGTATACGCCAGTAGACTGATCATCTAAACCATCTAAAGTTAAAGAATCGATACGTGGCATTCCTTGTGATAAGAAGGAAAGGAATGATTTCATTTCATCGAAAGTCATATCTGTTTTCATATTATTACCAAGAGCCTTAATGACATCGTCGTATTTCGTAATCGAGCCGACAGAAGTCACTTGTTTAATGATTGCAGTTAAAATTTCTTGTTGACGTTTACCACGTTCAATATCGTTATCTTGTTTACGTGTACGAGCGAGTGCTAATGCTTGACGACCATTCAAGTGCTGTAAGCCAGGTTGAAGCTTCACGGTATTACGGTCGAATTCATCTTTTTCATTAAGTGCATACGGAACTTCTGCTTCAATCCCACCAAGTGCATCGACGACATCAATAAAGGCATTGAAATTCATACGAACATAGTAATTGATTGGTATATCAAATAGTTTCTCTACTGTTTCAATTGTTGTAAGTGTGCCACCATAAGCATGCGCATGCGTAATTTTATCATTATAGCCAACTTTAGGGATGTAGACGTAAGAATCACGAGGGATACTTAGCATTTTAATTGTTTTCGTTGTATTATTTAATGTTGCTAAAACAAGTGCATCGGAACGAGAGTTTTCAGAACCTTGTCCACGATTTTCACTGTCGTCCACACCAACAAATAAAATTGATACATTATCGTTAACTGGTGTTACTTTTTCTTCACGCAGTGCTGGTACATTTCGACCCTCTAAAGCTTCGAAGGATTCATCCGCTGCATACTTAACTTGTTTTGTGATATATACGCCATAAGCTGTAGCACAGATCAGTAAACTTGCTACGAGTAGTAACGTAGTTTTTATTATTAACGAAAATTTAGAAGACTTTCTCTTTTTTGTACTTATTCTTTTCATATAGTAATTATTCTCCTCTAAGTATGGGAATCCTGTATTGCTAGTATTGTAAAAATAGTTCAATATTAAAAGTATACTATGTTAGTTCTGTATTCGACAATTAAAATTGTCTAGTTCACATTAAATTCGATAAAATGTGCATGTTCAAAAGTGACAATTGCTTGTCCATTTGTCATTTCAGTTATCCATTTTCGAAACGCCTCTTCACGTTCTTTTAATACAGACACAATGATTTCAACCCCGTCTAAATAGTGAATGTTCTCCAAAGTATAATCAGAACTTCGGATTTCATTTTCAACTTTTCCTAGCCATGTGTAGTCAATAGCAATTTTCATAGAGTGATGCACTTTACGTTCGACAACTTGTGCAGCAAGGAGCCCTTCTGTCGTTGCTTTACCATATGCACGAATTAGACCTCCGCCGCCAAGCTTAATGCCTCCGAAATAGCGTGTGACAACAACAACTGTGTCTTTCAATCCTTGTTTTTTCAACACTTCTAGCATAGGGACGCCGGCTGTACCACTAGGTTCCCCATCATCGTTAGCTTTTTGGATATGATCATGCTCCCCAATAATATAGGCAGAGCAATTATGCGTTGCTTGATGATGCATTTTTTTTATACGATCTATGAATAAGAGTGCATCTTCTTCCGTTTCTGCACGTTCAATATAAGTAAGGAATCGAGACTTGGAAATAATGATTTCGCTTTCTCCGTAACCTTTAACAGTTAGATAATTTTCTCGCATATGTGAAAGCCTCCTGTAGAATAAATTGAATTTCAATTAATTAGTAAAGAAAAAACATTAAATTTTATGGTTGAGATGCTATAATAAGAATAGACTACTTAATTTACATAGAATGAAAAGCAATTAGTTATTTTTTTTGAACGAATAAGGTAAAAAGACTGGAGAGTACTTTATGTTTTCAACTGAAACTTTCGATCTAAAGTCGCTTGATGGCGTATTCAATCGAATGTTAGAGACAATTATGAGCTCTAAAGATGATATCTTCATTATAAGCGAACAAAGCCGTAGAAGCTTCGAAGATATGCAAAAAGAGTTAGAAATTGTTCGGAAACACATATCTGTTGTCATCGATGAAGGCGATGCTCTAGAGAAAAATACGCAACTTGCTAAACAACGGCTCGTCTTAGTCAGTAAAGCTTTTAATAATTATACCGAAGAACAAGTTAGGGATGCATACGAAACAGCCAATGATTTTCAAGTGAAGCTCTCAGTTAGTAAAACACAGGAAAAGCAATTACGCGATAAGAGAGATGATTTGGAAAGACGATTAAAAAGTTTGCTGGATACAATCGAACGTGCTGATCATATTGTCAATCAAGTAAATGTCGTTTTAAAGTATTTAACATCAGATTTGAAACATGTTGGTTTAGCATTAGAGCAAGCAAAACTAAAGCAAGATTTTGGTATTCGTATTATCACAGCTCAAGAAGAAGAGCGTAAACGATTATCGCGAGAAATACATGATGGCCCAGCACAAATGATGGCCAATGTATTGATGCGTACAGATTTAATTGAAAGAACGTACCGCGAAAAAGGAATTGAACAAGCTATTGCAGAAATTGCAGATTTGAAAAAAACGGTGCGTAATGCACTATCGGAAGTACGTCGTATTATTTACGATTTACGTCCAATGGCACTCGATGATCTAGGAATTGTGCCAACGCTAAAAAAATATGTATCGACAGTGACAGAGTATAATCCAGGGGTGTCGATTCATTTCCAATCTAGAAGTACTGAACAGCGTATTCCATCAAACTATGAGGTATCCATCTTCCGACTTGTCCAAGAATGCGTGACGAACGCAATGAAGCATGGTAAATCGAAAGATATTTGGGTGAAACTTGAATGGTTAAAAAACTCTGTCAATATTGTTATTAAAGATGATGGTGTTGGGTTTGATACGCAAGTAGTCAAAGACAATTCTTTCGGTATTATTGGCATGCGAGAGCGTATCGAATTACTTCATGGGAATATGTCTATTCAAAGTGAGTTAAATAGAGGTACAACGGTATTATTTAAAATACCACTAGAAACATAGTGAACTATCTTGTTGCAGAAATTTAGGGGGTAAAAGACTTATGACTAAAATTATTATTGTAGATGATCACCAACTATTCCGTGAAGGAGTAAAACGTATATTAGATTTCGAAGATACATTTGATGTTGTTGCTGAAGGTGATGATGGTACAGATGTAGTAAGTTTATATGCTGAGAATCGACCAGACGTTGTGTTAATGGATATCAATATGCCACGAAAAAATGGTGTGGAAGCAACGGCGGATTTAATCGTAGAATTTCCAGATGCAAAAGTTATTATGCTTTCCATCCATGATGATGAAACATATGTAACGCATGCATTAAAATCAGGTGCATTAGGGTATATGTTAAAAGAAATGGATGCGGATGAAATCGTTGAAGCGATTAAAGTTGTAGCAAACGGTGGTTCTTATTTACATCCAAAAGTAACGAAAAATTTAGTGGCTGAATTCCGCCGTCTTTCAGAACATGAAAATAAAGGGAACTTCCATCAAACTGAAATTCGTAGACCTTTCCACTTATTAACAAAACGTGAATGTGAAGTATTACAATTACTAACTGATGGTCAATCAAATCGTACAATTGGTGAGACGCTATTCATTTCAGAAAAAACAGTGAAAAACCATGTTTCTAGCATTTTACAAAAAATGAATGTAAACGACCGTACACAAGCAGTTGTGACAGCTATTAAAAATGGTTGGGTGGAAGTACGATAATTGCATAGAATATGATTAAAAGCTGTTTTTAAAAGCTACTCTAGTATAGAGTAGTTTTTAAAACAGTTTTTTATTGTATTGATAATGAAATGAAAGGGCTCCATTCACTTACCTATAATGAGGTGTGTGCTAAATCTAGTATATGTTTTGGTAATGGCCCAATAAATATGCAACAAATTTCTTTAAAAAGCGTCACAGTGAAAGATGGTAAGTTCCGATTAATAAAACGCAACTAAATTCCTATTAAAGATTATTACTTGTTTATATGCTACAATATTGCGCGGGAGGTTTTGATATGTTGAAGAAAAGTATATTGGCGGTTTTATCCTTATTAATGTTAACTGCCTGTAGTGATAAAGATGATGAATTAACCGCTGAAGAAAGACAGCAAATAATTGATGACGGTACAATTGGATTTGAAGAGGTAGACGGAAATGTTACAAAAGCTGAAAATATCCCAGTTGATGAAGAACAAGCTATATTAGCGGCGTTTGACGAATATATAGTAGCATTAGATGGAGAAGATATTGAGCGTTACTTGCAAGTAATCTCAAAGAACCCAAAAGGTTTTGACCTTGACGAAGACAAGGAAAAGATTAAGGAAGCTTTTGAAAAGAATGATGTCCAACGCGAGGTTAAAGATACGGTAATTATAAAATATAGTGAAAATGAAGCGCATGTCCATGCAAAAATAACTGCGCGTTTATTAGAAATAGAAACGAACGCTCAACTTGAAGATACCCGTCGCCAAGTTACGGTTTTTGTTAAAGAAGATGGCAATTGGAAAGTAACGAGTATCTTTGCCTATAGTGGAGATAACCCAAATGCGAGTATGAGTAATTAATCGAAAAAAAAGCTTTTATTTCTTTAAAAAAAGACAAGAAAGCATAAAGTTTTATCTGTGACTAAATGGAAGTGACAATCTCTCCAAATCGTATCGATATTTTAGGTGAGTGATGAAAATGCATTGTCATTTTAGGTCATTTAATGCTTTCTTCTATACATAGTGAATGAATGTGAGATGAAAGTTAGATTTCGTTTCACATTCATTTCTTTATACGGTAAACTATGAGACATAGGAGAGTGGAAATTCATGAGAACGGCAGTCGTTACAGACAGTACCGCATATACAACACCAGAGGAACGATCACGCTTAAATATTCGCATGATTCCTTTGAGTGTAAACATAGCTGGAGAGTTATTTGCGGAAGAAGTAGATATTACAGCATCTGAATTTTACAATAAAGTACGTGGTACAAAGGAATTTCCCAAAACAACACAACCACCGATTGGCGAGTTTGTAGCTCTATATGAGGAACTCAGCAAGGATTATGATGAGGTGGTATCTATTCACTTATCGAGTGGCATAAGTGGTACATATCAAGGAGCGGTCCAAGCCGGCGAAATGGTCGAAGGCATTGATGTGTTTGCATTTGATAGTGAAATCTCTTGCGCAGTGCAAGGCTTTTATGTATTACGCGCAGCAGAGATGGCTGCAGAGGGCGCATCAGCGAAAGAAATTATGGATGCATTAGTGGACATGCAACAATCCGTTCGTGCTTACTTCATTGTAGATGACTTAGCTCACTTGCAACGTGGCGGTCGTTTGTCTTCGGCGGCGGCATTAATCGGCGGCTTATTACAGGTAAAGCCTGTGTTACATTTTGTAGATAAAGTAATTGTGCCGTTTGAAAAAATTCGCACACGTAAGAAGGCATTGAAACGAGCGGAAGAATTATTAGCAGAGGATGCTAATAAATATGAAGCAATGGATGCGGTTGTGATTCATGGAAACTGCAAGGAAGAGGCAGAAGTATGGATGGCACAACTTGCAGCAAGCTACCCGGATATTAATTTTAAACTGAGCTATTTTGGCCCTGTTATTGGTACGCACTTAGGTGAAGGTGCAATGGGTCTTGGTTGGACGAAAAAGTAATTTTAAAGCGAAAGCAGTCTCTACATACTTTGTGGGGGCTGCTTTTTTGCATATTATGGGGGAATTGCAGATAGAACGGTGAACATCGCCGATAAAACCGCGACAATGGCTGATAGAAAGATATTCAAACAGAGGAAGGAGTAAAGTAGATGAAATATAAAGGTTGGCTATTGCCACCAGCATTGCGAGATTTTTTTATGGGACGAATTTGGTTAAAGAATCATGCACCTTTTCACGAAAGCGATATAAAAAAAGCAATCGAACGACACTATTTTCAAGTAATAGAAGGGATTCAGCAACAACCTACCCTAAAATGCATGCGATGTCACAATGAAGATTTACAACAATTTACGCATTTTGACTGTTCGGTATGTCAAAAAATCTGTGTATATTGTCGACATTGCTTGAATATGGGACGAATTAGTTGTTGTACAAAACTATTACTTTGGCGAGGATCAAAAGTATGCAAACAAAGGAAACATCAATTTGTATGGACAGGTCAATTTACTCCCCTGCAACAGCAAGCTGCGGATGAAATGTTAGAAAGTGTGAAGCATCAACGAAATCATCTAGTGAATGCGGTTTGCGGGGCGAGGAATGAAAACGGAACTTCTCAAACAGAGAGATTCCATTCAAATTCAATATCTTTGCCATCTATTACAATCCCGTTCAACACTTTCTCTACAATAACCCTCTTAGCTTCGAAATCAAGCGTTTTGAAGTTTCCTATACTTTCTCTTATCTCTTCAACCGTAACAGCTTGCTGTTGATTTTGAGCTTCCTGTGACTGTTCTAATACTATGTTTTCTTTTTCTTTATTCAATTTATTAATTTTAGTATCTAAAACCTTTTTATCTATATCACCTTCGGCATACAAATCGATAAGGCGATTAATTTTTTCATCTAATCGTTTGATTGCTAATGCGTAATTTTTAGTTGTTCGAGTATTAGTTTCTGAAATTTCTTTTGTCGCTATCGCCATTTGCAATTGTGATAAAAATACATTTTCTATCTCTTCATTTTTCCAAGTTTCATTAAAGCATTTTTCATCGTATTCACTTGGCAACCTTCTAGCGCGACAAATATATGACCTTACATAATAATTCCCTTTAGTTTTATTTTCAACCCTGTAACTATAGGTAGTGTAAGCCTCCCCGCAATTACCACAAGTGATTAGTCCACTAAACAAGCTTTCTTTTACCTTGCCAGCGTTCGCGCCTTTTGGATGACGAGAGAGTATGACTTGTACACGTTCAAATTGTTCTGTAGATATAATTGGCTCGTGCAATCCTGGGTAATAATTATCTTTATATCGTACTTCACCAATATATAATCTATTCCCGAGGATTTGACGTATTGTACCGAATTTCCTTCTTACATACCCTTCTTCTTTTAACACTTTCTGAATTTTTGTTATCGAATGATATTGTTCATACAAGTCGAAAATCCTTTGCACTTTTTTTCCTTCAATTTCATCAATCACCATGACTTCATCATCTTCTACTTTTTTATAGCCTGTCGGCATATAGTTACCACTTGCTAGACGATACCCGGCTTGGATGCGCTTTTCAATACCGCCACGCATGCGTTCAGTGATTGTAGCACGCTCTAATTCTGCAAATACAGCTAATATACCAATCATAGCCATGCCAAAAGGCGTTGTAGTATCTAACGTTTCTGACACGCTTACAAAGGCTACATCATTCTTTAAAAAGTAATCCTGTATAAGTGTCATCGTATCTCTTTGAGAGCGTGAGAGGCGGTCTAAACGGTAAACCATAATAACGTCAAATTCATCCAACCTCGATAACAAATTTTGTAGTGCTGGTCTTTCCATGTTAGACCCACTATAGGCAGCGTCAACAAACTTATCTGTTACTTCCCATCCTTTAGATTTGCATGTAGCTTCCATTCGCTCAACTTGTATTTCGATACTGTAATTTCCGTCTTGTGAACTTGTGCTATATCGGCTGTATAAAGCTACTCTCTTTTTGTCCTCCACAATCATCCCTCCGTAAATATAAAGAAAGAGCAGCGGATGAGCTACTCAAAATTTTAATTGCAAACGTTTCTAATCAAAAGCATGGATCTGTGAAGTATTTTACAACCTTACCATGTATCCTAATAGAACTCTCTAAATTCTCTAACCGTATAACATATTGTCTGAATGACCTATCAGATGAATCTGGACTGAATATTACTTCAGCATTTTCTGTGTCGATAAATATTCTTTTTACAGAGTATTCGTTATCACCGTTACTAAATACTACTATGTCGTCATTTTTCAAAGCACTTAATTCGATTGGTTTTACTGCTAAAATAGAACCGTTTACGAATATGTTATTCATGGAATCACCATTTGCTTTTAAAAAGTAAATATCTTGATGATTAGCCCATTTACCCATAAAAACATCTGGCAATGTAATCTTTTGAACATCTTCTTCACAAATTCCTTCTACACTACTTGGCAATCCAGCTGCTACTGGTACGTCAATAAAGTCGTATGAAGTTGAAAATGAAAGCGGATCTTCGATTTGCCACCCCATTAAATAAGCGGGAGGCACATCATACAGCATTGCTAACTGCTCAATCGTCTCTAATTTTAGGTTTTTGATATTGCCACTTTCGTACCTTTGTACTGTAGCTTCGGTTTTACCTAAAACTTCACCAACAAAAGCTAACGTAAGGTTTCTCTTTTGCCTAGCCTTACGTAATCTGTTTCCTACATCCATTAATTTCACCCCCTTGCTTTGTTTATTATACAACAAACTTACGTAAAATGAAAGTTTGCTTTCAGGATTTTCAAAACTTACATATTTTTGTTGAAAGTTATTATTCTTCTTGCTACTATGAACTTACGCAAAACGAAAGTAGGTGATAATAATATGAAACCTAACATTAATTCAGAATTACTAGAGTCAAAGATGGTTTTAGCAGGTTTTAAATCAAGGAAGTCATTTGCTGAGGCGCTTGAGGTTTCAGACCACAGTGTTAGTAACCTTCTGAACAAGGTATATACTCCTTCATTCGATTTAATGAATAAGATATATTTACTACTAGAATTAAATCCTGAAGAAGGACATGAGATTTTTTTTGGTAATTACTTACGTAACACGAAAGTTAAGGTGGGGTGAATGAATGGGTTACAAAGTTACGATACCTTTTTTACAGATTGGAGATTACGCAGTCAGAACACCTGACGGATTGTCCGAACTGTTAGCTCCAATTTGGTTAGAAAAGGCTGATAACACAGAAATTGATGAATTTGCTTCTCAATTTACTTTCACAACATTTGTAAACGACGCAGGTAGATTAGTAACGAAGTGTATAAGAAAGAAGGTGATACCAATTGAAAATCCAACCAAAACAATGGCTGACACTATCGTTTGAGGTTAAGAAGGATTTGATTAAAAAGGCAATGGAAAAGACAGTAGCAATGCGTCAGAAGTAAATCTATCAATCTATTGGGAGGTTAAGTTGTAGTGGAAAAATCGAAAATAATACCTGCTGAAACAATGCAATGTACATGCAACGTGTGCAGTAAAGAATTTCACATAGAAATAGCTATTTATTGCACACGTTGTGGAACAAAGCTTGATTTGAAAAATGTTATTACTAGAACGGAATTTCATCAACCATCTTGAATTGTGATTGTTTAACTACTTCAACCTCTGGGTATTTCACTTCGACTAATTGCTCTTGATTGAAGAGTGAAGGTGAAGCGCATTTTGGACAATATGCAGCATCGGGTTCAAGAACGAATACTTCTTCATTTTCAAAGTCATGTTCAACAGGTTCGTTGATATCAGTAATAAATGCAGATGTTCCAGTACATTCATTACGAATAGGTGAACCGCATTGAGTGCAATAAATATGATCTTCAGTTAAATCGGTAATTTCATGATTGCATCTCAAACAATTTTTTAAGTATTTATTTTCATGAGTTTCTATCATTTTTTTACACCACCTTTCTACCAATAGTTTAACAGAAAGGAAATATAAGGAGGAATAAATATGAAAGCAGTATTAAACGTTAAAGGTACGAAGTTATCGGTTTTATCAATTCATTATCGTTCTACAGGAGAAATTGCTTCAATTTATGCAGCAGATGAAAATGGTCGTGAATCTCGCTATATTGAAAAGTCGCATAGTCAGTACGAGACGACACCACATGTAGCGTTGGATAGCTTAGAAGATGCGCTCGAATTCCCTGAGCATGAAGTAAGAATTGTGGAGGACCTACAACAACTTCTTAGTGATTCCAAAGATCATTTAACTGTATTAGAAAAACAAATTGTCCAAGAGGCATTATATTGTAACGGATTACCTTTTGGAGATAGCAATCTTCCTAATCTAGTAAAAGAACACAAGGAACATAGTGATTACATTGATGGCGTTGTATCAGCATTAGAGGTAGTAAAACGTGACAACTATGCGTGAGCAGTTGAAGCGTAAAAATGTCATTGATCAGTTGCGTAAGTATGACGTCCACACGATTGATGGACAACCACTTGGTAAGGTGAAGTATTCCGTATTACTCAAGACTTTAGCGCTTAAACGTGCTGCTGATAATTGAGGGGAGGTGATTGTGGATGAAAACAGTAAATGTTAACTATTTCAAACCAAGTGGCAAATGGTACACAAAAGAAACGGTTGAAATATCAGAGGATTTAAACGGTTATGAGGCATTATTTCATGAGTTACCAAAGCATCATCGAATTAAAGATATGTACATGTTAGTTCAGGATAGTAACGACAACAAAGAACCATATATAGTTCCACATCTATTTAAACCAATTTCAAATTAAGGAGGAATTTTCGTGAAAAGTACAGGTATCGTTCGTAAAGTCGATGAATTAGGTCGCTTAGTTATTCCAAAGGAGTTACGTCGCACATTAGGAATTAATGAAAGAGATTCTTTAGAAATCTATACAGATGATGACAAAATCATATTGAAGAAGTTTAAGTCTAACATGGAATGTGCTGTAACTGGAGAAGTATCTGAGGATAATTACATTTTGAATAATGGCGCTTTAATTCTTAGTCCAGAAGGTGCGGAAAAGTTAATTGCGGAAATTGAGCGAATTAAGTAGGTGACCATATGCGTATAGGCTACACACACGCAGAGTACGACAGAGAATCGGAATACTGGCAAGACATCGAAGATGCACAGAATGCCCAAATTGAGGCACAAAAAAACTTGTCAAAGGCTGCAACCAATGACAAGCATGTTGAAAAAATAAATCAAAATCAAATCACTGGTATTTTACCACAGGAGGATGCGAAATGACAAAGTTTAATGTTGGGGATAAGGTTCTACCTATTTCAAAATATGGCAAAAAAGAATTCCACTCGGTTGTATGGAAAAGAGCGAAGGAGAATAAACAAGACTTCATATTTGTTAGTGGTTTTCGCGGCGATATAATCATTTGCTCAAATGAAAAAACGGCCCGTGAAACTGGTGATTTCTTCAGAGAAATAGACTTGAGGTTATATAAAACCAAACCAACCAAAAACCAACGTATCACAGCACTCGAAAAAGAAGTATCTGAACTAAAGTTAATCGTCCATGAATTATGTGACCGTCCACAGTTAACGACGGTTGTTAACAATATACAGCAGCCTTCCACAAATAATACTGTGGAGGACATCATCGAATTTGAAGGGCAGCAATATCGCAAGGTTGATCGTGAAGCACGTGAGGGTGATGTTGTTATGTTTTCTGTTAATAACATTCATTACCGAAGTAACAAATCGTATAAAGTGATTCGGAATGTAGAATTCACAGATGAAGACGGAAAGGTAATATTTGTATACAACAAACTTAAACGTACACCTGAAAACGTAGACGTATACGAACTAATCAAAGCCGAACCATTATCACCAAATCAACAACGTGCTGAGATTATTTTGAAGGCTAAGGAGTTTGTAGTGGAAAACAAAAGCAAAATACACCCAGGTAATGGCGAAAGAACTACAGTTCGTTTCGTTGGAAATTTCACAGATATTTTAGAGTTCGTTGTAAATGTAGAAAAAAGAACAGTCGTCGCTTTGATAAAAGGGGTAGCAAGTGGTGACTTATATGCTAAAGGTATCGCCAAATGCAATCCATCTGACGTATTCAACGAACACATTGGCAAAGCTATCGCACTAGGACGAGCGCTAGGTCTAGATGTGAGTGAGTTTGAACAGGCTGTGCAGCCGACAGAAATTGTTAATGGAGCTATTTACGAAAGTGTGTACATTGACGGCACTATTAACTATAGAGAAGAAGCAAACGTAGGCTTAAATTTTGAATATGTTAACGAAAAATTGGAGCATGGAAGACGCGGAACCTTTAATTCTACAAATCACAACGCAAGAATCATCAACGATTCAAATGCTCAATATGGAGGTGTTGAATAAATGGCTAACAACTTAATCGAAAACGAAACAAAAGTATTTTACACAGTGCGTATTAAAGATGGTTTATTCGTTAAACATGCTGAAATGTATAGAGGTCGCATTGAATCGACTAAGACGACTAGAGAGGAAGATAGCGCTGAGGTATTTGCTAATGAATTAATTGCAAGTGAAGTCGCTTCTTATGTAGACGGTACGGTGACAAAACACACTCGAACAACGATTGTTACTGAAATCACAGAGGATGTTGTTCCGAAAGGGGATGCTAAGTAAATGGCTAATCCATTACGTGAATACGAACTTGAAGCGCCAGCACTCGAAATTGTGGAAGGCGAACAAACAGAAGAAATCAAACAACGCTATGAAATTACTAATCTTGAAAGTTTAAATTGGGCATTCCGTCAAATTGCTAATGCGCAAGCTGAGTTAAATAAAAATCAAGCGTTAGCAGATGTTGAAATTGACCGCATTAAACGTTGGCAAGAAGATGAATCGAAGTCTCATCTAAATACAGTGGAGTTTTTCCAACATTTAATTGCTGAGTATCATGCAAAAGAATTGGCAGAAAACCAAAAAAAGAAATCCATTTCTACACCATACGGTAAATCGAAATCGACTACTTCTTCAGCACAACCAGAAAAGCCGACTAAAGCTGATGAAGAAAAGTTATTAGTATTTGTAAAAGAGAATAACAAAAAGTTGATTAAAGTCACTGAGGAAGTGCAGTGGGGTGAATTCAAGAAAACGCTCAAAGTCGTTGAAATTGACGGTCTTGAAAAAGTTATTGATGAAAACGGACAAGATGTTCCAGGTGTAACTATTAAGCCTAAAAATACAACGTTTAAAGTTGAAACAGTATAGGAGGAAAAACACATGAAGAAATTACTCAATCAAAAAGAACAATGGTACGCAGATACATTGCCGGAAGCAAAAGAAATCGTAAATGAAGCACAGGAAAAAGGCAATTTAACTTCACAAAAAATCACAGGAAAAAGCAATAAGTTTGGTCCGTATAATTTAGTGGATTTAACGTTTAGTTATGAAACACCGCGAAACCTTATGGAAGAACGCGAAGATGGTGCGCCAGAAGGTCAAATGGATATGGATGATATGCATGAAGGTGTACCATATACAGTCGATTCAGGTGGTGGAGTTACGATGGAAAATACTGATGAAGAACTTCAGGGATTCGAAGATCCATTTGAAGAAAAGGAAGATGAAGAAAAGAAAGAAGATGTTACTGATGAGGAATTACCATATTAATAGATTAGGAGTGTGGAAGGCAATATGAAAATTTCAAGTGCAACTGATATACAAATAGATGCTTCAACGTTTTTACTCTATGCTCCACCTGGTATGGGCAAGACGTCCACTATCAAATATTTAGATGGCAAAACGCTATATGTCCCACTTGATAAAACGCATTCGGTCTTAAAGGGGTGCGAGGATATCGACATTGTGGATTTCAATAGCCACAAGGCATGGGAAGAATGGAATGCGCTCATGCGAGATTTAGCACGTACCGACCTATCAAAATACGACAATCTTGTGTTTGATAATATTTCAGAATTAACTCGTTCTATGCTTGGTAATTTAGGGCGTGACGGCAAAAACAACCGAGTGCCATCGATGGCGAACTATCAACAAATTGATTTTTTCATCATCGATAGTGTTCGCTTTATTCAAACGTTAGGAAAACGAGTGGTATTCACCGCATGGGAAACAACTGATAAATGGGAGTTGCCAAGTGGTCAAGCAGTAAACCGTTCATATCCGGACATGCGAGACAAGATTTTGAATAACTTCATGGGTCTATGTCATGTAGTCGGTAAGCTGGTCATTAATCCTGAAACGCAAAAGCGTGGATTTATTTTAGAACCAACTGATTTTTTATTCGCTAAGAATCAATTGGATAATCGTAAGGCATGTTCGCAAGAAGATATTTTCAAGGTTGGCCATGTGCCTTCCACAGATAATAAGGGGGAAAAATAATTATGTCATTCAAAATTAATTTCGATTCGGAAAACGTATCATCAGGTGAATTTCAATTAGTAGCAGAGGGTAAGTATGAAGCTTCAATCATCAATGCAGAGGCCAAAGAGTGGCAAGGTCAATATTCAATCGGATTTGATGTTGAAATTCGCTCAGACGTTGAACAAAAGCATCAAGGGGCAAAAGTTCTTTATAACACACTTTATTTAAGTAGTACTAACCCTGAATACGCCGAAAATACGGAAAAGAAAAGAAATTCATTCTTAGTGGCTTGTGGTTATAGTGGTAAGCAAAGCCTTGAGTTAGCTGAAGTGGTTAAAAATATTATAGGAAAATCTGTATTGGTGTATATCAAGCATGTGGAAGATAAAAACGATAAGGAGCGTAAATATCCACGTGTTTCATTTGTTGCTGAATCTAAAGTTAATCCGCCTCAACCAAGTGCGCCACCAATTATTGTCGGCGAAGGGGATCTTCCATTCTAATTAAAATTTCATAGAGAGGTCTGTTTTTAGCGGACTTCTCTATTTTTATACCTAAAAACAGAAGAAAGGGTGACAAATATGGTCAAAGAAATACCGTTACAAAATGGAATGGTCGCTCTTATAGATGATGAGGATTATGAGAAGGTAATTAGATACACTTGGTCTGTGCATACATCCAAGGGCATTCCGATGATCTCCAACGCAAAAAAAGGTTATATGAGCAGATTCATAATGGGCGTTGTAGATAGCAATAAAATAGTGATTTTTCGAAATGGAGATAAATTTGATTTAAGGAAAGTGAATCTTATTGTCGGTGATTCAGATGTGAAAAACCGTGTAAGAAAAGGTAATAAAAAATCTACTTCAAAATATAGAGGTGTTTGTTGGGATAAGAGTCGCTCTAAGTGGAAAGCGACTATAGAAGTAGATGGAAGAACTATTCATTTAGGTAGATTCGATAACGAGGACACGGCAGCAAAAATATATAACGAAGCAGCTTTAGAATATTTTGGGGAAAACGCATTTCAGAATTCAATCGGAACAGATAATTCAGCGCTTGAATTTAATTTCGAGAAAGGGTCGCAAAAAAGAACTAAAGATTTGGAGTATAGAGGTGTGTATAAAAGTCACTTAAAATGGTTAGCGAAATGCAGTCATTTATATTTAGGTTTATATGATAGTTCCGCTTTAGCTGCTAAAGCCTATGACCAAAAAGCATATGAATTGTATGGTGATAAAGCAATCTTAAACTTTCCGGAATTAATAGAAGAATATAAGGTGACTCAATAATGAAAGAACACTATGACTTTAACTCTATACCTTCGGAATTAAAATCACTTCCCCAGTGGATTTTATGGCGCAGTGAGGAACGGAATGGCAAGCCGACAAAGGTTCCATACCAAGCAAATGGTGAAATGGCTCAGGCTAATAACCGGAGGACCTGGTCCACTTTCGCGACGGCAGTTAAATTCTATTTAGAGGGCGACTACGATGGAATCGGTTTCGTTTTTAGTAGACAAGATAATTATATTGGAATCGACTTGGACAAGTGTGTTGTGGATGGAAAACCAAATGCATTCGCAACAGAAATTATTGATACGTTAGATAGCTACACAGAGTTTTCGCCAAGTGAAAAAGGGCTTCACATTATCATTCGAGGTAACCTTCCGCAATCTGTTTTAGGTACTGGACGTAAAAATACTAAGCACGGTTTGGAAATTTACTCATACGGAAGGTTTTTTACCTTTACTGGAAATCGTGAAAATTCGAATAAAATCTATGAACGTACTGATGAGCTTGCAGAGGTATTCGAGCAATATTTCGACGATAGTGACATTCAAGGTCGTGTCAACTTGGCAGAGTTTGAAAAGGATGAAATCAAGCTATCAAATGAATCACTTTGGGAAAAGATGTTTCGTTCTAAGAACGGTGATGAGATTAAAGCCTTGTACAACGGCAACCTTATAAATGAAGATCCATCAGCATCGGATTTGTCACTATGTAACCATCTTGCATTTTGGACAGGTAAATCAGCAACACGAATGGATGCAATGTTCCGCGAAACCGGTTTAGCGCGTGATAAATGGGATGTTATTCATTTCCGTGATACGAATGAAACCTATGGCGAAAGAACGATTGCAACAGCCATTTCTTCTACTACCACAACTGTGTTGGACCACAAACATGAAGAAGAGTATGCAGAATTTAACTTTGACTTCCACAGTGATGCAGTAGCAGCGGATGAAGTGGAGAAGGCTAAAAAGAAATTTCGATTAAATGAATTGGGAAATGCTGAACGTATCGCATATGAATACGGTCATGTTATTCGATACGTTAGTGGTTCAGACCATTGGTATATCTGGGACGGCAAACGATGGCACATCGATAGCAAGAAGCAAATTGAACGCATTGCAAATAAGGTATTACGTGAACTCGAAAAATCCGATGATGAAATGGAATCAAAGTGGGCGCGTAGTTGCGGAAAGAGGAATATACGCATGAATAGTATTAAGGATTTAATGCCATTAGTGCCGGCTGAGCGTGAAGAATTTGATCGTCATAAATTTTTGTTCAATGTCGAAAACGGCATTATAAATTTAAAGGACGCCAAGTTGCAGCAACATGATCGTGACTTTAAATTATCCAAGATAACAAATGTCATTTTTGATGAAAAAGCTGAATGTCCGACATGGATAAATTTCTTGAATCAGATATTTAAAAATGATGCTGAACTAATCGACTATATGCAACGTTTGGTCGGTTACAGTTTGACTGGCGATATTAGTGAGCAGGGAATGTATTTTTTGGTCGGTGGCGGTTCAAATGGTAAGTCTACATTTATTAATATTATTAAAAATTTGATGGGTGATTATGGTGCTCAAACAAATTCGAATACGTTTATTAAAAAGAAATCTGATGGTGCAAATAACGATATCGCAAGGTTAGCCAACGCACGTTTTGTATCAGCTGTAGAGAGTGAAGAAGGTGAGAAATTACAGGAGTCGCTAGTTAAAACAATCACAGGTGGAGAACCGATTTTAGCACGTTTTTTACGACAAGAATTCTTTGAATTTATTCCAGAGTTTAAAGTTTTCTTCACAACAAACCACAAACCCATCATTGGCGGGGTAGATGAAGGGATTTGGCGCCGTGTCAAAATCATACCATTTACGCTAAATCTAAAGCCTCATGAACGTGATAAAAAATTGGAAGAAAAATTATCTCTTGAAATGAGTGGAATCTTAAATTGGGCGTTGGAGGGTTGTATCGAGTGGCAGCAGTCGGGGATAAAAGAACCAAAAGTTGTTATGGATGCAACAGGTAATTACAAAGCTGAAATGGATATTCTAGCACCATTTTTAGATGAAATGTGTTATACCGACGAACCTAAAAATGAAGCAATTCGTATCGAGGCAAAAGAACTATACAACGTTTATGACCGTTGGTGCTCGCAATCAGGGGAGCGTCAAATTGGAAACCGTTCATTTTATCGAATGCTCGAAACAAAAGGATTTGGAAAAACGAAAGGTGCAGGAAATAAAACGTTTTTAACGGGAATTACCTTAAATGAACGAAAACCTGTTACCAAAGGCGTTACCGAAAACGCAAAAACAGGCGGTTTTAAGCTATCCTATTAACTGCTTTGAGTGTTGAATAACTTTTAATAACTTTTCAAAAAATCAGCCATACCAAGGGTTAACGGAGTGTTATTTAAACCTTTAGTTACTATAGTTATTTATTTTTATATTAATTAAAAAAATAAAAAATATATATAAGGGTTATATAGAGCAGTAATGCCAAAACCCAATAACGAAATTAACTATTTTCTTTCAAACCCTTGTGGCTGTAAGGTTGAATCGAGTTATTGTTTAATAACTTTCGTTAACTTATAGGTGTTTTGTTAACTTTCAATAACTAGGTGGTGGGAATAATTGGTTTTACATGTTTTATCGCTAATTTGGAAAAGTGGCGCTGAAATATATCGTGATGAATCGGATGGGCGACTAGCGTTGAAAAATGCGAAGTTGGTACCAGCTGATGTATTAAAAGCTGCTAATCCAATTTTTCCGAAAATCGAAGAATGGTTTAAATCATGGGAAGGTGCAAAATCAATAGACATTACGATTAAAAAGATACTGCATCATAACTGTGGATGGCAGGCAAACGAAAAATTAAACGATTGGATATGTAGCGATGAGGGATCATTACAACTGTGGATGGCGTGGCAAGAGGTTATGGCTAAAAACGGTTGGAAAGATATTTACTCTGACTACAGACAATTTGAAAATAACGAATCAAATTCTATAAAACAAAAAATTTATGAACGGGCTATTTTATACGCTAATCAAAATAAGTGATTTGCAGTCGATTCTAGACGTTTTAGCACAATGGTGATAAATATATCCAACTTTTAAATAGAACGTGCGTACGGTTCTGATAATGAGCAAAAACGAGGGGGTTAAGAGAATGAGAGAGATTAAGTTTCGCGCTTGGGAAATTCTTAGTCTTGAAATGGGTATGATGCGACCTGTTAGATGTATAAATTTTGGTAGAGAAGTGGTTGATTTTGATGGCGTGTCTACAAATTATTTAAAAAATACAAAACTTATGCAATACACAGGCTTAAAGGACAAGAACGGCAAGGAGATTTATGAGGGGGATATAATCCGTTTCACTAATGGGATAGACGAAGTATATGAGGAAGTAGGCACAGTCATTTTTGATTTAGAAGAGTGTGGATATAAAGCACAATATATCGATGATGGTGTTACACGCTGTATTTACCTTATAAACCCGAAAGTCTTCGCTGATAAATATACAGAAATTACGTATGAAATAATCGGCAACATTTACGAAAATCCTGAATTGCTAGGTGATTCACAATGATTCACTACCATTACACAGACACCGAACTAAACAAAATTCTAAAAACACTTACGATTGTAGTGGATACGCGCGAACAAGTAAATGGCCATATCATGGATTATTTACGCAGCAAGGATGTGCCAATCAAATTGAAAAAGCTAGACACTGGCGATTATGGAGCAATGATTCCGAGAAATGAAGAGCTTGGTATTCAACGTGATATTTATTTAAATAGTCGAGTTGAGCGTAAAGCCAGTGTAGACGAGATTGTAGACAACCTTGGTAAAGACGAACGGACACGCTTTGAAAATGAATTAATAAGGTCACAAAGCGCACCATTCACTTTGCTTTTAGAAGATCCAGAGGGCTACAAAAAAATACTAAACGGAACCTACAGAAGTAAATACGACCCACTTGCATTACTTGGCTCGTTGAATACTTTCAAGGCTCGTTACGGCTTTGAAATTGTCTACTTAGATAATAAGTTTAGTGGGAATTTTATTTATTATCACTTTTACTATCAGATGAAAAACTATCTAAAGAGAGGGGTATTTTGACCATCGTGAACATGCGAAACGGGATTCCTATTGTTCAGTCGGTGAAGAATACAAGTCGTCCACAGGGTAGATTGTGGAAGGCCATAACAAACCCATACAAGCGATATATCGAAATGGCAATGATTGTCGATGGATGTGAAGCGATTGTCGTTATGCCATATAAACGTAAGTGGGTTCGCCAGTACATTAAAGAAGGTTGGTCAATCGTAAAGGAGTGGTCGGTCTCATGAAAATAAATGATGAAATTCTAGACCGTCTTGGCGTGTATTTTGTATATCACAATGTACATGCCAAATACGGCATAACATTTGAGAGATTCGTAGACCGGTGGCAGAAGGGTGTGAACTTTGATGGATGCTAAAATGCTCGAAAAGCGAATCGCTATCTTAAAAGAAGTTAATAGACTTACATCAAAATGCAATTGCCAATCAGCGAAAGAGTCCGAGTCTTGTGCTAATTGTATGAAAATCCAAAATTACGGTAAGCGATTGTTGAAATTGGTAAACAAGCGAGTTCAAACTAGTGTAGTTAGTGGCTCTGATGAAGGCCCTGACCTTCCCAAAACGATTTGGACAGAGGATATGTTGCGAGTTATCCTCCTTAATCATAAGAAAATGACATATACCCAGTTGGCAAATAAATTAGGAGTAACACGAAGACAGGTAAATAGCAAAATGGATCGATTGGGATTGAAATGTAAGGTAGAAAGCGCGTTATTCCAACTTTATGTAGATGGTGTATTTGTATGTGAAGGCAGTATTCGAGATATCGCAAATGAGACTGGCTATGGCTATCACAGATTATATCAACGTACCAGAGTGCATGCAAAACACGATAAATTGAGAATGGAGAGAGTGAAATGAACATAAATGAATTTCAATTTAAATCAAGACGCACGTTTCCGTTGCAAGGTAAACCAAGGAATGATGTGGAAACGAATTGGATTTTATCAAACTATTCACTAGGACTCATCGGTGAAGCCGTAGAGGTTTTTGAAGCATTCGTTAATGGGATTGTATTTGAAAAAGATTTAGAAGAGTTTATCCATGAAATAGGTGACGTCACTCATTATGCTGCTGGTTTAGCATCTATTTATCAATTAAAGTTACCAACTGAATATCCGACTCCAATCGGTAAAGTTGAAGAATGGATTGCGGAATTACTTATTAACTGTAAAACAATTTCGGAATTCACTAAAAAGAATGTGTATCACAGAAAAGATATCGCATTCCCTCATGGATCATTGAATGAAGTGTTTGTTCTGTGTGCAGCTATCGCTAAACATTATGGTTACGAATACGGACAAGTAATGCAGATGAATATTGATAAATTAAAAAATCGTCATCCGAATGGGTTTAATGCTAATGATAGTATCAAGCGTGTGGATACGGTGCAGTAGAAAGAAGGTGAGGAAATGAGATTTTTAGACCTCTTTGCTGGCATAGGAGGATTTAGATTAGGACTTGAACAAGCAGGACATGAATGTGTCGGCTATGTTGAGTGGGATAAATTTGCTAGAAAAAGCTACGAGGCAATACACAATACAGAAGGAGAGTGGACATGGCATGACATCACAACAATTGACTACAGAAACGTACCAAGAGCAGACTGTTGGACATTCGGATTCCCTTGCCAAGACATTTCAGTCGCAGGAGAACAAAAAGGATTTAGTGGAAATAGATCCTCTTTATTCTTTGCAGTCACTAAGCGATTACGCCAAATCAAAGAATGGGGTTCCGAAAAAATGCCTACCTACTTACTCATTGAAAATGTTAAAAACTTTCTATCAGTTAATGGAGGTTGGGACTTCATGCTTGCCCAAGCTGAATTGGATGAAATCGGGTATGACTTGGAATGGGACGTACTCAATTCAAGAGATTTCGGAGTTCCACAAAACAGGGAAAGGGTGTTCATTGTCGGACATCTTAGAGGAAGAAGTACCAGAAAAGTATTTCCTGTCAGAGGAACAAGTAGCGAGGCTAACTCTATCGAAATAATAGCTCATAGAAAAGGCTATCGAAGAAATACACAAGTCTTTAATCCAACTGGTATTACAGAAACCTTAGACACAGGTCAAGGTGGAGGGCGAGGTCATTACACTATAATGATGAACCGCAATGAAATAAAGGGTGAAACAGATGTTAGTCATAGTTTAATGGCTCGAGATTATAAAGGGATTGGAAATCAAGCTATGGCTGCGGTTGCGATAAAATCAACTGAAATAACAATTAAAGAGAACGGCATAGCAATTCGAGAAGCTACTAAAAAAGGATTTGATACAGCTTATCCAGGTGATTCTATCAACTATTCTTTACCAAACTCAAAGACTCGTAGAGGACGTGTAGGGAAAGGAGTAGCCAATACATTGGACACTGGATGCCAACAAGGTGTACTTACAGAAGAATACAGTATTAGAAAACTGACACCGCGTGAGTGTTGGAGATTACAAGGCTTTCCCGATTGGGCATTTGATAGAGCTGTAGCTGTTAACTCAGATAGTCAGTTGTACAAGCAGGCGGGGAATAGTGTAACAGTGAATGTTATTGAAGCAATCGGAAAGAAGCTTTACTAAAAAACGAAATAAACAAACAAGGTAGGTGTTGCATATGCCTACGTTATCGCGTAGTGAAATACAGAACATCGAGAAATACTGGATTGAATACGAACAATATAAGAAGAAATTAAAATATCGCGAGTGGGAATTGTTGCATCCACATAACGATGGTGGCGAACTGGTAGGTGGTCGTAGTAACACAATTTCTGATACAACAGCCAAGAAAGCCATGGTGCTTGCTAGCGATGCTTATTATCAAAATCTAAAGCGCATTATAAAGACTGTGGAAGACCTATACAGGGACTTAGACGAGGATATGCGTACCATCGTTGACATGCGTTACTGGGACAAGGATGGTTGTTACGAGTGGGAGGATATTGCGGATAAATTATATATGTCCAGACATAAGGTATTGCGTAAGCGAAATATCCTTATTGATAAAACAGCAGAAAGGATTGGGTGGGTGTAAATGCTAAGGTCAATAAAAGAAAGGAAATTAAAGAAAGTAATATTTAGTGTTATTGGATTTGGAGCTGTATTTGCTATGTTCATCTCCTGGGTTGTCAATAAGTCAATTCTTTGGGCAATCATTCACGGTATTTTTGGATGGCTGTATGTGATTTATTATGTAATAAAAAAGTGAACTTCCTAACACTAGCGAAGTTCGCAAAAATCTATAGTAAATTGATATTGTGATAGTTTTCAAAAGCGCACGGAAATGCGTTAATCAAATTTCCTTACAATAATAAGTCGTTTGCTTGTACGACTACTTACAAACAAGCGTGAGAGGCTACTAGTTATGGGTAGTCTCTTTTTAGTTGAGTAATTTATATGACAATACATTCCATTTATACTATCATATAGGTAGAATGGAGGTGTTGGTATGGGCGAAAAGGTCGAGTCTTCAGAAGTAGATTTGGAATTAGCGATTGAAAAGGCTGTTGTAAACGGAGCTTCCGATGCACTAATAGTCTTATCGGCAGTAACTGGACTTGCAGAGTTATTAGATGAGAAAGGTATTATTGAATACGAAGAATTCATTGAAATCTTTAAAGAAAGATTGAAAATGAAATATGAAAAGTAATTGATATATATAGAGTCACATCTAACGAGATGTGGCTTTTTATTATGCCTTGAATACTGCATATCCTATCGGCCATTAAGTAATCGTAGGCGTTAATCGCGGGGTGTGAATAGGGTGTGCAGTCTTGAAGATATAAGAGGTCTGGTTCATGTTGAACTAGAGCTAAAGTAGGCGGTGGTTCACATAGAACTATCGTCTTTTATTATGCAGTCGAAAGCTAAACAGACTATAAAAGCTAATGAGCATCTATTATGAATTGTGGAGGGCGAAAGGAAATGAGAGAAACAGGAATGGTTATCGAGTGTGAAAGCAAGCGTCATAAATTCTTACTAGGATTAACTGACGATGGTTATCGTCGTGAGTGTCCTTTTTGTAGCAAATCCTTATTACAACCACGAGGTGCTTATAGCGCAAGTGAGATATACGGAATAAAAACTATAGGTCAAGCGTGGCGAGAGAAACGTAAAGAAGAATCCGATAAACGAAAACCATTAAGTATTGAAGTTGATGTGGATACAAACAAGATGCAATTAAAGTTACGAGCAATAGCAAAGCATACTGAAGCATTGGCTGATGAGTTAGATAAGATTGATGCAATGAATGATGAAGAAGTACCAACACGATTGGAAGGTTCAGATTAATCGTGACTGAATACAAAACACGTGAACAACAACAGCGATTTTACAACACGAAATCATGGCGCAAGTTGTCCTATCAAATTAAAAAGCGTGATAACTTCGAATGCCAAGAATGCAAACGACAAGGTAAAGTATTCATCGACGATGGTCGCATGAGTAAAACAGCTAACAGAAAAAAGATACAGCTTATCACGCATCACATCAAAGAGTTAGCACATCATCCTGAATTAGCAATGAATCCTGATAACTTAGAATGTATCTGTGTTAACTGCCACAATCGTGAACATAATCGCTATTTCCATAAACCATTTGCAATTAAGAAGAATAGGTTCGCTGATGATGAAAAATGGTAAGTGTACATCCCCCGGGGTCAAAAGTTTGTAAAATCCACGCCAAGGGGACATCGGTCATAGGGGTAGGTAACTGTCTGGATTTTTTTATTTCATAATCAATTTAAAGGGCATTTCTAGTGCGTCTAAGACGTTTTGGAAATTGTCTTATTTGTCGTTCCTCCAAACAATCAGAAAGGCGGTGGCGCTATGGAAATACCTAAATACGTCACTGACTATATTCAGTTGTGGCGAGACGGGAAAATAACTTTAAATGAAGAACGTGTGCAGCTTATTGAATGGCTGAAAGAAGATATTTTGACGATGAAAGATGCCTATTTCGATGTTGAGATGTTAGAACGTTTTATAACACGCACGAATGAACGTTATTTTCCTTTACAACCTTTTCAAACGTTTTTTAGTTCTTTCGTTTTCATGCGATACACAGAAGATGAAACACTAGTATTTGACGAGTTTTTACTTTACATGGCACGTGGTGGCGGTAAGAATGGTTTGATTTCTGCATTAGCTGATTTCTTTATTAGTGAGCTTCATGGTATTGAAAATTACAACGTTTCGATAGTAGCCAACAGTGAAAAGCAGGCGAAAACATCATTTGTGGAAGTCTACAACAAACTGAATAGTAAAGATGAATATAAAGAGTTGTATAAGATTCGTAAAGAAACAATCGAGAATAACGAAACACAATCGGTATTCCAGTTCCATACAAGCAACGCAGGAACAAAAGATGGTTTGCGTGATGGCTGTGTAATTTACGATGAAATACATCAATACGAGGATTCAACAATCGTTGATGTATTTGCATCAGGTCTTGGTAAAGTTGCGGATTCACGCCAATTTTATATCGGTACTGATGGTTATATTCGAGATGGCTTTATCGACAAAATAAAGGAACGTGCGAAGAATATCCTGGAGCGACAAGTAAGCGTTCAAGAAGATTCCCTTTTCCCCTTCCTCTGCACTGTGGATGACGAGGAAGAAATGCACGATTCGAGTAATTGGGAGAAAGCAAATCCAATGTTTCATAAGCCGTTATCACCGTATGCGAAAACTTTATTACGTGTTGTTACAAAGCAATATCGTAAGTTAGAAAACGATCCTAGTGGTTATGAAGAATTTGTAACCAAACGAATGAATTTACCAAAAGTAGATTTAGAGAAAAACGTAACAACGTGGGAAAAAATCCTATCGACTGATCAAGAGTATGATTTGAACAGTTTGAAAGGTCGTGAGTGTATCGGTTGTGTTGACTACGCATCCATTCGAGATTTTGTAGCATGTGGTTTATTGTTCTTGAAGCAAAACAAATACATACTGCCGAAAGAATTAACTTACTCGTATGTATGTAAACCATTTGCGGATAAGCATTACGCATACAGTCGTGATAAAGCAGAAGGTAACAATAAAAAAGATCATCGTAAATTCGCGCCAATACGTGAGTGGGAAGAAAAGAAACTACTTAAAGTATTGGACAAAGAATCAATGGATCCGTTTGTTGTTGTGAAATGGTTTGTTGACATGCGTGACAAAGAAGGTTGGAACATCAAGAAAATTATCGGAGATAACTTCCGTATGGAAATATTACAACCATTGTTCGAAAAAGAAGGATTTGAAGTTGAAGTCATTCGGAATCCGGATGCTGCAAGTGCATTGTTGGCACCGCGAATTGAATTAGCGTTTGATGAAGAACGCATTGTATGGGGGGATAACCCATTAATGCGATGGTATTGCAATAACGTATTGGTTGAGATAGGTAAGAACGGTGAAAAAACTTACAAGAAAAAAGAACGAGTGAAGCGTAAGACAGATGGCTTCATGATGTTCCTTTATGGATTATGGGCCACTCGTGATTTAGAAGATTTCGATGTTGATGACACGTTAGATGCATTAGATGCACTAAATTTCTAATCTGCTTCTTCCTCATAATCTGTGGAAGGCAAGGGAGGAGGTGAGACAAATATATGAGTTTTTTATCAAAGGTTTTTCAACGTAACAAATCACTTGATTCATCTTATGATTTTAATTTTGATGGTATCGAGATTGAACAAAGAGCCTATTTAAAAAGCATGGCGTTAGAAATTTGCATCGGTTTCATCGCTCGTACAGTAGCGCAATCGGTATTCCGTATTTCTGAGGATGGTAAACGTGTGTATGACGATTGGGATTACTTATTAAATGTACGTCCAAACACAGACCAATCAGCTGCTGATTTTTGGCAAAGGTTTGCGTATCGTGCCATTTTTGATAATGAGGTCCTTGTCATTAAAACAGATAGTAATGATTTATTAATTGCTGATTCATTTACACGCAAAGAATACGCCGTTTTGCCCGATGTTTTTTCAGATGTGACGGTGAAAGATTATACATTCAAGCGAACATTCAACATGGATGAGGTTATCCATATTACTTACAACAATGAAAAGTTGGATAAGTTTATGAAAGGTATGTTTGAAGATTATACGGAATTATTTAGCCGCATGATTCAAACGTCAATGTATTCTAATCAAATTCGTGCATTAGCTGGTATGGAATCAAGCCAAGATTTAAGCCCCGAGAAGTTAGCTAAATTACAATCGTTCATCGATAAGATGTTTAATGCATTTAAGACAAAAGCATTTGCTATCGTACCTAAGCTTAAAGGTTTTGATTACACCGAACTTACCAATGGTGCGAATGGTGGTCGTTCCATTGAAGATATTACGAAGATATCTGACAAAGCGGTTGAACATGTAGCGCAATTACTAGGTATTCCAGTTGCATTAGTTCGTGGTGATATGTCTGAGTATGAAACGGCTTTAAAAGCTTATGACAAGTTTTGTTACAGTCCGTTTTTAAAGAAAATTTCTGATGAATTGAATAATAAAACCATTGAGAAAGAGGACTATCAAAATGGTCGTAAAATTCAAGTTCGCGGTATCACTATGGAAAGTCCGTTAGATTTATTGGCAAAGGCTGATAAAGGGGTTGCTAGTGGCATTATCAATCCTGATGAAGGTCGTGAAATGATTGGTTTAGAGCCAACAGGTTTACCTGAAATGCAAGCTTATTACATCACGAAAAACTATGAAAAAGCAGAACATTCGAAGGGAGGTGAAAAGGGAAATGAAAGTAAAACGTCTGTTTAATTACAAAAACTCGCAATACGATGAACAACTAATGTCGGTACCGCATAATTTTGCTGTAAAGCATGATGAAAACAAAGCGGTCACGGAAATGACGATTTATGGCATTATCGGTGAAAGTTATTGGAGCGATAAATATACATCTGCAATTGATGTAGACAATGCGCTGAAAGAAGCAAATGGCAATAATGTTGTCATTCGTTTAAATTCACCAGGTGGTAGCGCGTTTGACGGCATTGCGATTTACAACCGTTTAATGAGCTACAAGAAAGAGTATGGTGCCAAAATCACAATTTACGTTGATGGATGGGCGTGTTCTGCTGCATCTATTATTGCAATGGCTGCTGATGAATTAATCATGGGCTTAGGTGCTATGTTTATGATTCACGAAGCGTCTAGTGGTGTTTGGGGTGCTAAGAATGACTTCCGAAGTGAAGCTGATTTATTGGAGCAACTAGAAGAGGGTATCATTGATATTTACATGACAAAAGCAAATGTTGACCGTAAAGAAGTTCGGAAGAAGGTTGATGCCGAAACATGGTTCAGCGCATCAAAAGCAATTGAAATCGGCTTTGCTACTTCTGCTGCTTCAACAACTGTGGAAGACAACCCAAAAGACGAGTTATCCAATTTACGAGCGCAAAATGCAAACTTACAAAATGAAATTTCACAATTAAAAAATCAACAAAATCAGGAACCTACGCCAGAGCCGGTACAACCGACTAACAAGCGTAAAGGGTTCCTTTTTTAATACACAAAACTAGGAGGTAACCAATAATGGTTATGAAATTAAACAATCACACTGACGCTTATGAAGAAGCGAAATTAAATTATGCAAATGTAGTTAAAAACGAAGAGTCAACACCAGAGCAAGTTGAAGAAGCTTGGGTGAACATGCAAGATGCGTTAGTAAACTCTTTAACAACTCAAATCTCGAACGAAGTAGCTAACAATACATTAGATCAAGTTGTTTTATCTAACCGTGGTGTAGATGTATTAACATCCGAAGAAACTAAGTTCTTCAATGTTGTTGCATCTGACGGTTTCCAAGATGAAATTGTTCTCCCATATACGATTGAAGAACGTATTTACGATGACCTAACAAGCGACCATCCATTATTATCAGTAATCAACTTCCGTGACTTAGGGACGATTACATTAACTGCTATTACATCGGAATATGAAGGCGCAGCTGTATGGGGTCCTATTTTCGGAGATATCAAAGGTCAATTGAACGCGGCATTCAAGCAAGAAAAAATTGCACAATCTAAATTAACAGCGTTTGTTGTATTGCCGAAAGACCTTGCGAAATTCGGACCTAAATGGGTAGCGGCTTATGTCCAAACGCAAATTACTGAAACATATGCAGTGGCATTGGAAAATGCGGTTATCAACGGCGCTGGTCCAACAAAAGAAGAACCGATTGGTTTAATTCGTGATTTAGCGGCGGCTGTAGATCCAACAAATGGCCATGCGAAAAAAGCGGCAACAGGGGCATTGACATTAGCTGACCCGAAAACAATCATTAAAGAATTCGCTGGAATTGGTAAAGAATTATCAGAGAAAGAAAATGGTAAGCCTTTAAACGTTAGCGGAAAGGTCGCACTAGTGATTAACCCTGCTGATGCTTGGGATTTAAAAGGTGACTTTACTATCCAAAACTCACTAGGTGATTACATTACAAAACTTCCTTACAATTTCATTCTTATCGAATCGGAATTTGCTACAAAAGGTGAGTTAGTTGCATTTGTAAGTGATCGTTACGATGCGTACCGTGGTGGTGGCATTGAGGTTACAGAATACAAAGAAACGTTAGCTATGGAAGATTGTAATTTACACATTGCGAAAACATTTGCATTCGGAAAACCGCGTGATAATAAAGTGGCAGCAATCTACACATTACCAGTAACTCCTTAATTCTAAGGGGTTACAGCTTTAAGGAGGGATAGCAATGTATAAAGTAGTCCGAGATTTCAAGGATAAAGATGGTCGTTTTTATCGAGAGGGTGACGTTTTCCCGGCACCTGACGCTAGAAAACAAACGACTGCACGTATCAAAGTATTGTCGTCCACAAATAACACATATGGTCAGATTTTCATTAAGAAAAACGAAACGCCAAAAGAGAAGTAGGTGAGTTAAATGAATGAAATCACAGTAGAACTTTTAGCTGAATTTAAAGAGCGTATGAAGTTAAGTGATGATGAAGATAGTAATTTAACTCGTATATTAAAAGCATCCGTTGAAGATTTAATTGATAAATGCGGAGACTACGACTTGTATACGAGCGAGAGATTCAAAGAACTCGTATTTGAGCGTAGTCGCTACGTTTACAATGATGCGATTGAATATTTTAATGATAATTTTTTATCGCAAATTACAACACTAGCAATTTCAAAGGTGCTCTCTACTTCATCATCTGTGGAGGGCAATGTCGGTGAAAAAGAATAATTACAACTACAACAATCAAACAGGCATGTATCGTCATAAAATTCTTTTACGTCAACGAACGATTACAACAGATGAACTTCTACAAGAAATCGAAACATATGAAGATTACGACCATTTTTGGGCCATGGTGAAAACATCGAAAAACGGTGAATCAATTACAGCCGGACAAGAATCAACAAAAGTTCAAAAGCGATATGTAGTGAAGTATTCATCTAAACTAGACGAATTTATCAATGCTGAAAAAACATCGTTCGAGGTTGTTCATAAAGGCGTTGTATTTGATGTAAAAGAGGCAATCAACGACAACGATACGAACGAAACTGTCACTATTTTTGTAGAGGGGCGTGTGTGATATGGCGAGTATTGGACAATTAGCCGCTGAAATCAATCGTCAACTTGCCCTCTATGCAAATCAAACTGATGAAACGGTTCAACAAATTGCTGAAAAGACAGCCCGAGAAGGTGTTGAAGAGTTAAAAGTAAAATCACCAAAGGATACAGGGGAATACGCTGAAAGTTGGACTTATAAAAAAGTTAGAGGGAAGTTTGTCGTCCACAATAAAAAACACTACCGTTTAACTCACTTGCTAGAAAAAGGGCATGCAAAAGTAAATGGAGGACGTGTTGCTGCACAACCGCATATCAAACCTGTTGAAACACAAATGGTGCGTGATTTCGAGGATGAATTACGAAGGGGGTTGAGTTAATGATGACTTTACCTGAATTGGCGCAAGCGTTAAATAAACTTTACCCGACGCGCTTTTCACATTTCATTTCTAAACAGGAGCCGCCGTTCATCTGTTACATTGATACAGATTATGACAACGTAAGCGCCGACAACGAAGTAATTGTCGAAGGTGTATACATTGATATAGAGCTTTACACAAAGACAAAAGATCTAACAGCAGAACGCAAAATAAAAGACTTTTTAAACACAAATAAATTGCCATACGGACAAAGCCCTACGATTTTCATCGAATCGGAAGGGCTTTTTCAATGCATTTTTTCAATCACATTAATTAATTAGGAGGTTTCTTGGATGAAATCAAACGAAATGAAAATGTTAATGCCTTTAGATATTCAAATGTTTGCGAACCGAGTTCAATATGGTTTGAATAACGTTCACTATGCAGTTTTAACACGTGCCGCTGATGGTTCTATCACTTATGGCAAACCTGTACGTATTCCTGGTGCTGTATCGATAACAACTAGCCCTACTGGTGGTGCTAATAACTTTTACGCAGACAACGGGATTTATTACGCTCGAAATGCTAACACGGGTTATGAGGGCACTTTATCTATCGCTCTTATCCCTGAACAATTCAAAATCGATGTATTAGGTGAAAGGATTGTTAACGGTATGTTAGCGGAATTCTCAGACGCGAAAAGTAACGATATTGCTTTATTGTATGAAATTGAGGGAGACGAAGAACAAGATCGCCTAGCGTACTATGACGTTACCGTAGCTCGCCCTAACAACAATGCTAATACTACAGGAGATACGATTGAAATCTCTCCAAATGAGTTGGCTATCACTGTTAAACCACGTACTTCTGATAAAGCTATCAAAGCTATTTCTAATAAAACTTTAGATCCTGATGTTTTCGCCAATTTCTTCACATCTGTACAAGAACCTGTACCAACTCCTACTCCGTAATTTAAATAAAAAACTAACAAATAAATGAAAAGGGGTCACATTAAATGGCAGAAAAAGTTATTAAGATTGGCGGAAGAAATACGAGTTTTAAAGTGGATGGATTTACTCCAGTTAAATATATGGAAGAAACTAATAATGACTTTATGGGAGATTTCCTGAAGTTCGAAAAAGCGATTAAGGGAATAGGCAATGTGGATACTATGGCGTTCTATCGTATGGCATATATCACTGCAAAACAAAGTGATGCTGGAATCGGGTCAATGAAACAATGGCTCTCGTCATTTGATGAGTTTCCGATTTTTGACGTCGTTGCAGAATTAATGCCACTTCTACAAAAGAATTTTATGTCTAATAAAAAGGACAAACTAGTAAGAAAAAAGTAGATAACGAGGAACCTATAACAACTGTAGAATATATTCTTTTTGCGAAAGAAAGCGGGTTGTCTTTGTTTGAGTTGCAACTCATGTCAATCGGCATGGTTTTGGATCACATACAATCATTTGCGGACTTAAAAACTCCCGAGAACAAAAAGGTTAGAAAAGCTACGAAAGCTGATATACAGGCGTTAAAGGCCATGTAATGAGGATTGGATTAATTTCCAGTCCTTTTTATTTTGCAAGAAAGGAGAGATTGTTATAGCTAGTTCACGTATCCGAGGCATCACAATTGAAATTGATGGTAATACCGACGGTTTAACAAACGCATTGAGAAGTGTGGACGACCAAGCAAAAGACTTGCAGAAAGAATTAAAAGAAGTAGATCAAGCATTACGATTAGATCCGACAAATGTGGACTTAATGGCACAGCGTCAACAAATTCTATCTCAAACAATTTCCGTTACTAGCGAACGATTAGGTGTTTTACGTCAAGCGCAAGCGCAAGTGGAACAACAATTTGCGAATGGTGATATCGGTGCAGATCAGTACAGAGCATTTCAAAGGGAATTATCCAATACTGAGGCACAATTAAACAGCTTATCGAATGAAGTTACATCGTCTCAAGCTAACCAAGAAAGATTGATTCAGTCCACACGTGATTTTAATACTCTGTTAGGTGCTACAGGAACAGAGCTAAATGATTATGTGGATTTACTAGGTTCAAGGCTAACTAGCGCTATACAGAACGGTACAGCTTCTGCAGACCAGATTAATAGAGCTATTCGATTGGTTGGTCAGCAAGCTATAGGTAGCAGTGCTAGTTTACAAGATTTACAACAAGCAATTCGTCATATTGACGACGGCGCTTCTTTTGATGATGTAGCCAATGATTTGCGAAACCTGGGAAGTGTAGCCGAAGACGCAGGAGATGAGATTGAAGGTCTAGGTGGGAAGCTTAAAGGAGTCGCCGCGGTAGGTGTAGGTGCTATGGCTACTTTAGGAGTTGCTATTAAAGAAGGATTAGACATGTCTCGTTTGGACACACAAATCGAAATGTCTTTGAGTTTAAATGAAGAGGATACTGCAGTTGTTAAAGAATCTATACGTGAAGTTTCCGCTGCACTAGGCGATGAAGAATTAGCATACGAAGGTGTTAGGCGTCAAATGTCTCTCAATCGAGATGCTTCCGTGTCTACCAATCAAGAGATTATTAAGGGCGCTTCATCTATTGCGTTTGCGTATAAAGAAATTGACTTTAATGAATTAATTCAAGAATCGCATGAGATGGCTAAGACGTTCGGAATTTCACAACAAGAAGCTTTAGGTATGACTCAAGCTTTATTGAAAATAGGATTTCCGCCAGAACAACTAGATATCATTGCTGAATACGGAAATCAGTTAATAGAAGCAGGATACACAGCTCAAGAAATACAAGCTATTATGGCCGCTGGCGTGGAGACTGGTACTTGGAATATCGATATTCTGCTAGATGGTATTAAAGAAGGTCGTATCGTTATGGCTGAGTTTGGCGCTGAAGTAGACCAGTCGATGAAAGACGTTCTAAAGGGTACTAATATCTCCGCTGAACAAATGCAAGTGTGGGGTCAAGCTGTAGCTGAAGGTGGTTATGAAGGCACAGATGCAATGCAAGCTGTTGCTTATGCTATTCAAGAAATAGATGATAAGACTAAACAAAACGAAGTTGGAGTAAAGGTATTCGGAACGTTATGGGAAGAAAACGGAACTAAAATAACTGATACTCTTATCAATATGAACGAACACCTTTCAACTAATGAAGATAATATGTTATCGTTCTCCGAATCTATTCAAGCAATGGATTCGGACCCATTGAATCGTATTAACCAAGCTATCAATGATGTGAAAACAGCATTAGAACCAACACTTTTAGTTATGGCTGAATTTGCAGGTAAAGTTGCTGATATGGTTTCAGCCTTACTAGACGGTGGAGAATCTACAAATGAATTTGCTACAGCAGTTCAAGAAACTTTTGATTCTATCAAAGAATTTGTCATACCAATAATTGATGAAGTTGTTGGATTTGTAAAAGATGAACTATCAGCCCTGAAAGAATATTGGGACGAAAACGGCGCTCAACTACAAGAAACGATAGAAACTGTGTGGAATGCTATTAAAGCCGTGTTTGAAGTGGTTCTTCCCATCATCGTAGGAATTATAACTGATGCTTGGGATAACATCAAAGGCATAATTTCAGGAGCTCTAGACATCATAATGGGTCTTGTGAAAGCTTTTTCCGGACTGTTAAGTGGAGACTTCTCTAAAATGTGGGAAGGAATAAAACAAATTTGGGATGGTGCGGTTGAGTTTATCTTTAATCTAGTTCAATTATGGATTTTAGGTAAAGTAGTAGGAGTCTTTAAAAAGTTTGGTACAGAAGTGAAGAAATTTGTTTCTGATGCGGTAGATACAGTTAAAAAGAAATTTGATGAAATTGTTTCTAAAATCAAGGACGTATTCAAGATTGATGACTTTGTCAAGATTGGTAAAGATGTTATCGACGGTCTAGTTAAAGGTTTTGTAGATTTTGCATTAAAACCTGTGAAGGCCATCGAAAAAATAGGTAAAGACATAATTGGAGCTGCTAACAGAGTATTCGACAGGCACTCACCATCACGCGTATTTAGAGCAATTGGTAATGACGTTATTTTAGGTATGAACCTTGGAATGCAAGACCAACAAAGTGGCGTTCTAAAAACAATGGATGATATCGGAAACAGCCTTATTGATGTTGCTGACCATTACGCTCAAGAAGAACGTAAAATCATGGAAGAATCTAATCAGAAGATAAAAGACATCGAAGAAAAAGCTGCTGCTGATATTGCAAAAATTAAAGAATCTAGTAGCAAAAAGAATCAAAAGTCAGCTAGTGATAACGCTAAAAAGATTGCAAAAATCGAAGAAGATTCTGCTAAAAAGATTCTCGAGATCCAAAAGAAAGCAACTGTGGACGCCAATAAACTTACTGGCGCGCAACGTAAAGCTGAATTAGATGAGATAACTAACTTTATTAGCGAACGAAACTCATTAAATCAAATGGGTGTACTTGAGGAAATCGCAATTTGGAAAACTGCTTCTGAATACTTTGAGGAAGGTTCTAAAGAACGTATCAAATCGCAACAAAACTATAAAAAAGCTGTCGAAGCTGTAAACAAAGAAGTGCTGTCCACAAACGATAAGTTCACTAAAGAAATGAACAAAATTACAGAGGATTTTACTAAAGAATCTGCTAAATTGTGGGATCAATACTATAAAGAGCTAGATGCTATTACCAAGAAGTTAGTTAGTTCTATGGGTGGATTAACATCTATCTTTAAAGAAACCGAAATTTCGGGACAAGATATGATTGCTGCTCAACAATCCCAAGTAGATGCGATGATTCAATGGCGTGCCACGATGGAAGGTTTATATTCTCGAATCGACAATGATGATTTAATCAAAGAACTTGAGGAAATGGGAGTTAAAGGACTTGGTGAAGTAAAAGCTTTAAACTCCCTCTCAGATGCAGAGTTACAAAACTTCGTTACTTTGTACGAAGATAAATTCAGACTTGCTAGAGAGCAAGCAGAGAGTCAATTGGCAGGTTCTAAAAAAGATGTTGAAAAGAATATCAAAGCCATGAAACGTACCGCTGATGATGAACTTGAGATATTACAAGACTCTTGGAATAAAAGTATCAGAAGTATTACTAAATCTACCGATAACGAGTTGAAAACACTTCAACAAGTGGGTGTAGATGCAGGTAACGCATTATTAAACGGTCTGTCATCCACAGAAGGTGCATTAAATGAAAAAGCTAAACAGATTGCTGAATCGATCAAGAATACCATGTCCTCAGTGTTAGGTGTAGATGCCGAAACTGGAAATGCATCATCTACTACATCTGCATTTGGTAGTATCGGTGGTGCACTATCTAGCACAATGAGTAGTGTTAGAAATAGTTTGTCTTCCACAAGAAGTTCTGGCAATGCGTTAAGTCGTAGTGCATCGATATCAAACAATGTGGATGTTCAAGTGCAATCAGCACCTATTTATTTAGATGGCAAATTAATAGCAGAAGCTACTTTCAATACAGTTAACAATATGACTTATAACCAAGCAGCCATAAAAGGAAGAGTGAGAGGATTGACGATGGCATGATAATTATGAACAAAGACGGAAGAAAAACGGATATATCAAAATATAGTTTGAAACGACTTTATCACTTCATACCGTCAATCACTATGTCACACCAGCTAAATCCTGTGGATGGCGGTATTGGTAGCATAATTTCAGATACAAGATATGAAAGCCGCATTATTACAGTGCGGTTTTTGTATGAATCTTATGATATACAGGATTATTATTTGTTGCGAGATGAAATTAACGCTTTATTCACTCGAGATAAATTCTTCTATATCATCTTCAAAAATGAGTCATATAAAAGATATAAAGTACGTTTGAACGGAAACTTTTTGGTAACGCCAGCACAATACATGGAACAATTTGACGTTGAATTCATCTGTGAAGATTTATATGCGGAATCTATATCTACTACACGTACTCATAAAGAGTGGGACTTGAATAGATGGGCTTGGAACGGCGAAATTACATGGGATGACGATTTGCGTTATGCATTCACGACTAATGAATTTACTGTAAAAAACCTAGGGAATGTAACTATAGATCCAAGGCAAGTGTATTGCATGATTGAAATTGAAGGGATTTTCGCTTCTGGAGTGACTATAACCAACAAGACGACAGGTGATGTTTATCATTACAGCGGACCTATCGATGATGACGATATGCTTATATTGGACGGCGTAAGGACTTTTTACAACGGCGAATCTAGATTCTTTATGACTAACAAAAGACTACTCACTTTGGTCCCAGGAGATAACAATTTCATTGTGACTGGCGGACGAGTAGATTCAATAATATTTGATTTTAAATTTTTATATCTATAAGGAGGATAACTAATGACTATAACATTACACACCACAGAAAATCCGATAAATCGAGAACAACGAGTAAGGATTAATCAGAACTGGGATTCTATTATTCGAGGTTTAAACAACCTTCAATTAACAATCAATACATTACCAAACGAAAATGATTTTCTAGATTTAACTAAGCGGGTTCAAGATGCGATTAATAAAGCTAACATTGCATCTGAAAATGCTAATGAAGCCACTATCGAATCTTATAAAGCTACGAACGATGCGCTTAAAGCTATAGCTGATGTAAAAGATCAGATTGCTCTATCAGAAAACACCACTTTACGTGCTAATAAGGCAGCTGAAAGTATTGAAGGTTGGGGAACTGCTACAAAATGGAACCTAACAAATAAATACATTAAAAACAATGTAGTTACTGATAACGGATCAACTTGGCAAGCTCTACGCACTAATGTTGCGGTGAAACCTGTAGAAGGTTTAGATTGGACATGCCTGGCTATGAGAGGTGTGGATGGAACTGGTGCTGTAGCATCTGTTAATGGAGAATTTCCGAATACTGACGGAAACGTAAATATCGACACAGGAAACACGCAAGCTTTATCTCAACATATCACTAACGAAACTAATCAAAAGCATATCGAAATATTCGATGTCGAACCAACTGATTATGTTGGAGTTGGATTAGCGCGAATTAAAACAAGTAGCCCAACTTCCGCACCTGTTAATCCTATAAATTACGTAGACAATTTGAAAGAAAATGATACGACAGGACGAGCAATGCATCCTCAAACTAATACCGGTATTGTATATGATTTCAATGAGGATCAATGGCTAGATGAAACTCTAGCAAATACAAAACAAAACATTAAGGATTTAAGCGATACAGTTTCACAACACTTGACTGAATATGAGAATAAGGCCATAAAAAAAGATGCAGATGACGTTGTGGTCATTACAAATAGTCCAACATCATTGGAAAGTACATTGCGAGGACTTGAATTAGATACTACGCTAATCGCTAATGCTACGCACTCTACTATTGCAGGTATGATTATCAGTCCTGAAATCACTAGAGCTATTTCTGACACTCATCAATTAGTAGCCGGAACTTATTTACGAACTCCTCAAATTTTAGGAAGTGGCAGTAATATTACAGATGCAGCTACTCTTTATATCCAAGGTGCTCCTATGGCTAGTGATATAGCTAGCGCGTTTGGTCTATTCATCAATGGTGGATTTAACAGAATTCGAGATACTTTAGGTGTAGGCGCTGTAACGAGAGCATCAAATACTTTACACGTTGGAACTCTTGCAGGAACTGCTCATCTAGCTTTAGAACGACTTGCAGGTGATGGCAGCCGAGGTAAAACAGTACTAGGTGCAGATGTAGGTGGATTTTATGTCATGGATGAAAATCTTACTAAAAAATTTACTGTAGATAATATCGGAAATTTAACATTATATAATGGAGTTAGGATACTTTCTGGTTCTGGTGCTCCTGAAGGTGGTACTGTTGCTCCTGTAGGGTCATTGTATTTAAGATCAAATGGTGGAGCAAATACAACGCTTTATGTTAAAGAATCTGGAACAGGGAATACGGGGTGGATTGCGAAATGATTGAAACTAAAACAGTTGTTATTCAAGACGGTAAAGTTATCAATATTGGAGATTGGGATTATGGTTACACGCAAGTAGTATTAAATGAAGAGGAAATCAGAGAAGCTCATCAATTGATAAATTTTTTAGAATCAGAACGAGACCGTAAATTAATGGATTTCGAAAAAGAGAAGCAGAAAGAAGGGTATGAAGGACCTGATGAGTTAGTTCTTCCGGAAGTGGATGTCGAAATACCTGAATCAATCATAGAAAATCAGGTGACAAACCCATTACCAGAAGGTGCAACATTTGAACAAATGGAAGTAGAATATACTGTTGATGGTGGTTATCGTGTTATCGATGCTCCAACTCCGAAAACTAATCAGGAACGTATTGTTGAGTTGGAAGATACGATTATTACTTTATTGGAGGAGCTATAATGTCAGCTTTATTTAACTTTTTAAAACGAATGTATGATGAACAACGTATCGACAACGAATATTTATCAGGACAAGTTGCTAAAGGGCGTATTACTGCAGAGCAATATAAAGATATTACTAACGTGGTTTATGCGTAACTTAATAAGATGTAAAAGAAAGGAGAGAATGAATGATTTATGTATCTAAAGGTTCGGAAGTTGAACCACTTATTCAATTTAATAATTTAGATATAGTAAAAGACACAAGCGGTAGTTTAACACTATCGCTTATTTCTTTGAATGTGGAAAATAATCCAGGTCATAAGCTTCTTGTAGAAGAATCGATTATACATGCTGATGATTTAGAGTTTAGAATTAAACAAATTACTGAATATCGTACACATAAAGAGATGCAAGCTGTATCTACATTCTTTGATTTAGTAGACACTAGGCGGAATGTTATATTTGATAAGACATTGGCTCCATTGAGTGAGTTTTTAGACTTCACTTTAGGAAATACAAGTTGGAGTTACACTACCGAAATTACAGCATCTTTTTTTATACAGGATTTTGGAGATGATAATGTAGTGTCTTTATTGAATCGATTATGCGAGCATATCGGCGCATGGTATGAAATAAAGCCGAATAAAAACATTGTGATAACGTATAAATTATCTGGAAGTTATAACGATTCCTTTTATAGGTATGGATACAATGTAAAATCGTTATCAAAGCATGTAGATACCACTAATTTAAAAACATTTATAAGAGGTACAGGAGCAAATGGGATTACCACTTCATATACGGCTCCTACAGCAACTCAATTTGGTATAAGAGAAGCTACTCCTATTGTTGATGAAAAGATAACGAGTGTTGGCGAATTGCAACATATCCTTAAAAATTCTATCGTTTCAGAACCACAAATTTCATTAGAGTTAGATACTATAGAATTGGTTAATAAATCGTTGGGTGAACGTGTATGGCTGATATACGAGCCTTTAGATATCGAATTAAGCACAAAGATAATGACTATTTACAAAACGTTTAGAAACGGTGAAATCGTTCCGTATAAAGTAGTTATCGGGAATAGCGTACCTAAAAACGCTAGTGATTTATTTGTTGATACAATGAAATATATAGAGCAAAGCAAAAAACAAATGTTATCGGACCTAAACAAGCATCAAACCAATATGATAAATGAAATGGAATCTCTTATGGTACTAGGTGTGCCGTATAAAGGCGCGTTGTCTTAAATGAAAAATACAATAAGTTTTTAAGCCTTCCACAATCATCTGTGGAGGGCTTTTATTATGCAGAAAAGGAAGGTGTCAAATGAAGACGGACACATTATATACATCACTTGTGGGTGGCTCAATGGCGTGGTTAGGGTACCTCGTTGGGGGTGTTGACCATTTGATTAAAGCATTAGTTATATTCATGGTAATCGACTATACTCTTGGCTTCATGGTGAGTTTAGTCTTTAAGAAAACCGAAAGTAAAAAGATGTTTAAAGGCTTAATCAAAAAGACAGCAATGGGATTAATGGTTATTGCTGCAGTGCAATTAGATACAGCGACAGAGAGCGGTAATTTCATGCGGAATGCTATGATTCTCTTTTTAATCGGAATGGAAGGTATCAGTATGATTGAAAACTTAGGTAAGTTAGGCATTCGTGTACCGAAGTTTTTAGCGAGTGCATTCACTCAGTTGCAAATGGATAATGACGATAAATCGAAGGATGGTGAAGGTAAATGACTAGTGTAACAACAACGTGTCGTGATTTATCAGAGCTAACACCTGCAGCACAGCAAGCCTGTAGATTACTTTTTCAGGAGTGTTACAAGGCTGGTATTCACAATATCTTCATCACAGAAACATATCGCTCACAAGAACGCCAAAACTACTTATATGCACAAGGTAGAACACGCCCTGGTCAAATCGTTACATGGACATTAAGCAGTAACCACAAATCACGTCTAGCATGGGATATCGCGGTTGGTCCTCCACAATCTTTATATGATGTGACTACACTTAATCGAGTAGGGGCTATTGCGAAAAAGTTAGGTATTGAGTGGGGCGGAACATGGACAAACGCTATTGACCGTCCACACTTTGAGGTTAAAGCGTCTTGGAAAATGCCAAAGGGCTATGTACTAGGAAAAGTAGTTGTACCAAGTAATAGTAAGATGCAAGTTCAGTTAATTGTGGAAGACAAACCGAAGGAGGAAGTTAAAGTGGAAAATCCAAATTGGAATCCAGGATCACCAGCAATGTTTACAGAGGCAGAAGCGTTTTTAGCACAAGCTGTTAAAGAAGGTGTTATTCAACAAGCGCATTTAAATGATTTGAAAAATCGTACGATGACTACAGACCGTTTATTAGGATTGTATATTACAATTCAACAACGACGAAATAAGTAGAAATAGGAAAGCATAATTAAGTTTTTTTTATTAATTGGTTAATTTTAGTTAAAAATGTATATTATCCAAGTCGATATATTTATATTACTTTTTAAACCATTTGTTGGATACTTCCTATGTGCTTGGATTGATATAATAATTTAGGTGCAACTTTTCCTTTCTGCACAAAGGGTTAAGATGCACCATTCCACAACTCGACAGCAAAGCCCAGGTACTCAATTAATTTTGAGCCTGGGCTTTTTTACGTTTAATATTCTCTTACTTCAAATGAAGCAATCTTATCATGTACGATATATTCCGTTACTTTTTTATAAGGAGAAATTGTCTTTGTAAATTTGAATGTCGAAGTACCTTGAGCACTTTCAAACCAATTTAAGTAACTGTTTAAAATTGTATTAGTTACATCATATTCTTTAGTTATACCATTCACTAAGGTAATACTTAGAATAGCACTCGAAGATTCGTTAATTGGTTTCTTAACGATAACTGTAGCAGTAGCTACAAGATCTGTGTTTTCAATCTTAGCAGTAATAACTGCTTCGCCTTCACGAATAGCTGTTACATTACCATTTTGGTCAACTGTAGCGATAGATTCATCGCTAGATGACCAGATTACATTTGCAGTTTCAGGAGAAGTTGTAGCAGTTAATTTATCTTGGCTACCTTCTAGCAGTTCTAATGTATTTCTGTCTAATGTGATGGATTGAACATCAGGGACTTCGCCCGGAACAAATAATTTACCATCGACGTCAATTGCATCAAAAGCTAAATAAGAACTATCATCGGATTTCTCTATTAAAACAGTATGTTTCGTATTTGTTAAACCCTTTTTCTCATATACTAAAGTTTGCCATTCCCAGGAGTCAGGTCTATATGACGAATAATATTCTACGATCTCTCCATCGATGGTAACTTTTGTATTTTTATCACGGTTTGTATTCAATTGATCTATTATACGAAATTTCGTTCCAATAAATTCAAACTTAAAATGGGTTCCTACAGAATTTCCTTGCGATTGACCATTTTTATATGCTTTATTTGGTTGAGATTGATGAAACATTTTATTCTTTGTAATTACTGAGTTTGAATCATCATATCTCTTCCAACCAATTTCAGGTTTTAATAACTTATTTCCAATTGTAGCACTGTTTTCAGGAGTATTATTAAAGTTACTTACCCCTTCTTCATAATCTACAGCTTCTGCAGCTTGTGCATCTTCAACGTTAAAACTTACTAGCGTTAGCATTATTAATGCTAAATAAATAAAACCTTTTTTAAACAAATTAATCACTTATGTATCCTCCTTAAAAATTGTCTAAGGTCAATTCTTTAAATGACCCATAATTACAACTTTAACCATATATTATTTTATTTACCATGATAAAAATCTTCTATTTTTGATAATAAAAAAGCCGCTCAACTGAGCGACTAAAATTATTTCTCAATTTCGAAACCATCAGGAATATCTATGTCGATGTTTCCGAATTCATCTGCCTCGTATATCGGTTTAATCACATAATTATCTTCATCAAGTCTTGCTCCAAAGTAGTTACTTCGATAAGAAAGCAAATACACTTCTTCGTTCCAACCATCCAATACAAAATAATCTCCATCGATTTGTATTATTTCTTGACCTAGTGGCGCGCGATAAAAGATTTGTTTGTGTATTTTTTTCTTCATATTATCTCCTTTCTATTATTTTTGACTCTTTCCCTTATTCATATTTTATTAGGAAATAGTTGGCAAGTACATACATTTTTTTATTTACTACTTGTCAAAATACAAACATTTGTTCTAAAATAAATACAAACTAATGTTCGTATTTTAAGAGGGAGTGTAGAAAGATGAAAGAGCAACTAATAAAAGCAATGCAACATAATCAGTTAGTCGATATGATGTATGTATCTAAGAGCGGTGAAGTGACAAAGCGTCGTATTAAGATAATCAAAATGGTCGGTGATTCATTTCAATCATTTTGTTTCGTAAAACACGCTAAACGTACTTTTATTATTGATAACGTATTAGCGGTGCTTCCAGTCCTACACAAAGAGCGTGAGGTTGTGTGATAAGCTCTGAACAACGTAATTTATTACATCGCTTTGTAATACTTGATATGGCTGTACAGTCCTTACAACGCGATTATAAAGTGATAGAAAACTTAAAAATGAGTAAGGTGTATTTACCGATGCTCGATAATTTGCTAAAGACAATCACTAATGATTACTACAATTCAAAGCGTTTATTGGCTAAAGATAAAATTAGAGTTGTGAAGTGGGAAAAGAAAGATGAATACTTTAGTGATTTAACCGTTGCCACAGCTGGCGAAGACCTAGTACTGACATATGCTAATATGGCATTGAAAACACAGGTTGAAAAATTATTAATTAGTCACCAAAATAAAAAGCCACTCAGTGAGTGACTTAGAGTAAAAGGCAACAAAGCTAAATTAGCTAAGTTGGTATTTTAATGAATTAAATTAATCGTTCAAAGATTGATGCTGCTGATAAATAGGTGCTATTTTTTCTAAATCTAACTTATTACGATTAGACCAATTCACTTTATCAAATATTTCTCTATCTATAATTATCTTCAATACTTCTCCAGTACCTTCATTCCCGTATTGGTCAGTCAACTTTGTGTACCACGTTATAGTTGCTGTTTTTATACCGTCTATCTTTGATAAGTTTGCATAAATATCTAAAGATTTATCATTCATCGAACGTTTAGAACCTGAGTGTAGTTTTTTATCTGTTATGTCTATGATAATAACACCATCGTTATCCCTTACCTCAAAGCCTTTTTTAACAACTGATGATACAGCTTCTTCTATCGGTGTTTCTTGTTTTACTTCTGCAACCACTTCTTCTTTTTTGTCCGCATCTTTAGGTTTAACTTCTTCATCTTCTCCAAATACTGCGTTTAATATCCAACCTACGATTACGATTGGTGCACCTATTTTAAAAATAGTGTTCCAACAACCTTTATTCTTTGGTTTTTCGTTATTTGTTTCTGACATTTTTCTTCCACCTTTCACCAACTATTTTAATGGTTAAGTATGGAAATGTACACAATAAAAAAACAGACAACATTAATTGTTATCTGCTTAAAATAGTTTTTTAATTGTCCGTTTTAATGAAGGTTTACGTGGTTTCTTAATTAATGGTTTAGGTTTCTTAAACTTTATAGGTTTAACGCCAATCGCTTCATATAACTCTTTCTTCGCTTGTTTCTTTAATTGACGCTTCTTTTTACTAATCAGTTTTCTCAGCATAGTTAGTCCTCCACAAGCTCTAATATGTCCTCAATGCGTTTAATATCGAGTGCTTCACAGATTTTTGTGATGTGCATTTTTGTTATGCTTGTACGCTGGTTATTTACTAATTCACTAATTGCTGCAGGGCGTAAACCAGTCATCTCTACTAATTGCTTTTGAGTAATATTTCTCTCCGTTAAAATCTCTTTTAATTTTATGTGTAGATCCACGCATTTCACCTACTTTCGATTTTTATCTGTTATTTCGATTATAAATTAATTCCGTTATTTCGTAAAGTTAATTGTTGACATTCCGTAATTACGGAATTATACTTTGATTAAATATTACGCAATATCGTTATAACGGAATTGCGAAAAGGAGGAATTGAAATGAGCTTTGAGGAGAAAAAACAATTAGCGTTAATGTTGCAGAATGATTTGGGTGTCGAACAAAAGGCGATTATTTTCGATTTGCTTTGCGGTAAATACTTTGGTCGATGTGACGACCAGGAGAAACAATTTATCTTTTCGGTGAAACAAGTAATGGACATGCGAGAATATAAAGCGTTTTAAAGACTGAACAGGGAGCATCGTAGCTGGTGCTCTTGATTGAGTTTTTAAAACTCTAAAAAGAAAGTGAGGTGATAACGATGGCATTCGAATACTTAGCTCAATACACAACATTTAATAGCGTAGCTGATATGGATAAGAATGTGGAGGACCATATAGCAACACATTATTTTAATTTAACTGAATCAGAACGTTCCATCGTTATCGCACTTTCGCAACGTTCATTAATGTATCCGGGAGCTTCACATCTAAAAGCTGAAACTATTGCTGAAGCAACTGGCACTTCTCGTAGTACAGTCATGCGTGCGATCAAGAAGCTTGTTGAGTTAAACATTATCGAGAAAGTAAAACAAACAAAGCTTAACGGAATCAAAGGAGCAAGCATTTATATGATTTTACCTTACAGTGACACATCGGAAATGAAACATCGAGAGACAGTCGATAAAGCTAGTAACGACGCGGCTTGCCCTCCACAATCTGAAAACCTATCTTTTAACTCTTTTAATCTTTTAAGTTCTAAACAAGCAAGTAATATTATGAGTCTTGGTAATGAACTAGCTTTGCAAGCTGAAAAGAAAAGAGAGTACATGAATGAGTATCAACAAATGCTATTTGATTTCATGCATTCATTGCCTTTGACGGACCAACTAAAAGACGAATTACACAAAGTTGTATTAGCTGCACAAGTAAAATCTGTAGAGGACTTTGTTAAAGCCAAGAATGTACTATTTAAAATTGCTACTGATATTGTGGATGGCACATTGACAGTAACAAGTACATTACGTGCGGTATTTGTAGGAGCTTTTAATAAGGCTACGGAGCGTTTGGATAAGAAGTCGATTAATTCATCATCTGTGGAGGACAAAGCGCATAGAGAACGTCCAGTGCCTTTCTATAATTGGCTAGAACAACGTGATAGTCGTCCGTAATCGATAGTGCAATGTGCACCAGCGTTAAAGATTTGGCATATTAGGGTTTAATCCAATTTTATATTGCTTAAAAACATATTTTATAAGAATAAGAATTGATGGGGTGAAAACATTTCTAAAAAAAGAAAAATATTTAGAGTGATTAATGAATGTTGTCCGTCGGTTAAAACTATATGCCCTCCTCCAAGCGCCCCTTGTTTGAGTTTATGCGACTGTTGTGTTTCTCCACTTCAGTCCGTCTTACAACAACTTGTTGGGCAAACTGTACTTATTGCCACTATTGCAGACCCACCAAATACCCAGCCACTCGTTTTTTTATTCACAATTGTTGAAGTAAATGATTTTTTAGTTACTGTTACAGATGGAGTGACAACCTATGTGGTAAATATTTCTGATGTTATAGGGGTAGGATTTTTACCACCAGGACCTACTATTAACTTGTTGCCACCTGTTAATTCTGGGTGTGAATGTGATTGTCGTGAACGACCAATTAGACAATTGCTAACTACACTTATCGGTTCTACAGTGAATCTTTTGGTAAGTAATGGTTCTACTGCAACAAATTTTAACGTGGAACAAACAGGTCTTGGCATAGTGTTAGGTACTCTACTAATAGGTATGGATCCTGATACAATCTTTAGATTTGCAATTTCAACTTGCAAAATTGTAGCTGTAGGGCAGACTAATTAATAAAAATAAGACCACTCTGTGATGGGTGGTCTTATTGTATGTCTTTAAGTAAATGTAGTATGCACTTATATAATAGAAGAAAGACCACTAGTTACAGGCAGTCTTTATTATATCCGTTTTCATAATTGGCTCTTTGTGGGGCTGGGAAAACTGAAATCCTTTTTCAATCGGTTCATTATGCATTGATGAAAGGATTACGCGTATGTATTGCGACGCCAAGAACAGACGTTGTGCTGGAATTATATCCGCGTTTTCAGGTAGTTTTTCCGACAACAAATATCCATGCACTATATGGTGAAGCCCCTAAACAAGAAGGCTACGCGCAGCTTGTCATGGCGACGACCCATCAATTGTATCGATTCCAACATGCTTTTGATTTGATTATCGTCGATGAGGCAGATGCTTTTCCTTACACCTTCGATAAAACACTTCAAATAGCTGTGCAGAAAGCAAAGAAGCCAGATACCCCTATTATTTATGTAACCGCAACACCTTCACAAAAGCTTCTCCATCAACATAAAAAGAGTGGTTATTCCTTTATTCCCAAACGTTATCACAATCATCCATTACCGGTGCCACGTTACAGTTCGTTATGGCGTTATGAAAATAGCTTGAATAAAGGAAAGATCCCTATAAAGCTTCAACGTTGGACAGAAGAACGGCTCACTCGGAAAGAACCGTTTCTAATTTTTCTGCCGAAAGTAGCAATGATGGAAATTGTCACACCACTTTTTCAAGCCATTCATCCAGAAATTTTAGCCGTGCATGCAGAGGACCCAGAACGAAAAGAAAAAGTGCTCAAGCTTCGAAATGAAGAAATTCCAGGGTTACTAACGACGACGATTTTAGAAAGAGGTATTACGATTAAAAATGTTCAAGTATCAGTGGTAGGAGCAGAATCTTCTATTTTCACTGCTAGCGCCCTTATTCAAATAGCTGGGAGAGTAGGTCGAAATCAAGCGTATGCAGATGGAGATGTTGTATTTTTTCATCATGGTATTACCGTAGAAATGGATGAGGCTAGAGCAACGATTTTACGCAGTAATAAGGAGGGGTTTTCGACATGAATAAAAATGAAACACAGTGTTTATTATGTGCAAGACCGTTACAAATGGTATCTTCATGGAAAACACTTTTAACGAAGCAATTCCCACCAAGTAGTTGTGAAAAATGTTTAGCAGAGTTTGAACGCAGCGCCTCAAAGACCTCTCTTTATCGTTATAATGACGCCATGAAAGATTTCCTTCACCAATATAAATTTCTCCAAGATGTGGCACTCGCGAAAGTATTTCGACAGGAGCTTCACACAATATTTAAACACGAAAAAGCGACAATTATCCCCATCCCCATGCATATTGAAAAACAAAAAGAACGCACCTTTGCTCATATGGATGAATTATTGAAAGCAGCACAGATTCCCTATACGCAATTATTAGAAAAAACAACGATAGAAAGACAAAGTTCGAAAACGAAGGAAGAACGTCTACAAACAGCACCTCTTTTTAAACTACTTAGTGACGCTTCAGTAGAATATAAAGAATACTTGCTATTTGACGATATAAAAACAACAGGTACGACATTACAGCATGCAAGAACAGTTTTGGAAGAAGCGGGCGCGAAAAATATTCGAATTTTCACGTTAATTAGTGGGTGAATTTATAAACGCATCATGTATAATATGTACGAGAGAATACGGTTAAGGTGTATTCATTAAGAGATATTAGCACCCGATGTATTTATTCAGTGTATTGCTATGGTGATGAACGATGAAATTAGTAGTTTAATAGTTATAGTCAAACACTAAAATCTAATCTTGCGTTTAATGCATGAAGTGAAATTATTTTCGGATATTTTTAAAACGTTGAAAAGCCCAACTCTCATAATTGATATACAACTTATTAATAAATAAGAGTTATTTTGTGAGATTTATCAGTAATGCCAAGTCTTTTCTTGATTTTGTCACTTATTTTAAAAAATGTAGTATATCAATTTTGAAAAATGAGTTAAGGCGAGGTTGAAAATGTTCGTCGTTTTTGTATGTTTAATAATGAAAAGGGAGGCAATTGAAATGGCGGAAGTTCGTAATTGTCCAAAATGTAATGAGTTTTTTAACTATATAGGAATGAGAGAAGTATGTCACAAATGCGCACAATCAGAAGAAGATCTATATCAAATCGTCTATCGCTTTTTGCGTAAGCGTGAAAATAGAGCAGCGACCGTTGAGCGTATTGTAGAAGCAACAGGAGCTGAGGAAGAATTATTATATAGATGGGTACGTAAAGGTCGTCTTCAGCCGGCGATGTTTCCAAATTTGGGATACCCTTGTGATAACTGTGGTCATCTAACGACAAAGGGCAAACTGTGTTCTAAATGTCAGGATGAATTAAAAAAGGAACTTCGTACGTTTGATGCCGCAAAGGAATTCCGTGACAGCGTTCAGCAACGTGATCGTGCCACATATCATTCAGAACGTAAAAACACTTAATAGCCAAGTGTGCTAATTGAAATGGATTAGCGCACTTTTTATTTTGAAAAACTTAACATTGCTAAGTATAATCCGAAATAATAGATAGATAAGCTTTTAGACGGGAGGGAGAGTTTCAATGAAAATTTCAAATTATGGTGTCAATGCTGTGAATGCTTACAAAAATCAAGTGCGTAATGTGAAATCAGCAAACAATAAATCTTCATTTGCCGACAAAATCGAAATTTCAAAAGCGGCACAAAATATGCAAGGCGTAACTACGTATAGTTCAGAACGTACAGAACGCGTCCAACAGCTAAAGTCAGAGATTGATTCTGGTGAATACAAAGTAAATGCACGCAAAGTCGCAGAAGATATGCTGAAATATTATCGTTTCTAATTGAACGACAGAAAGGGTGCCGACAGTATGTCTGTAGAAACTATCTATGCCACACTAGAAAAATTAGAAAGAATGCATAAAAGCTTACTTGAGCTTTCTTTTAAAAAAACAGAGCTCATTAAAACAAACAATACAGAAGCACTCGACCAAATGCTCAAGGACGAGCAGGCGCACGTAGCAGCGATTGATAAGCTCGAGCAACAGCGTCAGTTGCAGGTAACGGAATACCTTGGAGCAAAAGGATTTGCCCCTACTGACAAAGTAACTGTCGCCGATGTCATCCAAGTTGCTGATAACGATATTGATAAGGATAAATTAGAAAAAGTACGTAAACGTTTATTGCTAATCATTGACGATTTACGCAAGCAAAACGATCTCAATCAAAAACTTATTTTCCAATCATTACAATTCGTCAATCTCACACTCGATATGTTACGTCCTCAGCCTAGCCAAATCAATTACTCAGGCAATGAAGTTCGAGGCACAAACACAATCGCAAAAAAAACATACTTTGACTCACAAGCATAGGTTTTGCACCTGCGCAAAACCTATGCTTGCTTATTTTTTGTCTTGACCAACTAAAAGGAGGAAATTCACATGCGTTCTACATTTATGGGTTTAGAAACAAGTAAACGTGGTTTATTCACACAGCAAACAGCTCTATATACAACGGGACACAATATTTCGAATGCCAATACGCTTGGCTTCTCTCGTCAACGCGTGAATATGCAAGCAACACAAGGTTTCCCTTACCCTGGTTTGAATTCACCTACATATCCAGGTCATCTTGGTACAGGGGTGGAAACGGGTTCGATTCAGCGTATTCGTGATGAATTTGTTGACCGTCAATTCCGTCAAGAAACGAATAAACTTGGCTACTATGAATCTCGTACAAAAGCTATTTATCAAATGGAAGATGTCATGAATGAGCCATCTGAGTATGGGCTAAATCAAGCTTTTAATGATTTTTGGCAATCTATTCAAGATGTAAGTGATAAACCTGCAGATTTAGCTTCTAGAAGAGTAGCAATTAGTCGGGCAGAACATTTAGCAGAATCATTCAGATATATGAATAAACAATTAACAACAATTCAAGGTAACTTGGGTAATGAGATTGATGTATCGACAAAACAAATTAATTCATTGTTGAAACAAATTGCTGCAATCAACAAACAGGTGCAAGAAGTAGAACCAAGTGGATATGTGCCAAATGACTTATATGATGCACGAGATGTTTTAATCGATAAACTGAATGAATATATACCTGTAACAGTTCAGCGTGTTCCTTCTGGTGGTCTTGCATCAAGTGTTGCAGAAGGTAGTTTGACGATAACATTTAATGGTGAAAAGCTAGTAGATGGAAAGGATTTTGCGCAATTAAAAGCAACTGGCGTGAATGGTAACCCTGTCAATGGCGATAGTACAACAAATGTATTTGCTCAGTTAGAAACGACTGGAATAAAAACATTAGAAGAACATGATGCAGGTAATTTACTTACAACTGTACTGGTGGACCAAGCGGGTATGGAGCCATCAAAAGGTAAATTATTATCACTTATTAATACATTTGGATACCAAAATGCTGGTGGGCAGACACAGGGATATTATCCTGAGACCTTGGCAAAACTTGACCAATTAGCCAATGAGTTTGCACGAGCTTTTAATGAGATACATCAACAAGGTTGGACGTTAGAAGAGAAAAATACTGATGGAACTACAAAAACTCCATCGCAGAAGGGTACTAACTTTTTTATAGAAGGTGCAGGTGCTGCTGGCATTGATGTAGTGGCTGATTTCAAAACAAATGCCAACTTACTTGCAGTATCTACTGGTCAATCGGAAGAGGGTAATGGTAAGCACGCAATTACACTTGCTAATATGCAATTTAATAAATTAGTGGGTTTAGATAATGCGACAGTACAGTCATTTTATCAGGCGATTACAGGTAAATTGGCAGTGGATGGCCAGGAGGCTGCTAACTTATTTAAAACTTCTGGTGATTTACATTTATCGATTGCAGAAAGTCGTGCTTCGGTAAGTTCTGTGTCTCTGGACGAAGAAATGACAAATATGATTACATTCCAACAAGCGTATAACGCCAATGCACGTATGATAACAGTTGTTGATGAAACATTGGACAAAATTATTAATGGAATGGGTCGAGTAGGACTATAAATCATTACGATTTAAATTTATAAAATAATTAGGTTATTCTCGAAAGGGGCTCAATCATGCGCGTTACACAATCAATGCTTTCAGGCAATATGCTACGTAATTTAAATAATAGTTATGGCAGAATGTCAGATTTACAAAACCAACTGGCATCAGGCACTAAAATTAATCGACCTTCAGATGATCCGGTTATCGCGGTAAAAGGTATGGGCTATCGTCGGGATTTAGGTCGAGTAGAGCAATACACACGCAATATGAATACAGTCAATACGTGGTTAGATACGTCAAATGAATCATTAGATCAAGTAAGCTCTGCGCTTACTCGAGTAAAAGAATTAATCATTCAAGCCGCAAATGATACAAACACAGCGGATGAACGTAAGAAGATCAATACGGAAATCGAACAAATCAAACAGCAACTTCAGGATATTGGTAACACGCAAGTTGCTGGTGATTATATTTTCAGTGGTACCAAGACAGATAATCCATTATTCTCCAATGGCGCCCTGAATGCAGCAAACGTGAATGGTGAAGAAGTGAAAATAGAAATCTCATCTGGTATTCAATTGACTGTAAATACGGATGGAACAGAAGTATTTAAAATGATTGATGATTTTATGACGCAAGTATCAGGGTTGTTGAATGGCGGTGCTACCAGCGAAGAAATATCAAGCGCGTTAGGTGCTACGTTTAGCGGTGCCGGAGGTGCGACAATTCCAGGACTAGACGCGGCGACAGAAAAAGTACTTGAAAAATTAGCGGACATTGGTGCACGCCAAAACCGCGTTGAAACGATGGAAAATCGTTTGGCGATTCAATTTGTAAGTGTTAACAAACAAATCTCTGATAATGAAGATGTTGATTATGCACAAACGATTACTGAAATGATTACCAATCAATCTATTCATCAAGCTGGACTTTCAGTAGGTGCTAAAATTATTCAACAAACATTAGTAGACTTTATTCGCTAATAAACCTAAGCGTTTGGACAACTCGTTCAAACGCTTTTCTTGAAAGGAGGAAAAGCTATGAGATTCCCACAAATTCAAATACGAACAACGGATGCGAAAATTGATTTGAATATTAGTAAACCTCGGCAATACATAAAACAGCCACGAGCAACCCAATCAATTGAACAACCTGCAGCTATTATAGACATTCGTACAACAAAAAGTGTATTGAAGATTGATTCTTCACAGGCAAGAAGGGATTTAGGTTTGATTGGACCGCTTGAATCAGTAGCTAATTATGCACAAAAAGGAAAACAAATGTCATTGCAAGGAATGGCTCGAATAGCAAGAGAAGGGCGACAAATGATGGAAAATGCGGGGAAGGGTCAAGGAAGTGCCATTATCCAAGGCATAGCCAAACAAAATCATGGTCCACATCCTGTCCGATTTAATGTAAAGTTTGTACCTTCTATTGGTTCTGTGAAAATTGATTATACGCCTGGTACAACAGACATAAATATTACGAGACAAAAGCCGAAAATTGACGTGCAGGTGAATAAACCGATTCACGAATACACGCCAGGTAATGTAACTGGTACAATGATACAAAGACCATCTGTTCAAACGGACGTAATAGTATAAAGGAGCGCAACGACAATATGAAAATTGCTACGAAATTTTTAGGTGAGGTAGAAATATCAATCGAGGATATTTTAACTTTCTCAGAAGGTATACCAGGTTTTTCAGATGTTACAAAGTTTGTCTTGTTACCACTTGATCAGGATTTGCCGCTTGCGCTATTACAAGCAACTGAAAACGCAGACCTCGGCTTCATAGTCGCGTACCCATTTGTCTTCAAACCAGATTATGCATTCGATCTTTCAACAGAAGATAGCGAAGCACTCATTGCAGAACGAGAAGAAGATCTTGTTACATATGCCATCGTGACATTAAAAGAAAAGTTAAGTGATTCTACAATGAACCTACTGGCACCAGTTGTCATCAATATGAAGAAAAAAGTAGGTAAGCAGCTTGTGCTAAGTGACAGCAAGGCATATCCATTACGCTATTCGTTAAGTGCACTTGAAGGAAGTGTTAAATAATGCTCGTACTTTCAAGAAAAAAGAATGAATCTATTATGATCGGTGACCATATAGAAGTGAAAATTTTATCTGTTGATGGCGATCAAGTGAAGCTAGGCATCGTAGCTCCAAAATTAGTAACGGTCCACCGTTCAGAAGTGTTCGAGGCGATTCAAGAGCAAAATAAGGAAGCTTTAAATGTAACGTCAAACCTCTTTGAACAATTAAAGAAAATGTAATGTTTGTGAATACACCTATCATCTTTTTTGAGTGGTAGGTGTTTTTTTGAGGGCTATTTTATTCGCTTCTCCTAGAAAAAATAGGGAAATGGTTAAGGTGAATATTGCAACGGTTATTACAAGGGGGATTCATACTTGTTGCTTGAAATATTAGATCAAATCAGAGTAGGAGCTATTTTTAAAAAATATAAAAAAAATTCGATAAAAACTATTAAACATTCCGTCAAAGGTACGATATAGATAGTGTAAGGCAGAGGAAGTACATAATACGACCAAAGCCTACAGCATTCCACAAGGATGTGGAATGACAAAAAACATTCAAGGAGGAATTCCAAATGAGAATTCAACATAACATTTCAGCTTTAAACACACACCGTAACCTTACTTTCAACAACACGCAATCTTCTAAAAACCTTGAGAAATTATCTTCAGGTTACAAAGTAAACCGTGCTGGCGATGACGCTGCTGGTTTAGCAATCTCTGAAAAAATGCGCGGACAAATCCGTGGTCTTGATATGGCTACGAAAAACGCTCAAGATTCAATCTCTTTAATCCAAACTGCTGAGGGTGCTCTTAACGAAACACACGCAATTTTACAACGTATGCGTGAATTAGCAGTACAATCTGCGAATGATACAAACGTAAATGCAGACCGTGGAGCATTACAAAAAGAAGTTGATGCATTAGCTTCAGAAATTACACGTATTGCAAAAAATACGGAGTTCAACACTCAAACTTTATTAGCAGGTGGATTTACTGATAAAGTATTCCACATCGGTGCTAACGAAAAGCAATCAATTAAACTTAGTATCACTAATATGGATGCCGCTACATTACTAGGTGGTGCTACTGTAGATATTAGTACACAGGGTGCTGCGGATTCAGGAATCACTGCAATCAACAAAGCATTATCATCAGTATCAACTCAACGTTCTGCACTAGGTGCGGTTCAAAACCGTTTAGAACACACAATTAACAACTTAGGTGCAACTTCTGAAAACTTAACAGCTGCAGAATCACGTATCCGTGATACTGACATGGCAAAAGAGATGATGGGCTTCACGAAGAACAACATCTTAACACAAGCGGCTCAATCTATGCTAGCGCAAGCTAACCAACAGCCACAAGGCGTATTACAATTATTACAATAATTTTTAGTCGGAAAACGGTCTCCTATTAGGGGACCGTTTTTCTTTTTGAATAAAGTTAATTTCATGGAAGCGTAGCCGATAATATATGTGAGAGAGGTGTCAGTATGGATGTACGTATAGAAAGAGAAATTTCTAAAATAGGGATTGAAACAGTCAAAGTAAATGACCTATATTTGCATAGTAAATACAATCCATTAAATGAGGCTGAGAGATTTCTTGGCAATGAATATAAACCACATCATTTACATATTGTTTTTGGCTACGGATTAGGGTATATCGTTGAAACATTAATTGAGAAAATGCATTTTAATGAACCGATATTAGTTTTAGACCCGCTAGTAGACGATCAACAATTACATATTGTAAGTACTACATATAAAAGGCTATACAATGCAAATTTAAATAATATTGCTGATGTAGTGAGTATGATTGATCAGCTATCGTCTTATAGTACGAATGTACATGTTATTACTTCAATAAATTATGATAAACTATTTCCTCGACAGCTGAAAAATGTTTTGGAACTAGTTAAAAATAATCATTTTAAACAAGGGTCTAATATGGCAACAGCGAAGCACTTTGCGAATTCATGGCAACGAAATTTATTATTAAATACACAAAATATAAAAAATGATGCTTCTTTGGAATCCTTAAAAGAAATATATAATACTCCTGTTGTTATTGCTTCAGGTGGACCTTCATTAACAAAGCAATTAAAATTATTAAAAGAGAACCGTGAACGAGTAATTTTAATTTGCGCCGGCTCAACAATTAACGCATTACTTGCCAATGATATTATGCCAGATTATATTGTTTCAGTTGATGGTGGCGAGCCAAATGCACAACATTTTGAGGAGCTAAAGTTTAATAAAGATGTGAGTTTAATATACGGTCCGACGAATCATAATAATGTGCGAAAATCTTTTGAAGGCAATTGCTATGGTTTTATTCCTTCTGTAAAGCCACAATATCAACAATATTTTAAAAAGCGATTTTCTAAAAGTCTTCCCCTTATAGATGGCGGTGGTTCTGTCGCGCACTATGCCCTGTCAATAGCAAAGTATATTACCACTGGGCCCATTGCTTTAATTGGACAAGATTTAGCATTAACGAACGATCAATCTCATGCAAGTGGTGTAAAAGGAAATCACAATACTACAAAACTGTCAGAGGATAAAAAGTTCTATGTAGAAGGGTACTATGGTGAACAAGTAGTTACTACTCAAACATTAAGAATCATGTTAAATTCATATAATGAGCCGCCATTACTAGATACCGAACGTAGAAATATCTGGAATTGTACTGAGGGTGGGGCGAAAATCCAGAGCATTTCACAACTACCATTTGCTGAGTTTATTAAACAGTTTCTAAATGAAACAGTAGTTAAAGTTGAGCAAGTAGAAAATAAAAATCTGGCAAATAATTTAGATGAATTTTTACAAAAAGAAATTGAAAATTATATTAAAATTTTAAAATTGCTGAACAAAGGCATTCAGGTCATTGAAAAATCAGTAGGACAAAAATTAACTAAAGATGAGCTGAACAGAATCGGTAAAATTGAAAAAGAAGTTAATAGTTTATATAAAAAATATTGCATGGAAACATTATTAGAGCCTATTTTTGATCGATGCAGTCATGAGTATTTACCGAAAGTGAATGAAACTGAACTTGAATCAAATATACGTGCAAAGAAATATGCGTTAGATTTGTATACATCTAGTGTCAAGCAAATTGAACAATTTATTGAACAACTTAATTTAAAGGGGAATGACTAAAGTGACAGAGAAAATTGATTTAAATGAATTAAAGGAAGACTATAATTCATATATAAAAAGAGTTCAACAAGGTACGCTAAAGATTGCTGAGGATTTTAGACAAAAAGATATTAAAAACGGTCTGGGGAGTATCACAGATTTTGCAGAGGGAATGGATTGGATCATTGCTGTAAATAAACATTTTAGTTTGAATGATATACCTACTTCTTTTGATGAAAAGAAAATTATTGGCTTTTTAGAAGAAATTAATGAAGCTTTGTCAGTACAAGATTATTTTTTAGTGGCAGATTTATTTGAATATGAAATAGCAGGGTATTTTGCAGAAATTCCAGATGTAATAATAAAAAACTAATAAAGAGGTTTCGTCATGAAAGATAAAGTTGTATTAGTAACAGGTGGTACGGGCTCCTTTGGCAAAAAGTTTATCCAAAAAGCACTGACACTTGGTGTGAAAAAAATCATCGTTTTTAGCCGAGATGAATTAAAACAATATGAAATGAAACAGGATTTCCAAGATGAACGAATCCGATTCTTCATTGGAGATGTACGAGATAAGGACCGTTTATACCGTGCCTTTGATGATGTAGATATTGTTATTCATGCAGCAGCAATGAAGCATGTCGATGCGTGTGAATATAATCCGTTTGAGGCAGTGAAAACGAATATTCATGGCGCACAAAATATTATTGAAGCAGCGATTGATCGTGGTGTGGAAAAGGTCATAGCTCTATCAACGGATAAGGCATGTAGTCCAGTAAATTTATACGGTGCGACAAAATTAGCTTCAGATAAATTGTTTGTAGCAGCTAATGCTTATGTAGGTGAAAAGAAAACACGTTTTTCGGTAGTACGTTATGGAAATGTAGTTGGAAGTCGTGGTAGTGTCGTTCCATTCTTTAAGAAGATCAAAGAGACAGGTACAGTGCCAGTAACCGATGAACGAATGACACGTTTTTGGATTACTTTAGATCATGGTGTACAGTTTGTACTTGATAACTTAGAGCGTATGCAAGGTGGCGAAATTTTCGTACCAAAGATTCCGAGTATGAAGGTAACAGACTTGGCTAAAGCAATTGCACCTGAATGTAAGATCGAAATCATTGGTATTCGTCCGGGAGAGAAGCTGCATGAAGCAATGATTATGGAAGACGATGCTAGACATACTGTAGAATATGATTCGTACTATGCAATTCTTCCAGAACTTTCATGGTGGACACAAGAAAAAAATGTTGAAGGCAATTCGCTTCCAGATGGATTTGCTTATACAAGTGATAATAATACCGATTGGTTAACAATTGAACAATTAAAAGATTTAGTAGAAGAAATGTAGTCATTGACTGCATTTTTTCTGTAAAGGGAGAGTTTTTATGCGTGAAGACTATTTACCGTATGGTAAGCAGTGGTTAGAAGAAGATGATATTGAAGCAGTTGTAAATATTTTAAAAAGCGATTACTTAACAACAGGTCCAACGATTGCTAGCTTTGAACAAGAGGTAGCTAATTACGTAGATGCTAAATATGCAGTTGCCTTTTCAAATGGCACAGCGGCACTTCACGGGGCATGTTTTGCTGCTGGTATCTCTGAGGGCGATGAAGTGATTACAACACCGATTACATTTGCAGCTAGTGCTAACTGTATACGTTACGAGGGTGGAATAGTTGTTTTTGCGGATATTAATGAAGATACATATAATATAGATCCTATAGAAATTGAAAAAAATATCACACCGCGAACAAAGGCAATCATTCCTGTGCATTTTACAGGACAGCCTGTACAGTTAGATGAAATCCAGGCTATCGCAAAGAAGCACAACCTAATTGTTATTGAAGATGCTGCACATGCGCTAGGTGCTGAGTATAAAGGACGTAAAATTGGTGCCTTAAGTGATATGACGATGTTTAGCTTTCACCCTGTAAAACACGTTACAACAGGTGAGGGTGGCGTTATCACAACTAACAGTGAATACTATTATAAAAAGCTATTACAATTCCGTTCACACGGTATTACGAGAGACGCAGAAAGTATGACTCAAAATGATGGTCCTTGGTACTATGATATGCAATTTTTAGGCTATAATTATCGAATGACGGACATTCAGGCAGCGTTGGGAATAAGTCAGATGAGCAAGCTCGATCGTTTTGTTGAGCGTCGTCGCGAAATTGTACAAATGTACGATGAAGCATTTAAATATAATGAATTTTTAGTAACACCGAAGCAACTTTTAGATTGTCATTCAAGCTGGCATTTATATGTTATTCAATTAAATGTTGAAAAGCTTAATGCGACTCGTAAGGAAGTATTTGAAGCATTATTGGCGCAAAATATTGGTGTTAATGTACATTATATACCAGTGCATACATTGTCATATTATAAGAAACTAGGTTATAAAGAAGGCTCAATGCCAAAAGCAGAAGCGTTATATGAAACAATGATTACTTTGCCACTATTCCCGAAAATGACGAATAGCGATGTGAATGATGTGATTGCAGCAGTAATAGGTGAGCTTGAGAAGGTGAGTAAATGAGAGTTGTAGCAATTATACAAGCAAGAATGGGTTCAACGCGTTTACCTGGTAAGATATTGAAAGAAGTAAACGGACGCTCCTTGCTTTCATATCAACTAGAGAGATTAAAAGGTAGTAAGTTCATTGATGAAATTGTCGTTGCTACGACAACAGAAGAACAAGATGATAAAATAGTTACTTTTTGTGAGCAACAAGGTGTGTCTTATCATAGAGGCTCTGAAACGGATGTATTGGCAAGATACTTTGAATCTGCAGTAAAGTTCAATGCAGATGCTATTGTAAGAATTACTTCAGACTGCCCTATTATTGATGTACAAGTAGTTGATACAACGATCCAGTATTTTCTAGAATCTGGTCATTATGATTATATCTCTAATACAGTAGAGCGTACATATCCAAGAGGTTTAGATACTGAAATTTTCACATATGTTGCTTTAGAAAAAGCACATAAAGAAGCATTATTAGAGCGGGACCGTGAGCATGTAACTGCCTATTTCTATACAAATCAAGATGTTTTTAAAGTTAGCCATGTAAAGAATAATACGGATTACAGTAAATATCGATGGACTGTTGACACATTAGAAGATTTTGAATTGATTAAAAATATTATTGAAGCTCTATATGCTAAAAAACCACAATTCACCTTACAGGATACGGTAAATATAATGGAAGAAAATCAGGAATGGTTTAATATTAATGCGCATATTGAACAAAAGAAATTATAAGGTGATTGTATGAATGTTTTTATCAGAGTGGATGCTTCTATGGAAATTGGAATAGGACATGTAATGAGATGTCTTACTTTATCTGAAGAGTTAAAAAGAAGAGGATTTAAGGTAGTAATTATTAGTGCTGTGCTGGAAGAGGATTTAATACAACTTATAAAAAATAAAGGAATAGACATTTATTTTATTACTAACACTACTTTTAAATTAGACTATGAACAAACTAGACATGTACTTACCAATTTTATTAATCAGTTAAATATTTTAATTGTTGATAGTTACAAATTAGATATTCAATGGGAAACACTAATTAAACGTCATGTGGATTTATTAATTTGTATTGATGATGAACCAAGATTGCATAATGTGGATTTGTTAATTGATAATAATTATAAAGCCGAATCAATTAATTTCTATAAAGAAAATATGCTAAGAACGGAAAAATTATTAGGTAGCCCTTATATAATACTAAGGTCAGAGTTTACAAAACATCATAAGCAAAATATGATGAGAGATTCTTTAATTCATATTTTTTTTGGAGGAACTGATAACAATAATAATACTTTCCTGTATAGTAACAAGATTCTTGAATGTATAGCCGAGGTTAAAGTTCATGTAGTGGTTAGCAACTCTTTTGTTTATGAAGAGACATTAAAGAAACTTAAAACTCACTATGGTGAAAGATTTAATTATAGTGTAGCCCCTGGAAATATGGCTAAAATTATGAGTAATTGTACGATTGCGATAGGTGCGCCTGGAACGACTACCTGGGAGAGGATGGCCATAGGTTTACCTTGTGCTTACTTAGCTACAAATAGTAATCAAATTCCTATACTGCAAAAAATTCAAAGTGATAAACTGGGCATTTATTTGGGGGAAGTCAATAGAGAAACGGTTTTGGAACAGGTGCTAATGTTTTCAGAGTTTTTGAATAATATAGTTTTGCAAAATGAAATAGTTCAGAATGGTAAAAATTTGATTGATGGACAAGGTAGTAAACGTATTGCTGATGTGATTATTAAAAAGTTGGAAAGGAGAAATTAACTTGAGCAAAGTGATTGTCAGAAAACAAGAACCTAGCGAATATAGAAACACAATTAATTGGTTGAATAATAAATCAATTCAAAGAAACTTTGGCTTTACAAGAGAAATTATTTTAGAAGAACATGTTGATTGGCTTCAAAAACGAGCGAATATTGAGGTTTTAAGTATATTATATTGTAATCTACACGTTGGTAATATTGTGTTGGATTTTAATGAACGTCATGAGTCAGTATTTTTACAAATTTATATTGGGGATTCGAGTTGTCGAGGTAAAGGAATCGGTGGAGTTGCTATGAATATAGTATTAAAATATATATTCGAGGAAAAACAAAAGAATCGACTTCACCTAAAAGTTTTTGAGGATAACGTTCCAGCAATTGCTTTATATGAAAAGTTAGGATTTATTAAAGAAGGTATTGAGCGAGAATCACATAAAATGGATGGGGTTTTTCGTAATCAATTACTGTACTCTATGTTAAGTAGAGAATGGAAGGGAGAATCCTAATATGAAATGCGCCATTATGCAGCCGACATATCTACCATGGTTAGGTTATTTTAAAATGATGAATCAAGTAGATACATTTGTGTTCCTAGATGATATTCAATTTGCGAAGAGATCTTGGCAACAACGCAACAAAATCGCGTTACATAATCAAGAAAAAATATTAACGATTCCTTGTATTACTAAAGGTCTAAGGCATCAAAAAATTAATGAAGTTTATATGGATTTAAGTACAAATTGGAAGTCCCAACATCACAAAACAATTGAGCAAGCTTATCGTAATTATCCATATTTTTCAGAGTTAGAATATATCCTTGAATTTTATAATGAGCCGACAAATAAGCTTTCAGAATTTACAATAGCATTGATAAAGGAAACTGCTAAGAATGCTAATATAACTCCAGAGTTCATTTTAAGCAGTGAATTAAAAGCTAATGGAAGTAAGTCAGCGTATTTGCTTAATATTTGCAATGAATTGGGTGCAACTGAGTATGTCAGTGCTGCTGGCTCTAAACAATATATTGAAGATGAGGCACTCTTTGCCCAATCAGATATATTTGTTACTTATGAACAAAGTGAACCATTTATCTATAAGCAATTTAACGAAAAACCTACAATTCCCTATTTATCATTCATAGATTATATTGCGAATCAGGGATTCTTAAAAATGGAGGAGATATTATAATGAAAATTAAGTATTTAACTGATGCTTGTATTGTAATTGAACATGAAGGAAAGAAATTATTATGCGACCCATGGCTGAGTGAAAGTATTTGTTATGGGGGGCTATATCACTATCCTCCAATTGATATAGATATTAATGATTATCTAGATGTAGATTGTATTTATATTTCTCATATTCATGAAGATCATTTAGATTCGGAAACACTAAAGCATTTCTCTAAGGAGATTCCGATTGTCATACATAGTTATGAAGAAAAACATGTGTTTAATCGTTTGAAAGGTATGGGTTTTATAAATATTTATGAACTTAAGCATAAAACGAAATTTGAAGTAGCTCCTAAGTTTACAATTGAAGTTTTAGCAGCAGATAATTGTGATCCAGCTATTTGCTTTAAGTTTTTTGGTTGCCAAGTATCACAACTGTATGAGCATTCCTTACAAATTGATTCAATGGCAGTTATTCAAGGAGGAGATTATGTTGTAGTTAATACGAATGATTGTCCTTATGAGTTATCTCATACTATGAATCCATATATTTTAGAACAATATAAAAAAGTCGATTTCCTTATGACAAGTTATAATGCGGCTAGTCCATATCCACAATCATTTGATAACTTTACTGATGACGAAAAGTTAGTTGAGAAAGAGAAAGTTCGTCAAAAGTGCCTAGATCGAGCAGTTAGTTATTGTAAAGATTTACAACCAAAGTATGTACTTCCGTTTGCTGCTCAAATGGTACTTGGAGGAGAAAATGTTGATTTAAATGCTTATCGAGCAGTAACACCATTAGAGAATGTGAAAGCAGAGTTAGGTTTAAAATTAATTCAAAAAAATATTAATACGATTATTGTACAACTAAACTCTGAAGATTTTTTTGATTTGTCCACAGGAGAAGAATCGGAGGATTTTAAGCCTTTAACTGATGCAGAACGGAATGTTTACTATAATGATATTTTAAGGAAAAAGGAGTATTTATTTCTTCAAAAAAAATACTTTGTTTCATTTGAAGAAAGACATAGCCTTATTGATGAATTGAAAATTGCTCAATCAAGAATGAACTATAAAATGAAAGAAGTATATTATGATTTGAAGATAAATACTACTATTTATCTCGATGTGGGGCAAGATTTTTTATATGAAATTCCATTAGACGGTAGAGAGGTAAGTGTGGTTAAGGATGGGGATTTTAAGGAACCGTATCTAAAACTGACATTAGAGTATTCATTGTTGAAAATGATTTTGAATCGACAAGCACATTGGAATAATGCAGAGCTAGGTGGATTTATTACTTATTATAGAAAGCCCAATATATTTGATAGAGCAGTTCATCATGTTATTTCGTATTTACATACCTAGGAGGCGTTTTCGTTGAATTGTAATGGTGAAATTATTGTTGGAAAAAACGGTAATGAAATTATAGAGTGTAATATCTGTGGGTTTAAACATGTTTATCCCTATCCAAAAAATGAATCAATAGCAAAACTGTATACCGAAGAGTATTATGAAAAAGCACAACCAGAATATATAAAAAAAGTAGAAGAAGATAAGGTCTGGTGGCTAGAAGTCTATCAAGAAAGAATAAAACAAATTTCAAATTATGTTGAAAATAAACAAAAAGTAAATGTTTTAGATATCGGATCTGGAACAGGTTATTTTTTATTAGCTGCGAAAGAAGAAGGTTGGATTGAAACAGGTGTTGAACCTTCTATACAAGCTTATAATTACAGTAAAAATCAGGCATTAAATGTACACAATGAGTTTTTCTCAGAAGAATTAATTCAGGAGCTCCCTCTATATGATGTTATTCATATGAATCATGTATTGGAGCATGTTCCACATCCACAAACAATGTTAAAACTTATTTGGAATCAATTAAAACCAGGGGGTATTTTTTGTGTTGCTGTACCGAATGACTTTAATCCATTTCAAAACATGTTAGTAAAAGATCACAATTATGAACCTTGGTGGGTAAGCCCATTAGAACATGTTAATTATTTTGATTTCAAAAGTTTAACAGTTTTATTAGGGAATAATGGATTTGAAGTTATAGATCAGTATACTAGTTTTCCAATGGAATTATTTTTACTCATGGGAGATAAATTTGTTGGTAATTCGGAATTAGGAAGGGAATGCCATTTTAAAAGAAAGACATTTGAAATGAGCTTATTAAAAGAAAATAATATAGAAGTTAAACAAAATTTATATAAGGCATTTGCAAGTTCAGGTTTAGGGAGAGATGTTATCTTGTTTGCTAGAAAACCTAAGGTATAGCTTTGAAAGCAAATAATTCAAGTAAATATGAATTCAATACTGATGCAATAGAAAGTGCTAAAGATACGAATATACTATACTTATGTAGTACCCGTGCCGTAAGGTCAAATATTTAGATGAGATAGTAGCAGTTATATTTTCACTACCATAAGATTATGCAAAATGGTGTGAGAATTAATATAGAATTTAGAGCTGGTGTTATAGAAAAACATAAAAATTCACAAAGTTATATTAGTAAAATTAACAGAAAGTGAAATTTTGGATTTTTTGAATGGAGTAGAAAATGATGAAAATTGGACAATACGAAATAGGACCTCATACAAAGCCGTTTATAATTGCAGAAATGTCGGGTAACCATAATCAATCTCTTGAACGTGCATTAGAAATAGTTGAAGTTGCAGCGAAAACAGGTGCACATGCTTTGAAAATTCAAACGTATAGAGCGAATACAATAACATTAGATGTAGATACACCGGATTTTATAATAAAAGATGAAGAAAACCTATGGAAAGGTAGAAAACTTCATGATTTGTATGATGAGGCACATACTCCTTGGGAATGGCATAAACCTATTTTTGATCGTGCAAAAGAATTAGGGATGATTGCCTTTAGTACCCCATTTGATGAAACAGCGGTTGATTTTTTAGAGGAATTAGATGTACCTTTATATAAAATTGCTTCTTTTGAAAATACAGACTTACCACTTATTAAAAAAGTAGCATCTACAGGTAAGCCGATGATTGTATCGGCGGGTATGGCGACATTAGCAGAATTAGATGAATTAGTTCGAACTGCAAAGGAAGCAGGATGTAAAGACCTAGTGTTATTAAAATGTACAAGTACATATCCAGCTACGCCAGAAAACACAAATATCTTGACAATTCCACATATGAAACAACTATTTGATGATGTACAAATTGGGTTATCGGATCATACTATGGGAATTGGTGTAGCGGTAGCAAGTGTTGCATTAGGGGCAACAGTCATTGAAAAACATTTCACACTAAATCGTGCTGATGGTGGTGTCGATTCAGCCTTTTCAATGGAGCCAGCTGAAATGAAGGCACTTGTTGAAGAGACAGAGAGTGCTTGGTTAGCATTGGGGAAAGTGACTTATGGTCCAACAGAGAAAGAAAAAGCGTCTTTAAAATTCCGCCGTTCCATTTATGTATCAAAAGATATAAAAGCGGGTGAGGAATTTACAAAAGATAATATTAAAATTGTTCGGCCTGGGTATGGTCTGGAACCCAAATACTATGATTTACTTTTGGGGAAGAAGTCAAAAGACAAACTGAAAAAAGGACAACCACTAAGTTTTGATAAAATATGGTGAGGTTATAGTAAGAGAATAGATGTTTACTATCCTTGCTTGAGTGTCTTTATTTTTCTTCTAAAAAGAAAAAAATAAAACCAGAAAGTGTCATTAAATTTTTATGCGAAGCTAGTGTATTTATATAAATCTATTTTTAGAAGAGAGTAGGGAAAAAATGAGACCTATACTAATCCCAGAATATTTGAGTGACTTTAGTTGTATCGGTGGTGCTTGTGAGGATACTTGCTGTGCTGGATGGAATGTCACAATAGATAAAAAAACATACCAAGACTATCGTAAAGTAAAGCATCCAGAGATGGCGGGAAGACTACAAAAATATGCAAAACGAAATCGGAAAAGTAACGATGAATCGAATTACGCTAAATTTATTTTAGATGAAAATAAAAATTGCAACATGATTTTAGAAGATGGACTTTGTAGTATACATAAGGAGTTAGGGGAAGAATTTTTATGTAATACTTGTGCCATTTATCCAAGAAACTTGACACAGGTAGGTGATGTTACAGAAAAAAGTTTAACATTGTCTTGTCCTGAAGCCGCAAGAGTTGTTCTATTACGTGAAGAAGGTTTAGGGTTTATAGAGACAGAGGAACCTAAAAATACTCGCGGATTAATGAATAAAGTTCTCGGGTTAGAAAAATATCCACATTTTTGGGATCTACGCATTTTTACTATTCAGCTTATGCAAAATCGACGACACTCCATTGAAATTCGTTTAATTATTTTAGGATTATTTATTCAAAAAATTGAGCAGCTGAAGCCAAGTGAACTAGAGCAGGAATTACCTGTCATAATGCAGGATTATTTGAGTCGTTTAGATAATCAAGAATTCATCGCATCGTTAAAGCAAATAAAAGGAAACTTAAATTTCCAGTTGAATTTAGCAAAAGAATTAATTAGATATCGCATATCTAATGGAGGTGTTTCGAAAAAGTATATAGGAGTTTTTCAATCATTTATAGAAGGTTTGGGCTTTGAAGAAAATATAGTTAACGAACTGCAAGCTATGGAAGAATCGATTTTAAAGTATAAAGAATCATATTGTAATTTTTATAAACCATTTATGCAAGATCAAGAATATATGCTTGAAAATTATATTGTGAATTATGTTTTTAAAAACTTATTTCCATATGACTATAACTCATTGTTTGAAAGTTATGTGATGCTTGTCATTCATTTCAATCTTATTAAATTACATATAGTTGGTATTGCAGCAAAGGAACAGAAGTTAACAAAAGAAATGGTGGTAAACTGTGTTCAACAGCTCGCAAAGGAGATAGAACATAACACCGTATATTTAAAAGGTGTACGAGAAGGAATGGAATCGTCGGGCTATACAACAATGGGGCATATGTTTGTCCTAATTAAAAATTAATTTTGAGAATTTCAGTTTTCCCTTGAACCTTTAAAGAAAAACTGAAATTCTTTTTTTTTTGTCCGATATTACTAATAGTAACGCTTGTATAAGATTCAAGGAGGATGGAAAGCATGCGTATTTCAGGAAATGTAGATATGGATTCAGTTCGTGTAAGTAAACCTATTACTAATAGTGTACCTACACCTGAAAAAGCAGTGAAGCAAGGAAGCGAAACTGCTGAAAAACAGAAGATAGATGCAACAGCAACAATGCAAACACAACCGGCTGATAATAGCGAAGAAACAAAGGAAAAAGTTCAAGAGGCAGTCAATAAGATGAACGAAATGCTAGAAGTGAATCATAGTGCTTCGAAATTTATGTATCATGAAGGCTTAGAACGCTATTATGTAACGGTAGTAAATCGTGACACAGAGGAAGTCGTGAAAGAAATCCCACCGAGAAAGCTTTTAGATGCCTTTTATGAAATGCAAAAAATGCTCGGTATGATTGTTGATGAAAAAATATAAAATGGTTTAAAACAAGGAGGAAACTGATATGGTAATGAGAATTGGCGGTTTAGCGTCAGGTATGGATATTGATGCTTTAGTAGAAAAGTTAATGAAGGCAGAACGTATGCCTTTAGATAGAACGTTCCAAAAAAAGCAAACGTTTGAATGGCAGCGTGATGCATATCGTAGTGTGAATTCAAAGTTAAAAACTTTTGATACTTTTTTATTCGATAAAATGATTTTGTCAGGTAAGATGAATCAAAAGTCAGCCACATCATCCAATGAGCAATTAGTTTCAGTCAAAGGGACACCAGGTGCGTCTGGTAACATTTCTATTGGCGGTGTATCTCAATTAGCATCAGCTGCTCAGTCAGTGGGTAGACAGACCGAATTTACGGGGAATTCAAAGTTAAGTGAGCTTCAGGTAGGCTCGTCGTCAATTTCTATTAGGGCGATTGGTCCAGATGGTCGATTAGCTGAGAATCCGACAGAAATTTCTTTTTCTGGTGATATGACAGTTAACGATTTAGTGAAAGAAATCAACAATAGTGGTGCAGGAGTTACAGCTATTTTTGAAGGTGGTAAGTTATCGGTTTCAGCTAAAAATACGGGGAGCGAAAAAAGTGGCCAAGGTGAAATCCTTGTAACAGGAGGTATGGATGTATTTGGTAAGCTGGGCTTTGATGATCCAAAGTATGCAAGTGGAAAATTGGCATCTGATGGTAAAAATGCGATGTTTGAGGTAAATGGTATTCAAACAGAGCGCTCTTCAAATACATTTACAATTTCAGGGTATGAACTAACTTTAAAAGAGACATTTAATGCAGGGAACATAGCGATAAAGCAACTAGAAGCAGCTAAGAAAGAGCTCACGAATGCAGAAGCGGCACAAGTGGGTTTACAGGCAGCTTATGATGCTGCTAAAAATCATTACTTCGCTGGTGGGACAGAAAGCCCATTCAAAACAGCATACGATACAGCGTATCAAACACGTTTTAAAAAACCGGATTTAACAGATTTTCAGCAAGGCATCTATAATGACTTTGGTGCAAAAGATGAGCTTGCTAAATTAACAAATGATGATATCACAACGATTAAAACAAAAACCCTTGAGGAATTAAAAGCGGATACACGATTTAAAAATTTTAAGGAAGCTGATTTAGCTCGACTTAAAGATAATCCAAATGATATTGAAAAATTACGTGACCGTGCAGTTGTCGATGCGGATGAGCGTCTTTATAAAACATTGGATAAAGAACTACTTGCGAATGATGATGCTGTAGTGTTTTTAAAAGGCATGGAAGGTAAATCAGAAGCAGAGATTACAAAAGCTGTTAATGATATGCCAGATACATCACCGTTAAAAAAGACGTTACAGTCAGTTGATGCTAAACAACTTAAATTGATGGCGGATAATGGAGCTAAGCTTGAAAGTTTTCGTGATGTTGCGAATGCACAAGTAACATATGTAACCGAAAAAGCAGCTTATGAAGCGACAGAGAATGCATTTAAGGCTGGGGAAATACGTGTAAGCGACGCAAAGCAGGCGGTGAAAAATGCGGAGGAAGTAGCAAATAGCAATCCAAGTACGGGGACTGTAGCGCCAGTTACAATGAAAGCTTCTTCTGACACAAAGGCAGCAATGGAGCAAATTAAAGAGTTCGTTGCAAAATACAACGAAATGATTGAAGACTTTAATAAGCAGTTAAAAGAAACCAAATACCGTGACTATGCACCATTAACAAAAGAACAGCGTGAAGACATGTCTGAATACGAGCAAAAAATTTGGGATGAAAAAGCAAAAAGTGGCTTATTACGTAGCGATTCACAAATTCGTGAGGGTATGGCAAATATGCGCTTAAGCTTTATGGGTTCTGTGGGAGGTCTTGGCGACAAACTAATGGATTCATTGGCTGAAATAGGTATTACTACAACCAATGATATGACAAAAAGCGGCCAGCTTGTTATTGATGATACAAAGCTTGAAGCAGCATTAGCAAAAGACCCAGATCAAGTCCATCAACTATTTGCACAAAGTGGTGAAGTGAAAAAGACAACAGACGGAAATGGTAACGTTGTAACAGAGGATACTCGCGGTATTGCATGGCGCTTACGTGATGCAATGAAAGATTTGACTAAAAATATTGAGAAAAAAGCGGGTAAAGATGGTGCAGTCAATAATACATTTGGTCTGGGCTTGAAAATTAATGAGACGGATGACCGCATTACAAAGTTACAAGCAAAATTAAAAAATATTGAAGCTCGCTACTGGAAGCAGTTCACTGCTATGGAGCAAGCGATTAATAAAGCAAATTCGCAATCAAGTATGTTTATGCAACAATAGGTAAGATTAGGAGAATTCTATGCAACTAACAGATCAACTATTGCAGATTTCGGCCAACCTTTATAAAACTTTAGGTGAAATTCCTAAAAGTGAAGATCGTGATGAATTCATTGAAACTATTAATGGCATGTTAGACAAGCGAGGGATTTTTGTTGAGAATTTGCAACAAGAAGGTTTTACCTTTGACGCTCAGAATCGGGTTCATTGCACCTTATTAGATTTAGATAATGGGATTAAGGAGCGACTATCTTCTGTCATGAACATGGTGAAGAAAGATATGGCAAATTTGCAAAAAACGAAGAAAAATGAAGAACAATATTCTAATCCGTATTCGAGTGTTCGTGTAATGGATGGAATGTATTACGATAAAAAGAAATAATTTGTATTTATTTATTCGCCTTTGTGAGTAAAATCAATTAAACTAGTAGTTAATAAGTAATCCTTAAAAGGGAGTGTCTTGTATTGACAGCACAAACATCCGCTTACAATGCGTATAAACAAAATAGTGTAACAACAGCTTCACCTGGGGAACTAACACTCATGCTTTATAATGGTTGTCTGAAGTTTTTAAATAAAGCGAAAGTAGCTATTCAAGATAAAAATGTACAAGAAAAGAACGTAAATCTCCAGAAATCACAAGCGATTATTGCTGAGCTTATGTCGACATTAAATATGGATATTGAGATTTCTAAACAAATGTTACCTTTATATGAATATATGAACCATCGACTTGTAGAGGCAAATATTCAAAACGATATTGAGATCATCGAGGAAATTGAGGGTTTAGTGACAGAATTTCGCGATACATGGAAGGAAGTTCTTCGCATTAATCGCCAGCAACAGTATGGTAGCGGAAATCAAGTACACGTATAAAATCGTATTTTAGACAAATCATCTTGTTATTAACAAGATGATTTTCTTTTATAGAATTTAGTTGTAAATACCTATGTAGAGGTATTGTAAAATAGGTATTTTTACTTTTTTATTTTAAAAAGTGATTGGGTATTATTATGGTTGGAAGGTAATCTGAGATTAGAACATAAAGGCTTAATATTGTTTCACAAATTTGCATAAATTAAGCACAAAATGTTCATAAAAACTGTTACTTCCTGCTCTCGTGTATGATTTTCTTTTTATGGATAATAGTATATAAGTAAGGAAAAAGGGAATGAATACGGGGGTGTAGTTTATGTTTTTCAAACGATCAGAAGGGTTTCGCTATAAATTTGAAGAACCGCTACAAACAACATTTACAATTGTTGAGAATGGGAATGCAGATGAAACTGAAGCTGCAATTGGCGAAATACTGGATATTAGCCCTAGAGGAGTAAAAATGTACTCAACTGTGGATCTTAATGCTGGCAAGGCGATATGCCCTCAGTTGGAAGTGCGATTTGTTATTGATTCACAAACAATTGTGGCGTATGGGGAAGTCATGTGGAGCCGCCCTTATATGAAAGGGAAGCAATATGGTGTTTTCTTCAATAATCAAGAGCCACTTGAAGATTTAATTGTCGAGGAATTAAAACTTCGTCGGAAAAAGGAAATTATGGCGGAAAAAAGTCTGAAAAGTAATGCATAAATTTAAAAAAAGTTTGTTTTGCTAGAAGGATTTCGCACATTAGTGTTGAAATATATAGTATAGGTAGTTATAGAAGGAGGAGTTTACATGCTAAACTTTAACATTCGCGGTGAAAACATTGAGGTAACTCCAGCAATTCGAGAATATGTAGAGAACAAAATCGAAAAAGTAGAGCGTTATTTTAATGAAGACGTTAACGCAAATGCCAATGTAAATTTAAGAATTTATAATGATAAACAAACAAAAGTAGAAGTAACTATTCCGATGAAAAATTTGACGCTTCGTGCAGAAGAACGTCATAATGATATGTACGCTGCAGTGGACTTAATAGTCGATAAATTAGAACGTCAAATTCGTAAACATAAAACAAAAGTAAATCGTAAATTCCGTGAGCGTGAAGGCGTAGGTCAATATTTTGCGACAACACAGGCTGCGGGAGATACAGCTACAGAAGAAGAAGAATACGCAATTGTGCGTACCAAGCAATTTGATTTAAAACCAATGGATCAGGAAGAAGCTGTTCTACAAATGAATATGTTAGGACATGACTTCTACATCTTCACTGATGCCGATTCAAATGGTACGAACATCGTTTACAAACGAAGCGATGGAAAATACGGATTAATTGAAACAACTTAATATGCATATATAGCTCCCGCCAATGCGGGAGTTTTTTTATTAGAGGGGACAGTTTGCATGAAGTTGTTAGACAATGGTAAAATGGAAGTTGAGACTATATAGGAAGTGAAAAAAATTCATGGCAAACCTATTAAATAAATTATTCGATTTCAACAAACGTGAGTTAAAACGATTAGAAAAAATCGCTGACCAGGTAGAAGCGCTTGCTTCACAGATGGAACAGCTTTCAGATGAGCAATTACAAGCAAAAACAGAAGAATTTAAAAAGCGCTATGCAGATGGCGAAAAATTAGATTCCATTAGACCAGAAGCATTTGCGGTCAGCCGAGAAGCATCAAGACGTGTGCTTGAGATGTATCCATTCCGTGTGCAAATTATGGGTGCCGCTTCATTAGATGAAGGTAATATTTCAGAGATGAAAACGGGTGAAGGTAAAACGCTAACGTCTACAATGGCGGTTTATTTAAACGCGATTACTGGTAAGGGTGTACACGTTGTTACAGTCAATGAATACCTTGCTGGACGTGACGCTGAGGAAATGGGGCAACTTTATAATTTCTTAGGGTTAACAGTAGGATTAAACTTAAACAGCCTATCGAAAGAAGAAAAAAGAGTTGCCTATGATGCGGATATTACGTACAGTACAAACAATGAATTAGGGTTTGACTACTTACGTGATAATATGGTGCTGTATAAAGAAGAACGTGTACAACGTCCTTTGCACTATGCCGTAATCGATGAGGTGGACTCAATCTTAATCGATGAGGCGCGTACGCCGTTAATTATTTCGGGTCAGGCTGGAAAATCAGCACAGCTGTACAAGCAGTCAAATGCATTTGTGCGTATGCTAAGTGCTGAAACGGACTATACGTATGAAGAATCGACAAAGGGTGTTACATTAACAGATAACGGTGTCGAAAAAGCTGAAAAAGCATTCGGGATTGATAACTTATTTGATTTGACACATGTACGTTTAAACCATGCGATTAATCAGTCTTTAAAGGCGCATGTCAGTATGCATAACGATGTCGATTATGTTGTACAAGACGGCGAAATCGTGATTGTAGATGGGTTCACTGGACGTTTAATGAAAGGACGCCGTTATTCTGATGGTCTTCACCAAGCTATTGAGGCTAAAGAAGGCGTTGAGATTCAAAACGAATCGATGACAATGGCTACGATTACGTTCCAAAACTACTTCCGTATGTATGAAAAGCTTGCCGGTATGACAGGTACAGCGAAAACTGAGGAAGAAGAGTTCCGCAATATTTACAATATGAATGTTATTGCGATTCCGACGAATAAGCCGATTGCACGTGATGACCGTCCGGATTTAATTTTCGCTTCAATGGAAGGGAAATATAAAGCGGTGGCTGCAGATATCGCAGAGCGTCATAGGACAGGACAACCAGTACTTGTGGGTACAGTTGCGATTGAGACGTCGGAAATTATTTCGAATTTATTAAATAAACATAAAATCCCACATAACGTATTAAATGCGAAAAACCATGAGCGTGAGGCTGAAATTATCGCAAATGCTGGTGAAAAAGGAGCGGTAACGATTGCCACAAACATGGCTGGTCGTGGTACCGATATTAAACCAGGTGAAGGTGTATTAGAAATCGGCGGTCTAGCGGTTATTGGTACAGAGCGTCATGAATCTCGCCGTATCGATAATCAGTTACGTGGTCGTTCTGGTCGACAAGGGAACCCAGGGGTAACGCAGTTCTATTTATCTCTTGAAGATGAATTAATGCGTCGCTTTGGTTCGGATAATATGAAGTCAATGATGATGAAGCTTGGTATGGACGATTCACAGCCACTTCAATCGAAAGTTGTATCGAAAGCTGTAGAATCAGCTCAAAAACGAGTTGAGGGGAATAACTTCGATGCACGTAAACGATTATTACAATATGACGATGTATTACGTCAACAACGTGAAATCATATACAAAGAGCGTTATGAAGTGATTGAAACGGAAAATATGCGTGTGCTTGTTGAGTCGATGATTGCACAGTCAATTGATAATGTTGTTGCTCTTTACACACAAGGTGAGCAAAGCGAGTGGAATCTCAAAGCAATTGAAGATTATGTCGCTGCAAACCTACTAGATGAGGGCGTTGTGAAGACAGCTGATTTACAAGGTAAGTCGGTAGAGGAAATTACGAAGGTGATTTCAGATGCTGTCACTAGACGTTATGATGAAAAAGAAGAGCAATTGACACCAGAACGTATGCGTGAGTTCGAAAAAGTTATTTTACTTCGCTCAATCGATACGAAATGGATTGACCATATCGATGCAATGGATCAATTACGTCAAGGTATTCACCTTCGTGCCTACGGTCAAAATGATCCGCTTCGTGAATATCAACAAGAAGGTTTTGCGATGTTCGAAGATATGGTGGCATCTATCCGTGAAGACGTTGCGAAATATGCAATGAAAGCAGAAATCCACAGCAACCTAGAACGTGAAGAAGTTGCAAAAGGACAGGCTGTGAATCCTAAAGAGGATGGCGCACCTGCACCTAAAAAGCAACCAGTTCGTAAGGCTGAGAATATTGGTCGAAATGACTTATGTCCATGTGGTAGCGGTAAGAAATTCAAAAACTGTCACGGTACAGCTCAATAAATGTCTTAATTGATTCTAGCAGATTGTTTCAACGTTATGTTGGAGCAGTCTGTTTTTGATGATAAAGAAGTTGTAAGGTTGATGTCGATATTTTTGTAAAGTTGGGCGATAAATTAAGGAACTCCTACGATAAATTTAAAAGTTTGACCGATAAAACTAAAAAGTAATCTGATAATCGGTTCTTTGTCTGAATATGTACTTGACTCAAAAGAAAACTACAAAATGTTGGCACATGAAACGGAAGGCGGCGACTCCTTGGGGATTAGCGAACAGCTTGAGACCCGCAGGAGTGTAAGCGACGTAGAGGCTCAAGGTTGGCCCCCAGGAAAGCGTCCGCCTGTAGTGGAATGTGTCGTCAAGTACAGACTTTGCTGTAGAGCTCGATAATCATTTGAAGGATTAGAAAAATTAAATCGTGCATGAACTTTTATATTTGCAAAAAATAGTGTAATTGAAAAAAGTATGTTTTCTATAATAAAAAAGATATAATAAAGTGATACGGGTTATATTTTTAAGAAATCCATTAAATATGTTCGGGGGATTTATACATGATTGAATTATCAGATGTACGTAATGCGTTAGACACTACAGCCAAGAAATTGGTGGACTTCAGGGGGTCTCTTTGACTTAGAAAACAAAGAGGCACGTATTCAAGAATTAGATGAAATGATGCTAGAGCCAGGCTTTTGGGATGATCAACAAGGAGCACAAGTGGTAATCAATGAAGGTAATGGCTTAAAGGCAATCGTGAATGAGTATAAAGAGTTAGTGGATACGCATGAAAATTTAGATATGACATTGGAGTTATTACGTGAAGAGCCAGATGAAGATTTGCAAGAAGAGCTTGGGAATGAGTTAGTAGAATTTAAACAAAAAATCGCTGATTTTGAGTTACAACTACTACTAAGTGGTCCTTATGACCAAAACAATGCGATTTTAGAGTTACACCCAGGTGCGGGTGGTACTGAGTCACAGGACTGGGGTTCGATGCTATTACGTATGTATACTCGTTGGGCTGAAAAACGCGGTTTTAAAGTAGAGACTGTGGATTATCTTCCAGGCGATGAAGCGGGCATTAAGTCAGTTACATTATCGATTAAAGGTCATAATGCATACGGTTATTTGCAAGCTGAAAAGGGTGTACACCGTTTAGTACGTATATCACCTTTCGATTCTTCAGGTCGTCGTCATACGTCGTTCGTGTCTTGTGATGTTATGCCAGAATTTGATGATAATATCGAAGTAGATATTCGTACAGAGGATTTAAAAATTGATACGTACCGTGCAACTGGAGCTGGTGGTCAGCATATTAATACGACGGATTCGGCTGTTCGTATTACGCATATTCCAACAGGGACAGTAGTGCAGTGTCAGGCAGAACGTTCACAAATTAAAAACCGTGAAAAAGCGATGACGATGTTAAAGGGTAAATTATATCAATTAGAAATAGATAAACAACAAGCACAGCTCGATGAAATTCGTGGTGAGCAAAAAGAAATTGGTTGGGGTTCACAAATTCGTTCTTACGTCTTCCACCCTTACTCAATGGTAAAAGATCATCGTACAAATGAAGAGACAGGGAATGTTAGTGCAGTAATGGATGGCGACGTTGATCCATTCATCAATGCTTACTTACGTTCACGTATTGGATAATAGATTAGCCTCAGGAGTAAATGAATTCCTGAGGCTTTTGTTTACTTAAATTTTTGAAATGGAGAGTGGTGCGTTAACTTTTCTCGTTCTTCTACATAGTGTTTATAGAGCATCGAAGCGTTGACAAATTGCTTACTGATAGATGCATATTTGACAGGAAGTTCGATTCGTACACCATTAATTAATGTTAGCAGACTACCAGATTCACTAGGTGTGATATTTTTAATAGCATGTAGTCCAATCCAAATATTATGTTCAGAGTTTGGTGAATAGGTTGGTAGAAATATACAAGGGAGTCCGAAATCGTAAGCAACGACAATTGGTAATTTGTGTTGGTTGCCAAAGAATCTTTTTGCTGAATTTTTAGCTGCTTCATAAGTTGTACCGAGAGAAAGGCAGGATTTTCGAATAACATGCATAGGCTTTCGTGTCACAATTAATTCATTGTGCTTATCGATAACACATGTGAAAATTTTTGATTCGTGTTTAACTGGCTGCAATAAATACGTATTAAATGACATGAGATAAGCATTAACATATTTGTTTGACATAGCGTTTCCTCCTTATTTCTGAATGTAATACTAAGGATAATGCTAAAATGTAAAATTAGGTAATGGCTTATTTAGCGAATTTACTAAGAAAATTCATCAAATAATGTAGGGTTATTCGGCTAATATGTTCAGAAAATTCGATAAATGGTATGTTTTCGGTTAATTGTACATTGCATTTTTATTTCAATTTTCTTATAATTTAAGAAAGGATCGAGGTGAGATCGTTGGATAAATATTATTCGTACACAGATTTTTTGAGAGCTGTCAGTCAGTCGAAAAAGGTTAATGAGGCAGAAAAATTATTGAACGAGATTTATTTAGATTTATTTTTAAATCGTATCCAGCGTACGTATCGCGAAGAACAACTGACTGTTCTGATAGATAAGGCACTCGACGAAAGGGATGAACACGCTTTTCATCTTTATGCAAGCGAACTTGAGATGTTACACCAAGTTGCGAGTGAATAATATGACAAACCCGCTCTTCTGGAATAGGAGAGCGGGTTTTTTCTTTATATTGGATATGTTGAGGAAAGACTTAGTTTGTCGTAGAAGTGATCTGAAATGGCGAAGGGATAATTATTCTTTCAATCAATCGAAACGTACGTTCGTTAAATGTTCGATATTTTAATACTGCTATGCTAGAATAAATGTATGAGTTAACCGGAAAGGATGGGAAAAGGTGGAGCAATTTGATTTACAATCATCGTATCAGCCTAATGGTGATCAGCCTAAAGCAATTGCAGAACTTGTTGCGGGTGTTAACGCTGGAAAACGTCATCAAACTTTACTTGGTGCGACAGGTACTGGTAAAACTTTTACGATATCAAATGTAATTCAGCAGGTGAAAAAGCCAACACTGATCATGGCACATAACAAAACACTTGCGGGTCAACTATATAGCGAGTTTAAAGAGTTTTTCCCGAATAATGCAGTTGAATATTTTGTTAGTTACTATGATTACTTCCAACCAGAAGCTTACGTACCGCAAACAGATACGTATATCGAAAAGGATTCGAGTATCAATGATGAAATTGATAAACTGCGCCACTCTGCAACATCCGCCCTTTTTGAGCGTGAGGATGTAATTGTTATTGCTTCTGTTTCTTGTATTTATGGTTTAGGTTCGCCAGAGGAATATCGAGAAATGGTCGTATCGATTCGTACGGGCATGGAAATTGAGCGTAATCAATTACTACGAAAACTAGTGGATGTACAGTACGAGCGAAATGATGTGAATTTCACCCGAGGGACATTTCGTGTTCGAGGAGATGTTGTAGAAATATTCCCAGCTTCACGTGATGAACACTGTATTCGCATTGAGTTTTTCGGTGATGAGGTCGATCGCATTCGTGAGGTTAATGCGTTAACAGGTGAGATTTTAGCAGAACGTGATCACGTAGCAATCTTCCCAGCATCTCACTTCGTTACCCGCGAAGAGAAAATGCTAAAAGCTATTGAAAATATTGAAAAAGAATTAGAAGAACGACTTGCTTTACTACGTTCGGAAGATAAGTTATTAGAGGCACAACGCTTAGAGCAACGCACACGCTATGATTTAGAAATGATGCGAGAGATGGGCTTTTGTTCAGGGATTGAAAACTATTCACGGCATTTAACATTGCGTGAAGCAGGTGCCACTCCCTATACATTATTCGATTATTTCCCTGATGATTTTTTACTTGTAGTGGATGAAAGTCATGTAACGCTGCCACAAGTACGAGGTATGTACAATGGTGACCAGGCGCGTAAAGGTGTCCTTGTGGAGCATGGCTTCCGTTTGCCATCAGCACTGGATAACCGACCATTGCGTTTTGAGGAATATGAAAAACGTATCCATCAGGCGATATACGTGTCAGCGACGCCAGGTCCATATGAACTAGAGCATACACCTGAAATGGTCGAGCAAATTATTCGTCCAACAGGTTTACTAGATCCGATTATTGATGTACGTCCAATTGAAGGTCAAATTGATGATTTAATTGATGAGATTCAAGAGCGTATTACACGTAATGAGCGTGTACTTGTAACGACATTAACGAAAAAAATGTCAGAAGATTTAAGTGCATACTTGAAGGAAATGGGCTTAAAAGTGGAATACTTACATTCAGAGATTAAAACATTGGAACGTATTGAGATTATTCGAGAGCTTCGTAAAGGTACGTATGATGTGTTAATTGGTATCAATTTATTGCGAGAAGGGCTTGATATTCCAGAAGTGTCACTGGTGGCGATTTTAGATGCGGATAAGGAAGGGTTCCTGCGTTCTGAACGTTCACTGATTCAAACGATTGGACGAGCAGCGCGTAATTCGAATGGGCGTGTCATTATGTACGCTGATAAGATGACTGATTCGATGAAAAAAGCGATTGATGAAACGAAGCGTCGTCGTATGTTGCAAATGGCATATAACGAGGAACATGGTATTACGCCTACAACAATTGTCAAGAAGATTCCAGATATTATTCGTGCTACACAAGTGGCGGAGGAAGATGAATCTTACGTGACAAAAGCGACAAAAGGTAAGAAATTAACAAAGGCAGAGAAGGAGAAATTACTTGCTTCTCTTGAAATAGAAATGAAGGAAGCAGCGAAGGCACTTGACTTTGAACGTGCAGCTGAACTTCGCGATACTATCTTTGAATTGAAGGCAGAAGGGTGATTTTGTGAAAAATACAGAAATCGTTGTGCAAGGTGCACGTGCACATAATTTAAAAAATATCGATGTCACAATTCCACGTGATAAGCTCGTTGTTTTAACGGGCTTATCCGGTTCGGGAAAATCTTCACTTGCATTTGATACGATTTATGCGGAGGGGCAGCGTCGTTATGTTGAGTCGCTGTCTGCTTATGCGCGTCAATTTCTTGGGCAAATGGACAAACCTGATGTAGATGCGATTGAAGGGCTATCACCAGCCATTTCGATTGACCAAAAAACGACGAGTCGTAACCCGCGTTCGACAGTCGGCACAGTAACAGAAATATATGATTATTTACGTTTATTGTATGCACGTATTGGTAAGCCCATTTGTCCAAATCATGGGATAGAAATTACTTCGCAAACAATTGAACAAATGGTGGACCGTCTAGTGACATACCCAGAACGAACAAAAATGCAATTACTCGCACCGATGATTGCTGGTCGCAAGGGAACGCATGTGAAGTTACTGGAAGATTTGAAAAAACAAGGCTTCGTTCGTGTGCGTATCGATGGAGAATTACGTGATTTAGATGATGCAATAGATCTTGATAAAAATAAAAAGCATTCAATTGAAGTCGTTGTAGACCGAGTAGTGGTAAAGGAAGGTATTGCAGCGCGCTTAAGTGATTCATTAGAAACAGCTCTTCGTTTGGCAGAAGGGCGTGTATTGGTCGATGTGATGGAGCATGAGGAATTATTATTTAGTGAACATCATGCTTGTCCACTGTGCGGCTTTTCAATTGGAGAGTTAGAGCCTCGTATGTTTTCATTCAATAGTCCGTTTGGTGCATGTACGAGTTGTGATGGTTTAGGCACTACGCAAGAGGTAGATTTGGAACTTGTTGTTCCTGATTGGGACCGTTCGCTATTAGAGCATGCCATTGCGCCGTGGGAACCGACAAGCTCGCAATATTATCCGCAGTTATTAAAGGCAGTTTGCGATCACTATGAAATTCCAATGGATGTACCAGTAAAAGATCTACCAAAAGAAAAGATGGATAAAATTTTATTTGGTTCTGGAAAAGATAAAATTCATTTTCATTATGAAAATGAATTTGGCAATGTTCGTGACCAAATGATTGAGTTTGAAGGTGTCGTACATAATGTTGAGCGACGTTTTAAAGAGACAACATCAGATTATGTGCGTGAGCAAATGGAAAAATATATGGCACAGCAAGCATGCCCTTCATGTAAAGGCTATCGCTTAAAACCGGAAACGTTGGCAGTGAAAATTGCTGATAAACATATTGGGGAAGTAACACAGTATTCGATTCAAGATGCTGATTTCTTTTTTAAAGAATTATCGTTATCTGAAAAAGATATGAAAATTGCGCGCCTTGTCTTGCGTGAAATTGAGGAGCGACTTGGTTTCTTAGTGAATGTTGGTTTAGATTACCTGACGCTTAGTCGTGCAGCAGGAACGCTTTCAGGCGGGGAAGCACAACGTATTCGTCTTGCAACACAAATTGGCTCCCGTCTAACAGGCGTACTCTATATTCTGGACGAGCCATCGATTGGGCTACATCAACGTGATAATGACCGTTTAATTAGCACGCTACAAAATATGCGTGATATCGGTAATACGTTAATTGTGGTTGAACATGATGAAGATACAATGTTAGCGGCAGATTATTTAATTGATGTAGGACCTGGTGCAGGTGTGCATGGCGGTGAAATTGTAGCTGCTGGGACGCCGCAAGAAGTGATGGAAAACCCAGCATCTTTAACTGGGCAGTATTTAAGCGGTAAAAAGTTTATTCCTTTACCTATTGAACGCCGTAAGCCAGATGGTCGGATGTTGTCTATTAAAGGGGCAACAGAGAATAACCTACAAAACGTTAAAGTTGATATACCATTAGGATTATTCGTTGCTGTTACGGGAGTATCAGGCTCAGGAAAGTCTACTTTGATCAATGAAATATTATATAAAACGTTGGCACAAAAGTTGAATCGTTCTAAAGTGAAGCCTGGCGTGCATAAAGAGGTAACTGGTATTGAGGCATTAGAGAAGGTGATTGATATTGACCAATCCCCAATCGGCCGTACACCACGTTCGAATCCTGCGACATATACAGGTGTATTTGATGATGTGCGTGATGTCTTTGCAACGACGAACGAAGCAAAAGTGCGTGGTTATAAAAAAGGTCGCTTTAGTTTCAACGTGAAAGGTGGACGCTGCGAGGCTTGTCGTGGGGACGGTATTATTAAAATCGAAATGCATTTCTTACCAGATGTGTATGTACCTTGTGAAGTATGTCACGGCAAACGTTACAACCGTGAAACACTGGAAGTGAAATATAAAGATAAAAGCATTGCAGATATTTTAGATATGACGATTGAAAACGCTGTTGTGTTCTTCGAAAATATTCCGAAAATCCAACGGAAATTACAGACCATTGTTGATGTTGGGTTAGGATATATGAAATTAGGCCAACCTGCAACTACGTTATCAGGCGGTGAAGCGCAACGAGTAAAGCTAGCATCTGAATTGCATCGTCGTTCAACTGGTAAATCGTTTTATATTTTAGACGAACCGACAACAGGGTTACATGCAGATGATATTGCGCGATTACTGGTTGTATTGCAACGTCTTGTTGAAAATGGTGATTCAGTGTTAGTCATTGAGCATAATTTAGATGTGATTAAAACAGCAGATTATATTATTGATCTTGGGCCAGAAGGTGGCGACAAAGGCGGCACGATTATTGCGAAAGGTACACCTGAGGAAGTAGCAGAAGTAGAAGGCTCATATACAGGGAAATACTTAAAACCAATTTTAGACCGTGACCGTAAGCGTATGGATGCTGTTTTAGAACAAGCTTCGAAATAAAGGAATTAGTGTCCGTATTGTGCAGTGATATGCATAATACGGACATTTTCTTTTTGAATAGTGAAACTTTTTATAGTGCGAAGCGTAATAATAGTATAACGAACTGAGGGAGGATTTTGATTTATGCAAAATGAACGTCAAAGAATTTTAGAGCTGGTGGAAAAAGGGATAATTTCAGCGCAAGAGGCGATTACATTATTAGAAGCATTAGAGAAACCTAGCAATACCACTCAAAGTGTTATGGATAAGACACCGAAAGAAGATTCTTTCTTTGAAGAAGCGAAAAAAGAGGAACAGCATAAGAAAAGTGATGCCGACCATATGAAATACTTCCAAGAAGAAATGCATGATTTCCGTAAAGACTTATCACAAATCGGTTCGATTTTTATGGATATGATGAATACTGCTGTGAGAAAAGTAAAAGAATTTGATGTATCCACACCATTTGGTGATAGATTGGAATTTGCTCATACGGAGGAACTAGTCGCTTCTGATGTGAAAAATATTATAGTGGATTTACCGTATGGAAGTTTTTCGCTCGAGCCAAGCGAGAGTGATAATATTCAAGTAATGTGTAAGGTGAAAGCTCCTGTGATCAATGACAGTGAAGAGGAAACTCGTTCAAACTTCTTAAATCAATTTGTTGTGAAAAATGAAGAAGGTACACTGCGTATTTTAAGTAATTTAAAACTAGTGCAAGTGAATGTGAAGATGTTAGTACCAGAGAAAGAGCTTGAAAAGTTATCAGTTCGTCTGATGAACGGTGGTGTTACATTACGTGACACAGTGATTGAACAATTGAAATTAAAAACATTAAATGGTGCTATTAAAGGATCAACACTTACATTTAATAAAGCCGAAGTTGATTCATCTAATGGTTCAATTGAATTGACTGGTGTAAGAGGTAAAGATCTAGAAGCCGAAACATTAAATGGACGTGTATATTTGGATGGTGCACTTGATGAAGTTGAGGCTAAATCAGTGAATGGACATGTTGTCGTAACAACTTGTTCGAGTAATTCATCTAAAATTAAAGCACAAACTGTTGCCGGTACAGTTGAATTATATGTTCCACGTACAATGTCACTTAGCGGAAAAGTTGTGACGAATTTTGGTAAAGTAGATGTTGGTATTCAAGATGTATCGAAAATTGAAGCACAAGATCAGTTTTTATCGAAAATAGTACGTTTTGATAAAGAAGTAGAAGGTGCGAACCGCTTGTTTATCGAAGGTGAATCGAAGACGGGTACGGTTTTAGTTCGTTATACGACAACAGAAGAGCAGCAAGTATAAATTAGATATAAGCATTCAAGTTATGTAGCTTGAATGCTTTTTTTCTTATGGTTGTTTCGCTTCAGCACGAAAAAGAGGTTGTCCAAAAAGTCTTTTTAAGTGGAACAACTGGCTTCCTTTATGGTAAAAATCCGCTTCAAGTTCCGCTGGTACAGCGTAAGTTACCCCCCTCGCCACACGTACTTTGTTGCTGTACGTACTCCTACCACTCACGTTTTCTTCGCAAATAATGTTCCCGCGGGAGTCTACGCGGACTTTTACGTGTATATCAAAAAAATAGCTATTCTAGGCCATTCGGAGCAAAAATCTGCTTCTTTTTATTTATATACCTTAATTTATATTAATTCTGTTTGTCGTTTTTTAGCACAGGATTGTATATTTATTGAGGATGAAGGTACTAAATAGCAATAACTGCCATAGAATGAAATGAAACTGTAATAAAAAAACATAGATTGAGTGTTATAATAGTAAGGTGAAATATATAATACGTTTAAGAAATTTAGGTGGTTTTAAAATATGATAGAAATGAAGAATGTGACAAAGAAATATCCAAATGGAGTCGTTGCGACAAATGGCATTTCCGTCAGTATAAAACAAGGTGAATTTGTTTATGTTGTGGGACCAAGTGGCGCAGGTAAATCGACATTTATCAAACTGATGTACCGTGAGGAAAAAGCGACATCAGGTGAAATCATCGTAAACGGTATTGATTTAGCGACATTAAAAAATAAAAAAGTACCTTTTTTACGCCGACAACTCGGCATTGTTTTCCAAGACTTTAAATTATTGCCGCGTTTGAATGTATATGAAAATGTAGCATTTGCCTTAGAAGTAATTGAAGAAGAACCAAAGGAAATCCGTCGACGCGTGATGGAAGTTTTAGAGCTTGTTGGGTTAAAACACAAGGCTCGTATGTTCCCGAATGAACTTTCAGGTGGCGAACAACAACGTATCTCCATTGCACGTTCAATTGTGAATGTACCAAAAGTGGTCATTGCAGATGAGCCTACAGGGAATCTTGATCCCGAGACGTCATGGGAGATTATGAATTTATTTGAAGAAATTAATGCAAGAGGCACTACAATTGTAATGGCTACGCATAACCGTGAAATTGTGAATACAATTCGTCGACGCGTTATTGCCATCGAAGGCGGTATGATTGTCCGTGATGAGCACGGAGGTGACTACGGCTATGAAAGTTAATACAGTAAAACGCCATTTTAGGGAAAGTTTTAAATCACTTGGACGAAATAGCTGGATGACGCTTGCCTCAGTCAGTGCCGTGACAGTTACATTATTATTAGTGGGTGTTTTTGCGCTTATTATGATGAACTTAAATAAAGTTGCATCAGATTTAGAAAACGATGTTGAAATTAAAGTGTTAATTGATGAAACGGCTGATGAAGCTGCTGAAAAAGAATTGCTTGCCAAAATAAAAAAATTACCAGAGGTTGAAGATATAACTTATTCAACGAGAGAAGAAGAGTTATCGGACTTAGTAAAAGATTTCGGTGATGATTTTAAACTATTTGAGCAAAGTAACCCTTTACGTAATGTTGTGTATGTGAAAGCTTCAGAGCCACAACAAACAGCAAGTTTGGCGAAAACAATTGATAAATATGACTTCACGTATGATGTTATGTATGGCGAAGGTAAAGTTGAGAAGCTATTTAAAGCGTTAAATATTGGTCGTAATGTAGGTCTAGTGCTTATCTTGGGATTATTATTTACAGCGATTTTCTTAATTTCGAATACGATTCGTATTACAATTATTGCACGTCGCGATGAAATTGAAATTATGAAACTTGTAGGTGCATCTAATTCCTTCGTACGTATCCCGTTCTTATTGGAAGGGATGTGGCTCGGAATTTTAGGTTCAATCATTCCAATTGCTGTTGTCATAACCCTTTACTACAATATTTATAAAAATGTTGCACCACGATTAAAGGGTGAGTTTATCCAACTGCTTAACTTCTCACCACTTGTATACCAAGTAAGTGCGCTACTGTTACTAATCGGTGTGCTTATCGGTGTTTGGGGAAGCTTCATGTCAGTACGTAAGTTTTTAAAAATTTAGCTTAATCATAAAAAAATATTAAGAAATAGTCGAAGGGAGTTTACTCGGTGAAAAGTACGAATCAAAAATCAACAAACTTTTTTGTAGCTATGGTTGCACTATTCCTTTTTATCCAAACTCCGTCAGTGTATGCAACTAATTTATCGGATTTAAAAGATGAAAAGAAACAAGTAGAATCGAAAAAGAACGAATTGAATTCTTCGATTAAAGAAAAAAAGACTGCTATTAGTTCGAATGAAGTAAAACAAAAAAATTTAGTCGAGCAAATTCAAGCACTAAATGCTGAAATCAACAAAACGAATAATAGTATTCAAGCTGTTTTAGCAGAGATTGATGTTGCTAATACTGAGATTAAAACTTTAAAGGCTTCTATTGAAGAGTTAGAGAGAAAAATTCAAGAACGTGATGAACTATTACAAGAGCGTGCACGTGCAATTCAAGCAGGTGGTTCTGTTAATTATTTAGATGTATTACTAGGGTCTAATAGCTTTGTAGATTTCATCGACCGTTTTTCAGCAGTAAATGCTTTACTCGAAGCAGATCGCCAAATTATGCGTGACCAAAAGGAAGATAAGCAATCGCTAGAAGAGCAAAAGCAATCGCTTGAAAATAAACGTCAAAAGCTTGAAGAAAAAAAGGCAGAGTTACAGAAGTTGAAATCATCTTTAGATGGTCAGAAAGCTGAGAAAAATAAATTAGTAGATGAGTTAGAAAAAGAGCAAGAAAAGCTTAAGTCTGAAAAGGTTTTACTTGAAAAAGAGTACTCAGAGGCACTTGAAATTAGTGAAGATTTACAAAAGCAAATTGTTGCTGAACAAAACCGTATAGTTGAACTTGCCCGTCAAGAAGAAGCAAGACGTAAAGCAGCGGCAGCTGCTGAAGCTGCTGCTAATGCAAATAATGCAAATAATGGCTCTTCTTCAACAGTAAATGCACCAGAGTCAAATGGCACATGGATTAAGCCAACAAATGGACGACTAACTTCTCCTTATGGCTGGCGTAATATTGGAGCTGGTCCAGAGTTCCACTATGGCATCGACTTAGCGAATAAAACAGGTACGCCAATTTGGGCTGCTGCGGATGGCGTTGTTTCTTATGCCGCTCCACTTAGCTCTTATGGGAATGTAGTAATACTGACACATTCTATCAATGGCGAGATTTTTACAACAGTTTATGCACATTTGAATGGTTTCAATGTAAGTAAAGGTTCAGTTGTTTCACAAGGCCAACAAATTGCAACAATGGGTAGTACAGGACGTTCAACAGGTCCTCACTTACACTTTGAACTGCATAATGGCACGTGGCAAGGACAAGCAGTAGGTAGTGTAAATCCACTACGTTATATTCCACTTTAATGATATTTTGAAAGCTATAGACTAGAAGATTTCTAGTTTATAGCTTTTTTTTCGGATGTAAGGTGGATGTCGATAAATTAAGAAATGTGGGCGATAAACTGGAGAAGATGGGTGGTAATTATCGAGAATCGAGCGATAAATTAGCAAACATGTCCGATAACAGTCAAAATATTCATTATGAAAATGATTGTATGCTATGCTAATACCATCAATCTTGATGGAGGATTTGTAGTGTGATTAATACTGAATGGTTTTCAATACGTGCGTTAACGCTACCAGCAACCGCTATTGCATTGTTATTGGCATTTATTATTGTGTGGTTTATTTTGCGCATGCAATTTTCAAAACAATGGGCAGGTTTATATGGAGATGCCATTTTTACGTTTATCATTGTGTGGAAATTTAGCGTAATTGTGACGGATTTCAGCACGATCATTAAGCAACCAATAGGGCTTATTTATTTTAATGGGGGAACACCAGGTGTCTATTTCGGTGTGGTAGCTGTAATCGTCCAATTTTTATGGAAAAAACAAAAGATACAACTAGATGAAGAAGGGGTAACAGCGGTTATTTGGTCAATACTTTTAACGCAATCTTTTTACCAATGGCTCGTTGTATTACTAAATGATAACCCGTTAAAAAGTGAAGTTGTGACATTACTAGTGCTAAGTATACTAACGATTTTCATACTATGGAAAAAGGCAGTGAGGTACTACGTATTAATGATTTATACAGTGGTTTTCGTGATAGTAGCATTGTTTCAACCACTAGGCTTATGGCAAACGGCTGTAGGTGTGAGTATGTTGCTTTTAGTACTTGGCTATATAATGATTCAACAAGTGGGGGGAAGGAAATGAAAAAAAATATTGGTTTACTTGTCATCGTAATACTGGTAGCGGTGATGATTGGTACATATGTGAAACAGCAAATTGAGAAAGAACGAGAGATTGACACTGCTTTACTCGGACAAGAGTTAGAAAACCAAAAGATTGGGTTAGAAAAAGGAGACATGCCGCCTGATTTCACGTTAACGACGTTGGATGGTAAGCAAGTAACATTAAGTGACTTTCGTGGAAAAAAAGTCGTGCTAAATTTTTGGGCTACTTGGTGTCCACCATGTAAAGCCGAAATGCCACATATGCAAAATTATTATGAGCAATATGCAAAAGAACACAATGTTGAAATCTTGGCAGTTAATTTAACAGTTGAGGAACGTGATGTATCAGCTGATGCAAAAATAAATACAGTAATGACTTTTAGAGATAGTTATCAATTAACATTTCCAATTTTACTCGATACTAAAAATGTAGTTGGGCAGGCTTATCAGATCTTAACAATCCCGACAACCTATTTTATTGATTCGAATGGGTATATCCAACAGGCAATTCAAGGTCCGATGAACTTAGATATGCTTGAGAGTTATGTAAAAACGCTAGACTAAATCAATGCAGTTGTCACTTCAGAAAATAAAGTTGTCTCAAAATAGTTGAGACAACTTTATTTTTGTATTTTTGAAAAAAGCTTGTCATACAGTAAAGAGACGAAGGAGGGGAAGCTTGCGCAAAGTTACGTCAATTGTCGGTGTACTTATCATTGGTTTGGTGATAAGTAGTGGATTATACTTTGGGTGGTTTAGTAAAACGGGAAGCAAACAAAGCGTAACGCAGGTCGATTCAATTAATAATGCAATGGAATTAATTCAAAATCAATCCGTCTATAGTACAGAGAAAGATGTACTTGTCGAAGGTGCTTTAAGAGGAATGGCAGATGCCATTAAAGATCCGTATAGTACCTATTATTCGAAGGAAGAAGCTGCACAGCATCGACAAATGTTGGCAGAAGAAAGAGTCGGAATTGGTATTGAATTATCAGAGAATAATGGGAAATTCATTGTCGTGTCACCGGTTCGGTCTTCACCAGCGGAAAAAGCGGGTATGCGTTCACTTGACGAAATTGTACAAGTTGATGATGTGCGAGTAGATGGAAAAACAATGAGCGAGTTAATGCATTTAATTCAGGGGGAAAAGGGAACATCTCTTACAATTGTTGTATACCGACCTAGTGAAGATAAGCATATTAAAATGACGATGAAGCGAGCGGCAATTTCTAATAAGACGGTGTCAAGTGAAGTTGTTATGGTAGAAGATACGGCGATTGGCTATGTAGGAATTTCAATATTCGGCGAGAAGACTGCAGAAGAATGGGTCGCAGAAACAAGCAAATTGTTACGTAAAGATATAGAAGGGCTTGTAATCGATGTACGTGATAATCCGGGTGGATATTTACATAGCGTAGCTGCGCTAGTGAGTAGTATGATGGAGAATGGTAAGGTTTTTGCATATATGCAAAATAGTGAAGGCGCTATGGAGCCATTAAAGACAAGTACTGAAAGCTTTGATGAAAATTATTTACGTACCATGAATAAGATACCGATTGTCCTTTTACAAAATGAAGGTAGTGCATCGGCAAGTGAAGTTTTGGCTGGAGCTTTAAATGGTTGGGGACGTGCTTCGATAGTTGGCGTGACGAGTTTTGGTAAAGGAACGGTGCAGGAATCTTGGGAATTACCAAATGGTGGCGAACTGAAATTATCGACAAATAAATGGCTCACACCGAAAAGAGAATGGGTTCATGGCAAGGGCATTAAAGCAAGTTTAGAAATCGAACAAAATGAATTATTTGCGATTCAATTGCATCCATTAACAGGGCAATTTAAAACGGGAGATATGAGTGAAGAGGTTGCTTATACGCAAAATGCTTTAAAAAAGCTAGGTTACAAAATCGTTCGTTTAGATGGTTATTTAGATGAAGCGACAGAAGGCGCTGTGAAACTTTATAGAGAGCACAAAAAGTTACCAAGAGCAGAAGAGGGTATTTATGTCGACACAGCATTTTTTAATAGCTTAAATGAAACATTAAAAACGTATAAAGAAGATCGCAAAAATGATGTGCAATTCCAAATGGCAATAAGCTTTTTAATGCATAATCTTCAACAATAGTTATAATACTCATTGTAAAATGATAGAAGCATGATGCTTCCTACTAGTTTGTACTACGCAATCGAGTGGTCGTTTGATACAATGAAAACATAGTATTTGAAACAGAAATGGCGGGTGTTCGTATGGCTAGTAATATTTTAATAGAGATTGTAACAGCGATTGTCCGCTTTTTATTGAATCCAGTTGTATATATAGCAATTTTATTAGCTATATTTTTAGGATATAGCCGTGTGAAACAGGAGCGTAAGTATTTTAATAGACGTATTGTATGGGGCTGGACAGAGCTCATTGGACAATGGAAACATGGTTGGTTATATGCGCTTATTATATCGATCATTAGCGTGATAGGTGGATTGACAGTACCGGAAGCATTTTTAGTTGTATTGTTAGTGGTTTCTGCTACGGCTCTTGTGTTTTTCTTTATCAATGCGTTGTCCCCGATTTATACGATGGGGCTTGCCACACTTGCTGTTTGGGGAATGTATACGTATGATTGGTCCTTTTCATGGTGGAAGATTTCATTCGAAGGCATGGATTTATTGAACGGAGCGATTGTGACGATTACAATATTGACTGGGCTTGGTGTAATTGCAGAGGGGATGCTTATTCGTCGAGTAGCAAAGACTGTGACATCTCCACGGGTAGAAAAAACAAAACGGGGCATGCAGGCGATTATTTATCGCACTAGAAAACTATGGGTATTGCCGATTCTATTTGTGATACCTGGCGGCGCGATACCTGCATATTTTCCGTATTGGCCACATTTTACAATAGAAGGAACGACATTTGCATTTGTGCTATTTCCTTTAGTCATTGGCTTTTCAAAAAAAACGAGAAAGCATGTCCCAGTTATGCAACTTCCAAAAATCGGTCGCTCCGTCTTGTGGCTAGGACAGCTGATTATAGTGGGGGGACTTGCGGCATATTTTGAACCTATAATTGGTTTTATTACGCTTGCGATAGGGGTTTGTATTCGTCTTGTAATTTCTATCTATTATGCATTGCAAGATAAAACGGATGTATATGCTGTAGCGCCAAGTACGAAAGGTGCAATAATCGCGGCAGTATTACCGGACTCACCAGCTGAGAAAATGGGGCTACTTGTGGGCGAATGTATTCAAAAGGTCAATGGTTTGCCTGTCTATACGGAAAGTGAGCTGTATGAAGCGTTACAAATTAATGCGGCACATTGTCGTTTAGAAGTGCTTGATCGAAACAATGAAATTCGTTTAACGCAACATGTTATTTATAGTAATGACCATTATCGTATCGGATTACTATTAGCGGAGCAGAGGGATTTATAATGGACGTAACTGGGAAAATAATACTGGCACTATTTTTACCAGCCTTTTTAGTGATCTTTTTTACACGTATAACCTTTAATCGTTTTGTAGCACTTGTGCTAGCAATCGCGCTTATAGCAGCTTCGGTTTATGCGGGATATACATCGCCACCTATTATTTTTGTTATTGACGCCCTGTCATTGACTGCTGGTTTCTGGTTTGCGAGTCAGATAATGAATAAAAAAGAAAACTAAAAGGTGCTTTGCAGTGTAATGACTGCAAAGCACCTTTTTACATGAAGAAACGTACGCCCGCCATAATAACGACGCCAGCAACAACTGTAATAGACAAACTTTTTGTCACAAGGGCAATCAATAATGTCGGCACAAATGTAATAAATACTGGCCAATCGAGTGTGACGTAACTTTGACTTTCTGTATCCAATAAATTTTCTATGACAAGCGCGCTTAGAATACACACAGGAATGTAGCTGAGCCATTTCAATACGACATCGGGTAACTTGACACTCCGTACGAACATAAATGGGATAATGCGTGGTAGCCATGTCACTAACGCACAACCAATAATAAGCCAGACCATAGATGCTGTTGTGGTCATTTATCTGTCACCACCCCAATAGTAGCAACAATGACTGTCGCAACAAGGACTGCTACGTGTGAAGGTACAATATAGGATAAGCCGTACATGATGACAATCATATAACCGATTAACTTTACATAATGCATGACCTTGCTTTTTCCGACACTTCCGAGTTGTAAAACGAGTAGCGCGACAAACATAGCAATGAGTGCAAAGTCTAAGCCCCATTTTTCAGGATTGGCTACCCATTTTCCTAAAAAGGCCCCAGCTACACAAGATAAAATCCAAAATGAATAAGCTGTAATATTGAGTCCGTCCATCCATTTACCATAAAGCTTGCCATTCTGCATTTGCTTTGTTACAGCCACCCCAAATGTTTCATCTGTTAAAAGTGTGCCGAAACCGACATTTCGGAGCAACGAATAACGAGTAAAGTGTGGCGCTAATGTTAAACTCATTAATAAATGGCGGAGATTTACGACGAAAATGGTTACAATAATAGCAGAGGCAGGACTACTTGTTAAAAGTAGCGCACAAAAAATAAATTGTGCAGAGCCTGCATACACCAGTATAGTTAAAAGAGCGATTTCAAGAACCGATAATCCGGAAGCGGAACCTACCACTCCAAATGCAAGTCCTATACTAATATAACCGAGTAAAGTAGGGATACAATCTTTGACCCCTTGTAGAAAGCTATCGTCGGATGGGATAGTTGTTTCATCACGGAGATCTGTCATACTTGTCATAAATAGGTCATCCTTTCGAAAAGCATTCCATGTATACTAATGATGGAATAGTTTGATAGTTCAGATATGTTTATTAAAGTATACATATGTCTTTTAAAATAAACAATAGAAATTGGTGAATAAAAATGGAGCAAATGAGCCGAAATTTAGCCTTTCAATTAAAAAAAATTAGACAACAACGAAGTTTAAGTTTAGATGAAGTGGCGAGGCTAACTAGTGTAAGTAAGGCACAGCTTGCACAAATTGAAAAAGGTGAGTCAAACCCGACTGTTTCGACAATATGGAAAATAGCTGCGGGTTTGCGCATTTCTTTTTCTTCACTACTACAGCCACCGACGGCACATTTTATGAAATTTAGTAGTAAGGATGCGCCACATGTTGATGAGGATGAGGGACGATATCGTGTGTATTCAATTATTCCTTATGATCCTGAGCGTGGCTGGGAATTTTATAAGGTGGAAATGGAGCCTGGGGCGTGGAGTAGAAGTGAGGCGCATACGGAAGGGGTAGAAGAAACCGTAACCGTTATTCAAGGACAAGCGGTAATTTCTGCGGGCGATATGCATGAACAATTGGTTGAAGGGGATACACTAGTATTCTCGGGTCATCAAGACCATGAATATAAAAATACATCGGATTCGTTAACGATTTTACATTTAATTTTGCAATATAAATAGAGGTGTCGGTGCTTGAGTGAATGGTTTACTGTTGAAAATATAGAAAATCTTGCGTCACAATATCGAACACTAGGTGGACCGCTTATCGGCTTGTTATTGCCGTTCTTGGAGGCATTTTTACCGTTCTTACCATTGGTCGTGTTCGTCGTGGCAAATGCAAGTGCGTTTGGTTTATGGCTTGGGTTTTTACTATCGTGGCTTGGTTCTGTAGCTGGATCATATGCAGTGTTTTTAATCGTTCGCCATTTTGGTAGGCATCCAAAGCTACGATTTTTAACGGGTGGCAAGAAGGTACAAAAGCTCATTAAATGGGTGGACATGAATGGTATTAGTCCATTATTTGTATTACTATGTTTCCCATTTACGCCATCGGTACTTGTAAACATCGTGGCTGGACTATCACATATGCGCAAGGAGTTTTATTTAATCGTACTGTTAGCGGGTAAATTAGTGATGATTTTAGGCATGAGCGTACTTGGTTATGACTTAAAAGCTTTGCTCACGAGCCCTGTACGCCTGGTGATTGCCGCTGTAGCAATCGTCATACTGTGGTGGCTTGGAAAACTAATGGAGAAGCGTTTGAATGCAAGGGTCGAACAAGACTTGAAGCGCGCACGGAAATTGAATAAAAATGAATAGTTTTAGAAGTATACGTAATGTCCTTTTTATCATGTAAAATGGTAGAAAGGATATTTTTGATTATTTGACTTGTAGATAAATCATTGATGATGACAAGATTTAATAAAGAGGGGGCGAAGTAAATGTCACTACGAGTAATATCAGGTCGTGCAGGAACCGGAAAATCAGCATTTATCCATAAAGAAATTGTGGAGCAGTTAAAAAGTGATCCATTAGGTAAACCGATTTTCATTATTGTGCCAGACCAAATGTCTTATACGACGGAGTATGAGCTTACGAATAGACACGGCTTGAACGGGTTAATTCGCGCACAGGTTATGACATTTAAGCGTTTAGCATGGCTAGTGTTACAGGAAACCGGGGGGATTGCCCGGGAGGAAGTAAATGGCTACGGCTATCGGATGCTTATTCGAAAACTACTAGAAGAACAAAAAGGTGACTTCTCGTTATTCCGTCAGGCTGCAGGTAAACGTGGCTTTACAGAAGAAATTGAAACATTACTACGTGAATTTAGTCGTTACAGTGTAAATAGTACCGTTTTAGCGGAAGTATCAGAATCTTTAAAAGCCATTGATGCACCGAATACACTGCAAGCGAAAACGAACGACTTACAAGTTGTATTAAAAGCGTTAGAAGACCGTCTTGGGACAACCTATGTGGATAGTGAGGGCTATTATCCCATTTTAACCGAGCAGTTGAAAAATTCGGAAACGATGAAGAACGCAATGATTTATATTGATGGCTTTACGGCATTTACAGTGAGAGAGCTAGAACTTGTAAAAGAGTTACTAAAAGTGACAAAGCAAGTTAGCGTGGTACTTCCTTTTGACCGTGCAGATGAAGCAAATGATGAACAAGCACTTTTTAATGAAGCAGCCACAACTAATCAACGTTTACATGATATCGCAGTGGAAGAAGGTGTTGATATTGATCCACCGCTTCATTTTGTGACGACTTATCGCTATCTTACAGGGGATTTAAGCCATATTGAGGCCGGGTTTTCTGAAATCTTACCAAAATCAAAGCCATCAACTGGAGATTTAGTGGTACTGGAGGCTTCTAATCGTCGTTCAGAAATACATGCGATTGCCCGGGAAATAACCAAACTTACAAGACACGACAAATATCGATTTAAAGATATTGTGTTGCTTTACCGACAGGCGGATATTTATGATCCACTTATTGCAACCATTTTCCCACAATATGATATACCGGTATTTTTAAATTCTAAAAAGCCAATGCTTCACCATCCACTGATTGAATTTAGTCGTTCAGCGTTAGAAGTAGTAACGTCTAACTGGAAGTATGAACCGGTGTTCCGTAGTGTGAAAACGGATTTGTTTTTTCCAGTACAATCGGAATTAAGTGTCTGGCGTGAGCGTGCAGATCGACTCGAAAATTATTGCTTAGCGCAAGGTATTTACAGCGAACGATGGTTTGAGGAGTCACGATGGTTTTATAAAAAATATCGAGGGCTAGAGTTTCATTCTCGCGTGCAAACAGATGAAGAACGGGCGATGCAAGCAGAAATTGAGGCCATTCGAGATATCATTCGTGAACCTCTAAAAAAATTGCAAGACAAACTCGAGGTGGCGAAAACTGGCCGCGATGTGGCAATAGCCCTATTTGAATTAGTGGAAGAAGTTCAAGTATTTGAAAAGCTTCAAACGATGAAGGATAGAGAAATTGACAAAGGGGATATGCTTGCTGCTAGTGAGCATGACCAAGCTTGGAATCAATGGATTGCAGTGCTTGATCAATTTGTTTATATGTTTGGGGAGCAGGAGATGACGGCCGAAGAAGCGGCGAAAATTTTAGATGAAGGTTTTGATACGTTGGAGTTTTCGCGTATTCCTCCAACGCTTGATGAAGTTACAGTGGCGACAGTGGAATTAGCCCGTTTATCAGACATCAAGGTAGCCTTTGTATTAGGAATGAATGATGGTGTTTATCCAACTCGTTTGGATTATGAAGGGTTGCTGTCGGATACTGAACGTGAATGGTTTACGCAAATTGGCTATGAGCTTGCCCCAACATCGAAGAATAGATTATTGCAGGAAAACTTTTTAATATATCGTGCATTGACGACACCATCTGAAAAATTATATATGACGTATCCAACTGCGGATGAAGAAGGAAAGGCATTGCTTTCATCTTTTTATATTAAAAAAGTAATCGGTGATGACAAAACAGCAGGATTGCTTAGTGGTGTATCTATACAGCGTGTGGTGATTGATCCAATTGAAGAACTGACAGAAAATACGGCTCTTTCTTATTTACGTCATCCTAGAACCTCATTGTCTTATTTAATGGTGCAATTACGTCAAGCAGAGCATAGTCGGGAGCTTGCACCAGAGTGGTTGGCATTGAAGAAGTTCTATGAACAAGATCCTTATTGGGCGCTTATTTTACAGCGTGTGATGCATCCAGTGGCACATAAAAATGAAGCAGAGTCTTTAGAGCCGTATATTACGCAAGAATTGTATGGATCAAAACTAACGTCGAGTGTATCTCGTGTGGAGAAGTACTTCCGCTGTCCGTTTTCGCATTTTACAACGTATGGCTTGCGCTTAGAAGAGCGTGCTGAATACCGTCTGGAATCATTTGCGATGGGTGATTTATTTCATGAGGCTTTGAAATGGATTACAGAAGAAACACAGCGTCAGCAAATTTCATGGATACGTTTGACGAAGCAACAGATTCAGCAACTGTCCCGTCAGGCTGTAGAGCAAATTGTACCAGTCTTCTCTCATCAGATACTATTATCAAGTGCGCGCTATCGTTATATACAGCGTAAGCTTATCCGCATTGTTGAGCGTACGATGACAGCATTATCGCAGCATGCCAATGTTTCACATTTTAAACCAATTGCTATTGAGGCATCATTCGGACCGGGGCGTGATGAGCAGTTGCCTCCGCTTGAAATTGATTTAACAGGTGGTAAGAAAATGTTGATGCGTGGACGTATTGACCGTGTAGATAGTGCAACCATTGATGACCGTTCGTATTTGCGAGTGGTGGATTATAAATCATCGAGTCGAGATTTAGATTTAAATGAGGTATATCATGGGCTTTCATTGCAGGTAATGACATACTTAGATGTTGCTATGGAAAATTCTTCTTACTGGCTACCAGGAGATGCGGAGCCAGCAGGAGTGTTATACGTACATGTGCATAATCCAATGTTGAAACTTGATAAGGATATGGCGGAAAGTGAGATTGAAGCTGACCGACTCAAACAGTACAAAATGAAGGGGCTATTAACTGAAAATCCAGAGGTCATTTTGTCAATGGATGAGCAGCTTGAGGAAGGTGGAGGCTACTCTCAAATTGTGCCGGTGTACATGAAAAAAGACGGCACACCATCGGAATCACAGTCTCGCGTTGTACCTGTCAACGATATGAAAAATATTCAACATTTCGTACGTCAAAAGCATAAAGAAGCTGGGAACGGAATTTTAGCAGGAGATACAGCGATCAGCCCGTATAAATTAAAATCGAAAACAGCATGTGATTATTGTCAATTTGCAGCTGTGTGTCAATTTGATCCGTCTGATGGCAAGCAAAGCTACCGCCAGTTATCCCAAGCAAAGCCTGTGGAAGTCGTTGAGAAAATTCGTAAGGAGATGAAGTAACATGGTGCAGACAATACCTGTGAAGCCAGCCAATGTCACGTGGACGGATGACCAGTGGAAGGCGATATACGCTAGTGGTCAGGATACACTTGTTTCAGCCGCCGCCGGCTCCGGTAAAACAGCCGTGCTCATTAATCGGATGATTGAAAAAGTGGTGGCTACAGAAGATCCAATTAATGTGGATGAGCTTTTAGTTGTGACCTTTACGAATGCTTCTGCTGCAGAAATGCGCCATCGAATGGCAGAAGCACTTGAAAAAGCAATCATTGAAAATCCATCATCTACTCACTTGCGCCGTCAATTAAGTCTCATTAATAAGGCACAAATTTCAACTCTGCATTCATTCTGTTTAGCAATCGTTAAGCAGTATGCATATATGTTAGAAATCGACCCAGGGTTCCGGATTGCAAACGAAGCGGAAGTAGCATTATTAAGAGATGATGTACTTGCAGATGTTTTAGAAGCGGCGTATGACACCCTTGATGAAGCAAAGGCACATGCATTATATCGACTGGTTGATAGTTTTACATCGGATCGTGACGACCAAGCTATTGAAATATTGATGAGTAAGCTTTACGATACATCACGTGTTCATGCAGAGCCGTTCAAATGGCTAAAAAGTTTATCTGAAGAGTACAAGTTAGTGGAAGATGTAACAATTGATGATTTAGAGTTGTCCCAATATGTAAAGTTGACGGTCAAGCATAGTTTAGAGGAAGCATTTGTCCTTATATCTGAAATGCGAGAAATTACATTAAAACCAGATGGTCCTGCTCCCTATGCAGAAACAGCAGAGATTGACTTTGCCATGATTCAAGAGGGCATTCGTATTAGTCGTGAAGGGACTTGGCAGGAGTTATTTGATTATTTTGGGACAGTAAAGTGGACGAAGTTAAAAAGTGTTAAAAAGGATGCCTTAGCGAATCCTGATTTGCAAGATTTAGCGAAGAAAAAGCGTGAAGCAGCAAAAAAAATAGTCAACAAAATGAAAGAGACGTATTTTGTAAGAACGCCAGCACGTTTATTGGAAGAAATTCGATTAATGGCGCCGACAATTGAAACATTAGTGGAGCTGACAGAACAATTTAGCGAGCAGTTTAGTATGGCGAAATTAGAGCGAGGCATTATTGATTTTTCTGATTTAGAGCATTTTGCCTTGCAGATTTTAACGATTGAAGAAGACGGGCATCTAAAGCCATCGCCTATTGCTTTAGATTTTAAGAAACGTTTTAAAGAAGTACTTGTCGATGAATACCAAGATACGAATATGCTACAGGAAACGATTTTGCAACTTGTGAAAAATGGTGATGAGCATGACGGCAATCTCTTTATGGTAGGGGACGTCAAGCAAAGTATTTACCGCTTCCGTTTAGCAGAACCGAAGCTCTTCATGCGGAAATATGGTGAATTTGTGGAGGAACCAGAGAATACTGGAATGCGTATAGATTTAAACGCCAATTTCCGAAGCCGCAAGGAAGTACTAGATGGCACCAACTACGTGTTTGCACAAATAATGGGCGAGCGAGTTGGAGAAATTGACTACGATGAAAAGGCATCATTAAAACCTGCTGCACCTTATGATGACAAAGAAGTGCCTGTAGAGTTAACGATTTTATATCCACCACAAGAGGAAGCTGCTGATGAAGATAATCAAGATGAACCGGTAATTAGTGAAGCATCTGAGCTAGAAGAATTGAAAAAATCACAATATGAAGCGCGTTTTATTATTGAACGGATTCAGCAGTTAATGGCAGAAGGATCGACTGTTTTTGATACGAAATCTGGTACTGAACGTCCGTTAAAGTACAGTGATATTGTGATTTTAATGCGTTCAATGACGTGGTCAGCAGATTTAGTAGAAGAGTTTAAGCTTGTAGGAATACCTCTTTATGCAGAGTCATCTAAAGGTTATTTTGATGCACTTGAAGTGATGATTATGCTAAATACATTAAAGGTCATCGATAATCCATATCAAGATATTCCCCTAGCCTCTGTGTTGCGTGCTCCGTTCGTTGGTTTAACAGAAAATGAGCTGGCGAAAATTCGTTTAGCAGAGCCGAAAGCGCCTTTTTATGATGCATTAAAGCAGTTTGTACGGAGTGAGGGACGCGGAGTACAATCCGAAACATTTGAGAAACTCCAACGTTTTATGCTGCAGTTTGAAAATTGGCGCGATTTAGCTCGTCGTGGCTCACTGTCAGATTTAATCTGGAAAATTTATTTGGATACGCATTATTACGAAATGGTTGGGGCGATGCCGAATGGACGACAACGACAGGCGAACTTGCGTGTCTTACATGATCGAGCCCTAATGTATGAACAAACGGCATTCCGTGGTTTATTTAGATTCCTACGTTTTATCGATCGTATGCGTACACGTGGAGATGATTTAGGAACGGCAAAGTCTATTGGTGAAAAAGATGATGTTGTACGCCTTGTAACGATTCACTCTTCAAAAGGATTGGAGTTCCCAGTTGTTTTCGTGGCAGGTATGGGGCGTCCATTCAACAAAATGGATTTCCATAATCCATATTTGTTTGACCAAGATTATGGTTTAGCTGTGAAGGCAATTGATCCTGAAGACCGCATTACGTATACTTCCTTGCCATTTTTAGCGATGAAGGAGAAAAAAGAATTAGAAATGCGTGCTGAAGAAATGCGCGTGCTTTATGTAGCGATGACACGTGCGAAGGAACGACTTATTTTAGTTGGTTCGGTGAGAAATTGGGAGAAAACACGTGAAAAGTGGCAGGATGCACAAAGCCTACCACTTGATGCACCGTTACAAGAATATTTACGTGCGCGTGCCAATAGCTACTTTGACTGGGTAGGACCTGCAGTTGCAAGGCATATAGATTTTGCTCCGTTAGCAGATGGACCATACAAAACGAGAGACAATCCATCAAGGTGGTTTGTACAAGCGATGTCGACGTTAGCATTCGATTATGAAATGCCTATAGACCATGAAGAACTACAGCAAGAGTTAGCAACAATAGAAGATCAAGCATTATTCAATGAAATTATGAACCGTTTCCAAGCACAGTACAAATATCAACAATCAACGTTAAAACGTTCAAAAACATCCGTTAGTGAGATTAAACGTCTAGAAAATTTACAGCGTCAAGAAGAGCCAGAATATTTCTTTTCTGCGCCCAAAAAACAAGAGACTACGATTGCACCTAGACCTGCATTTTTACAGGAAAAACGTATGACAGGTGCTGAAATCGGGACAGTTGTCCATGCTGTTATGCAGCATGTGCCACAGTGGGGTTTTTCAACTGTGCAAGAAGTTGAAACATTCGTTGCAAATTTAGTGGCGAAGCAATTATTAACTGAGTTTGAGGCGAAAGCTGTGCCGTGTGAAAAGGTTGTGCATTTCTTTACAACTGATATCGGACAACGTTTTAAAGAGGCAAAGCAAATTCGTAGAGAAATGCCATTTACGATAAGTCGTGTAGATGAAGATGGCGATGCACAAATCGTGCAAGGTATTGTAGACTGTTTATTCGAAGATGCGAATGGTAACTGGGTATTATTGGACTATAAAACAGACCGTATTCAAGCCCATTTCGCAGAAGAACCTGCATTATCAAAGGAATTACTAGGGCGCTATGCTGTCCAGTTGCGTGTTTACAGTGAAGCGATTGAATCAATATTGCATATTCATGTAAGTAAAAAAGTACTGTATTTATTCGATATTGGAAAAGAACTTCACGCGGAGTAAAGCAACCTTTGAGTAAGAAAAACGCTCCATTTTGTAAAAGATATGGGCTGTTTTTCCAAGAGGGTGTAATATATAGTGCAGGCGTGTTGATTAGGAGAATATTATGTGGTTATTTGCCAATGTATTGGTTATTTTCAATGCTAAAGTATGTTACCTTAATTTTAGTTGATTGTAGCGGAGGGTGCTCGACTCCTGCGGGGTATACAAGCTTACCGAGACCCTGCACGGAGCGTAGCGAAGGAAGCGGCTCGGTGCTTGCCCGCGGAAAGCGAGCATCCCGTAGCGGAAATCAACCTACCACTTTAATAGTATTGAGATAAATTGGTTAATTAACACCGCTGATATAGGGGAGTATTTGCAAGAGGAGGATATTTTGTGGATTTAAAACCTACGATGTTGCAAGAACGTATTGCAACATTAGATATTTTACGAGGCTTTAGTTTGTTCGGTATTTTACTAGTTAATATGTATGCATTTTATTTGCCGATGCCTTACATCGATTTGGCGACATGGTTTACAACACCGTCAGATATCGTATGGCAACAAAACTTAGACATTTATGTACAAAGTAGTTTTTATCCGCTATTTGCCATGTTATTTGGCTATGGTTTAGCGATGCAGTGGCAAAAGGCACAAAGTCGTGAAATGAAATTTTACGGAACTGGATTTCGCCGATTAGGTGTATTGTTTGTCTTTGGTCTAGTACATGCCGTGCTAATTTGGTGGGGCGATATTCTAATGACATATGCGTTTTGTGGCGTATTTTTATTGCTACTTCTACGCTTAAAACCGATTTGGCTACTGCTAATTGGAATTGTTATTAATGGTATTTTCCAGCTGTTTATGCTACTTGCTGCAGCACTCATTAGTATTAGTGGTGAAGCTTTAGATTCATATTTAGATATTACGGCAGTAGAAAAAGCTATTACTGCATATGGTTCTGGTAATTGGGTCGACGCTTTTATGCAGAGGCTTGATGATTTGTCCTTACAGGCTAGTGTAGGTATGTGGGTTGTTGCACTATTTACGATATTACCCTACATGTTAGTGGGAGCAGCTGCGTCGAAGTGGAAGTTGATAGAACGAGCCAAAGAATTAAAGTGGCTTTGGGTTGCGCTAGCAGTACTAGGACTAGGTGTAGGTATATTTGTGAAAAGTTTGCCTATTTTACAAACTAGAACATATTTGCTCGATTTTATAAAAGTCTATATTGGTGGGCCAATTTTATCGGTAGGATATGTCGGTCTCATTGTATTACTTTGTTTAGTGCCAGTTATTTTAAAGTTGTTAAGTCCGATTGCCAAAATGGGCCGTATGTCGATGACGATGTACATTATGCAATCCATTATCGGAACATGTTTATTTTATCAATTCGGTTTAGGTTGGTATGGTAAGGTAAGTGTCGAAACAGGCGTGTTGATTGCAGTAGGTATTATTGTTGCACAAATAGTCATCGCTGAAATTTGGTTGTCGAAATTTAAGCAAGGACCTTTAGAGATGATTTGGCGTAAATTTACGTATAAAAAAATGTTGTCGGAAAAGTAAGGCAATTTGTTGAGTATTGTTGTATCATGTAGAAAAAAGAAGGAGTCTTAAATCATGAAAATTTTATCATTTAAATTAGGTGGACATGTAAGTTTTGGACCAAAAGTAAAAAAAGAAGAAGCAGTATGGGATGTACTGGCTATTCAAAATGAACTTCAAGTTCTCCCTTCTTTTTCAAATTCGATTGTAGATGGTATTGCATTAGGCTTCGATTTTGTTGAACAGATTCGTAAATTAGTAGAAGCAGCAGAGAAATCAGATCGTGCAGAAAGCTTCAAGCGTGAATTTACAGTAATCGAGTGGTTATCTCCAATCCCACGCACACCAAAAAACATACTGTGTATTGGTAAAAACTATGATGAGCATGCAAAAGAAATGGGCGCACAAGCAGCACCAACAGATTTAATGGTATTTACAAAATCACCAACTGCTATTGCTGCAGATGGTCAAACATTATCTATTCATGCAGATCTTTCTTCTAAGATGGATTATGAAGGGGAACTTGCTGTCGTGATTGGCAAGCGCGGAAAAAATATTCCTAAAAACTTGGCATTTGATTATGTATTTGGTTATACAATTGGTAACGATATTACTGCACGTGATCTGCAAGATAAGCATAAACAATTTTTCTTAGGAAAAAGTCTTGATGGTACTTGTCCACTTGGTCCTTATCTTGTTACAAAAGATGAAATTCCAAATCCACAAGATTTAACAGTTGTGACAAAAGTAAATGATGAAGTACGTCAAAACGGTACAACAAAAGATATGATGTTTACGGTAGAAGAACTAGTATCAACTCTATCAAAACATGTCACATTAGAGCCAGGGGATGTTATTTTAACAGGGACGCCAGCGGGTGTTGGTAAAGGTATGACGCCTCCACAATTCTTGAAGTCTGGTGATACTGTAAAGGTTTCTATTCAAGGTATTGGCACATTAGTCAACCACTTCGAATGAAAATCTGAAATATTTGAAACCATTTCCACGTCATGGTAGGATATAGTTTGATAGAAAAATTATGAGGTGAGAAATAAATGGATTTTTTAACAAGTTCAGTGCATCCACACATTACGACATGGGTAGTCGGTATCGTACTCTTTTTAATCGCAGCACTTAGTGGCAAGCAATCAAAAGGTTTACATATGGCATTGCGTCTATTTTACATTCTAATCATCATTACTGGTGGAGCACTATTCATCGAGACAATGGGCTTGGGTGAAGGTATGCTTTATGGCTTTAAATTTATCGGTGGTATTTTAGTAATCGGTATGATGGAAATGGTATTAGTTCGTCAAAAGAAAAACAAACCAACGGGTATGTTCTGGGCATTATTTGCGGTGTTCTTATTCATCACAATGTTCCTAGGATTCAAACTACCATTGAATTGGAATTTTTTAGCGTAATTGATCGTAAAGGTCGTGAAGTATTTGCTTCACGACTTTTTATTTGCCCATAATTGTCCATGAAAGTAGAATGACACCTTTTTGTCGCAATTGTTTTTACATTTCAGGAAAATGTTTCGAAAAGATAGCGGTTTCTATGTTTTATTTGGTAAAATGACGATGGATTGGTTTGAAAGAGAGGGAATATAATTGAAGTTTAAGAAGTGGATAAGTGGAACAGCAGCATCGTTATTAATCGCTACTTCATTATTTGGGGCTACGCCTTTAGCACAAGCAGATGAAGTACAGAAAAGAACGATTGCTGAGGAAAGCATCTATGATTTACTCGTTGACCGTTTCTTTAATGGTGCGGGTGAAAATGATTATGATACAAATACGAAAGATCCTGCGAAATTTGCCGGGGGCGACTTTAGAGGATTACAAGATAAAATAACTTTCATCGGAGATATGGGCTTTAGCATCATTTCTATTGGTACTATTTTTGATACGGATAAATACGATGGCTCGATGCCAACAAGCTATACAGCGCTAGAAGAGCATTTTGGGACAGCTGAAGAATTTCAAAGTGTTGTTGAAGCGTATCGAGCAAAAAAAATGTCTATTATGATTGATTTCCCATTAAGCAATGTGAGTCCAAATCATGAGTGGGCAAAGGATCCTGCAAAGCAAAGTTGGATTACTTCTAGTAATGATGGACAAGTTCAGTGGGACTTAGCAAACGAAGAAGTACAAGCTGCACTTATTGAGGCTGCAAGTGATTTTGTAACTACATATGATATTGGTGGCGTTCGTTTAACAAACTTAGATGGGGCTAATACTGAATTTGTGAATACGATGATTGAAGCGCTTAAAGATACAAAAGAATCATTGTATGTGATTTCTAATGAAGAAAGTGATGCAAATTTTGATGCAACTTTCTCACAAGAAACAGCTGATATTTACCGCAATATTTTCAAAAATGTTGATATGGATTCAGCAAAGTTAATGGAACCATTTTCAGGTGAAAAACCAATGCAAATTATGGTAGATACGCTTAGCACACATCGTTTTACGTTTGACTCTGCAAATGAAAATATGTTTCCACCAACGCGCTTAAAAATGGCAATGGGTACATTATTTATGTTACCAGGGGTACCCGTTGTGCAGTACGGAACAGAAATTGCGATGAATGGTGACAAAGCTCCTGATACGCATCAATTTTATAATTTTAAAATCGATGAAGAGTTAATCGACTATATTGAAAACTTGCAAACGCTACGTAATAAATCAGCAACGCTTCGTAATGGTGAGTTTGAATTGATTACGAATGACAACGGCTTACTTGTATTTACTCGTACATCAGATGAAGAGAAATGGGTCATCATGGTGAATAATACAAGTAAAACAAAGCGCGTCGATTTAACACCTGAACAACTAGGTGACAAAAAAGCGTTGAACGGTATTTTAAATGAAGAAAAGGTCCGCTTGAATGAAAAGGATGTCTATCCGATTATATTAGACCGTGAAATGGTTGAAATTTATCAAGTAAAAGATGATGAAGGCTTAAATATTCCGTATATGGTGGCACTTGGCTTAGTTTATGTATTATTTATCGGCTTTGTAATTGTTATTATAAAACGTGGGAAGAAGCGTCGACAAGAGCAAGATACAGCACAATAATCTATAAAAAAGGAGATGGTTCAAATGTTTTTTGAGCCATCTCCTTTCTATGTGACAGCCCCTACATATTCGTAAACTTAAGGGCTTTTTTTATGACTGATAATCTTTGTTTGTGAAGAATATGGCGATCGTACCAGGACCGACATGTGAGCCGATTACAGCTCCGATCATAGTTGTTTGGATTGCTTTTGGTGCAAATTTTTCTTGTATCGATACCTTTACTTCGTTGGCGAAGATAGGATCATCACTATGACTAATACCAACAATTTTATTAGAAAAATCCCCTCCACGTTTTTCCATTAAGTCAAGCATACGTGCAATTGCTTTTTTACGGCTACGTATTTTTTCGATGGGCACAAGCTTTCCATCTTCAACATTTAAAATAGGTTTAATGCTTAATAAACCACCTAAAAATGCGCTAGCTTTGGATACGCGTCCGCCTTTTGCTAGGTAGTCTAGGTCTTCTACAGTAAATAAATGTTCGATTTGTGGTGCAAGAACTTTGATTTTTTCCTCAATTTCATCAACAGAACAACCGGCATCGCGTAGTTGAACAGCTTCTTCAATGAGTAAGCCATGCCCTAGTGAGGCGCATTTTGAATCAATGATCGCTAGTTTGAGTGATGGATATTGTTCTAGTACTTGGTTGCGAATCATTACTGCAGTACCATATGTACCGGAAAGTTCTGATGAAAAGGCAATATATATACCTTCTTCACCGTTTTTAGCTAATCGTTCGAAATGGGATAGAAAAATTTCTGGTGACACTTGAGATGTTTTGGGATGCGCACCTTTTCGAATGGCATCATAAATTTCTTTTGAGTCAATTGAGATGACATCATCATATTCGTTACCGTTTAACTGAACACGTAATGGTAATAACACTACATCGTGATCTTCATAGTAAGCTTTAGGTAAATCGCATCCACTATCAGTGAAAATTTTCATATAATCATCCTCCTACATATAATGCTTCTATTTCAGAATTTAAACGAAGCTACAAAGGAATGTCAATTGTCCTTAGTATTACTTATGTTAATTTCAAGCGATCAATGAGTATTTTAGCAATACCGTCCTCATTATTTGTCGCTGTAATCTCATTGGCAATGTTTTTTAATGATGATATACCATTACCCATGGCAACGCCGATACCGGCATAGTCTATCATTTCAAGATCATTGTCTTCATCACCAAAGGCAATAATACGCTCACGTGGTATCCCTAAATCTTTTGCAACATGAGAGATACCAACAGCTTTATTTAAGCCACGGCGTACAATTTCAATAATATGCAATGGTGCTCCCCAACGGCGGTGCTCGATTACCTCAGCATGTACATCTTGTAAATGGTCGCGAATAATCATCGAGTTTTCTTCATTGGCTTGAATTAGTAGACTTGTTGGATTCACTTGTAGATTCATAGCTAAGTCGCCCAACGTAATTTTTGGATTCCCCATATTGAAAATATTTAATATTCGATCATCTTCTGTGTGGATATAAATATCATCTTTCACCTCTGCAATAATATTTTCATATTCATAGGCATTCACAGATTCAACGACGTTATGCACAACGTTCAAATCAATCGGTGTATGCATGGTTTGCCATGCTTTATTTTTTGGATGATGAATGTATGCTCCGTTAAAATTCACAATGGGTGTTGTCAGGCCGAGTTCGTGATAGTAAATGTCACTTGCACGATACGGACGCCCTGTAGCAATCATTACTTGATGTCCTTGGGCTTTTGCCTGTAATAATGCACGTTTTGTTTTTGCTGAAATTTGTTGTTGGTCCGTTAGTAACGTACCATCTAAATCCAAGACAATTAAATGTGGTTTCATAATCTTGTTGCCCCTTTCTTCTATGTATGAATAGTATCCTTTAGTCCCCCGATTCGTCAAAACTTTGTCACGTAGAAAAAAGTTTGCTAACATAATAGTGTAAGCAAAGTTGGGAGTGAAAAAAATGATTGTAACAAATGAGACGTGGGAAGGTATTCCTTTATTACACATACATACGAACGAAATGAATGAACAAACACCAGTAGTAATCTTCCTACATGGTTTTATGAGTGCGAAAGAACATAATCTACATTATGCTTATCAGTTGGTAAACAAAGGGGTACGTGTCCTATTACCAGATGCAAAATTACACGGGGATCGAAGTGAAGGCTTAACTGAAATGCAGATGAATCTGCGATTTTGGGAGATTGTTTTAAATTCTATTCATGAAGTAGAACAATTATTTAATTATTTAAAGGTTAATCGTTTATTAGAAAGTAATAAAATTGGTGTTGCAGGTTCTTCAATGGGAGCTATTACGACATCAGGTTGCTTAAAGCGTTACGAATGGATCACTACGGCAGCTATTTGCATGGGTGCGCCTGGTTTTGTAGAGTTAGGAAAACATCAATTAGAGCAATTGGCTACAAATGGACTTAGCTGGCCAATGTCGGAAGCGGAAATTGCTAAAAGCAATGAATTGTTGGCAAGCTATGATGTAACTTTAACGCCTGAGAAATTCGCAGGACGTCCAGTGTTTTTCTGGCACGGAAAAAAAGATTCAACGGTGCCATTTAAAGATACTTATACATTCTATTTAAAATTACGTGCATATTATGATGGAAACCCAGAAAAATTAAATTTTTTGGTAGACAATCAAGCGGGGCATGCTATTACACGGGATGGCTTGCTAGCAGCAACTGATTGGCTTGCACAGCATTTGGCATAATAAGTATCATCTGCTATGATGAGTTTAAATTATATTCACCGGATGTTCAAACATCCGGTGAATATAATTAAAGCTCCGGCGAGTGTCATAGGTGTTTTTTAGACACAAATGCGCCAAGGCGAATTATTGTGTAGAAAGGAGAAATAAAATGGATCAAGATATGAAAGATAGTATGTTAGGTGCTTTAGAAAATGTAATTGACCCTGAGCTAGGCATTGACATTGTCAACTTAGGTTTAGTATATGATGTAGAATTAGATGACGAGGGTGTAGCGACTGTTAATATGACGTTAACATCTATGGGTTGTCCAATGGGACCAGTTATCGTAGATCAAGTTAATACAGCGCTTAGTGAATTGCCAGAGGTGAAGAGTACAAACGTCAACATCGTGTGGAACCCACCATGGACAAAAGACAAAATGTCACGCTACGCAAAAATTGCTTTAGGTGTACGTTAATAGTTAAAGCGAAATAAAATTTTTATAAACATAAAGTAACCCTGTTTGCAGTAATTTGCAGACAGGGTTTTTCGTATAGCACATCAGATGTGGTGATTAATCTATTTTACTAACAATGAATAAATTTCAAAAGAAATTATTCCCATTTTATTGAAGCGTAAGAGCTTTCCGTAGGAAATCTCGCTACGCGTGGTTTGTTGTGAATTACGTCTCGTGCGTGCTCCTGCCGCTACGTCTCACTCATGCTTTCGTCGCAAATAATGTTTCTGCTGGAGTCTCACGTCAACGCTATAAGCTTTAGTTAGCAGTGTGGAAATATTAGTAATTATTTGTGCTCATTGAAAGTATTTTATCTAATTCTACTAACCAGAAAAGGTTGACTAAATAATAAACACTTTTTGTAGCGGATTAATCTATTCGGCAAATTTGCAAAGGGCAATTTTCGCAGGCAATTTCATCTTTTAAAAATTTTAAATTATGGATAGTAATGTACCCTTTATCAAATGTTAAGATATGATGCTTTTTTAAATCATTCAACATACGATTTATCATTTCTCGACTAGTTCCGCAGAGATTAGCTATTTCTAAATTTGTTAATGGAAAATTAATAACGATCGCACCGTCATCTAAGGGTTTTCCATAAGTGTTGGTAAGGCGAATTAGTGTTGAAAATAGAGCACCTTTTTTTCCATTCAGTATTAAATCCCGTAATCGACTTTGATGCTTATAATTTTCAATTTGAAGCCATTTTAAATATTCCACCATCATCAACGGTTGCTCCGTCAATAAATGCTCCATCGATTTTTGACTAAGCACATATAAGGTGGAAGGCTCTAATACTTTCGCGGTCATGGAATTATAGGTAAGCTGACAAAACAGTGTACCTTCACCAACAATGCTATTAGGTCCACATATACGCATCGTTAATTCTTTACCACTTTCAGTTTCTTGGCTAATTTGGATAGCACCAGACTCAATATAAAAAAGTGCTTCTGCACGTTCACCTTCTAAAAAAATTTTACTATCCTTATCCACCTTTATAAAAATCCCATGATTTTTAAAAAGTGCATGAATATTGTCTTGCATGTTATCTATTATGATCATATAACAATCACATCTCTTTCTTTTTATAAGTTGCGATTATATTACAAAAGGATGCTGATTAATCTTTTCCATATATTAAAACAGCGAAATATAACATCATTATAACATAATCTTCCAATTATAAGTGTTGTTTTTTTAGAGCTTATTTTTTGCATGACCTTGTCGTTTGATGTAAAATAAAGTTAGTCAAAAAAGGTCAAACATTTAAAAAGGAGATGTTGACAATGCAATTTCAACAAACTGATGATAAAAAACCATTAGAGCAATTTGGTCGTAATTTAATAGAAGAAGTCAAAAATGGGAAAATGGATCCTGTTATTGGTCGTGATGAAGAAATTCGAAATGTTATTCGAATTTTGACGCGTAAAACTAAAAACAATCCAGTTTTAATCGGAGAACCTGGCGTTGGTAAAACTGCAATTGTAGAAGGTTTAGCACAACGTATTGTCAAAGGTGATGTGCCAGAAGGATTAAAAGATAGCATTTTGTATGAACTAGATATGAGTGCATTAATTGCTGGTGCAAGCTATCGTGGTCAATTCGAAGAACGATTAAAAGGTGTTCTTAAAGAAGTGAAGGAAGCGGAAGGGCGCATTATTTTATTCATTGATGAGATTCATACAATTGTAGGTGCAGGTAAAACAGATGGCGCGATGGATGCTGGCAATATGTTAAAACCAATGCTTGCCCGTGGTGAACTGCATTGTATTGGAGCAACAACATTAGATGAATATCGTATGTATATTGAAAAAGACCCTGCATTAGAACGTCGTTTCCAACAAGTTTTAGTACGTGAACCATCTATTGAAGATACAGTGTCGATTTTACGTGGTTTAAAAGAGCGTTTTGAACTACATCATGCTGTACGTATTCATGACCGTGCTATTGTGGCAGCTGCAGAACTTTCAAATCGATATATTACAGAGCGTTTTTTACCAGACAAAGCAATTGATTTAATTGATGAAGCATGTGCAATGATTCGTACAGAAATCGACTCAATGCCTCAAGAACTGGATGCGGTGACACGCCGAATTATGCAATTAGAAATCGAAGAGCAAGCACTCCGCAAAGAAAAAGATGATGCAAGTAAAAAACGTTTAGAACAGCTTCGAGAAGAACTTACAAAGTTGAAGGAATCTTCAGAGGGAATGCGTAAACAATGGGAAGCTGAAAAAGAAGCACTTCATGGTATCCAGAAAAAACGGGAAACGCTTGATAAATATCGTCGTGACCTAGATGAAGCAGAAAGTAAATATGATTTAAACAAAGCTGCTGAATTACGTCATGGGAAAATTCCAACACTTGAAAAAGAACTACAAGATATGGAACAGCATTTAGAAAACGGTACAGATACTCGTATTTTACGTGAAGAAGTAACAGCTGATGAAATAGCATCTATAGTTTCCCGTTGGACAGGTATTCCGGTAACAAAATTAGTGGAAGGTGAACGTGAAAAATTATTACGTTTAAAAGAAACATTACATGAGCGAGTAGTTGGGCAAGATAATGCCGTTCAATTGGTAACAGAAGCGGTATGGCGTGCTCGTGCAGGTATTAAAGACCCACATCGTCCAATTGGTAGCTTCTTATTCTTAGGTCCAACGGGTGTCGGTAAGACAGAGCTGGCAAAAGCACTTGCAGCACAACTCTTTGATTCGGAAGATCACTTTATCCGTATTGATATGAGTGAGTATATGGAAAAACATAGTGTTTCTAGATTGGTCGGTGCGCCTCCAGGGTATGTTGGCTATGAAGAAGGTGGCCAATTAACAGAAACTGTTCGTCGTAACCCTTATTCTGTGGTGTTACTCGATGAAATCGAAAAAGCACATCCTGATGTAGCGAATATTTTACTGCAAATTTTAGATGATGGAAGAATTACAGATAGCCAAGGGAGAATGGTGAATTTCACGAATACAGTCGTCATTTTAACGTCTAATATTGGCTCTAGTTATTTGATGGAAGCGAAAAAAGATGATGATGTAGTAGAAAATCTTGTGATGGCAGCATTACGACAACATTTTAAACCAGAATTGTTGAACCGTATGGATGATATTATACTTTTCCATGCATTGTCTGATGAACACTTTACAGCGATTGCTTGGAAATATGTTGAGCAACTTATGAAGCGTGTGGCAGAACAGGAAATTACATTACAAGTCGATGAAGAAGTGATTCAGTGGGTAGTAGAACAAGGGGCAGATCCACAATTCGGTGCACGTCCATTAAAACGTTTCGTTCAACGTTATATTGAGACTGCGGTTGCGAAAGAATTACTACGCGGTGAAGTTTTACCGGGTGAGGTACTTCACATTGCGATACGTGATGGACAATGTGTTGTAGAAAAATAAATTGTGGATGATGCCACGAAAAAAAGAGACATCTCAATGTTGAGACGTCTCTTTTTTGTTATTAATGATGGTCTGCTGCTTCTGGAGTTGGTTCGTTTGGAATGATAGCGCCAATTACAAAAATTAGTACTGAGAACACAACTGAGACAATAGCGCCAACTTGGAAGTCAAATGGTGCGCCAAGTACAGAACTTACTACGTAGTTTAACATTGAAACAAGTAGGAATGACCATACGAATGTTGCGATATATTGCATTAAATTCACCTCTACCGAACTTTTTGAAAATCATAAAGTTTTACTACATATACATTATCATATCATAACATATATCGAAAAAAAAAGAATCTTTTTAATAAACATGGCGAAATTGTCACGCGATTCAACCTATTGTTTTCAGAAAAATTATGAGTTATAATTATGACCAGTTACTAATAATTGATAGTAAGAAAGCAGAGGGGTTGCTGTATGAACGCAGGTATTATAGGGTTAGGAAGATACGTTCCTGAAAAAGTAATGACGAATTTTGATTTAGAAAAAATTATGGATACGTCAGATGAGTGGATTCGTACTCGGACAGGTATTGAAGAACGTAGATTTGCTGCAGACACACAAGAGACTTCAGATCTAGCAGTAGCCGCTGCAAAAGATGCATTAAATAAAGCAGGGATTGCTCCTGAGGAAATTGGTTTAGTGCTAGTTGCAACAGTGACACAAGACCAAGCGTTTCCCAGTGTGGCATGTATGGTGCAAGACCAAATCGGTGCAGTAAATGCAGCTGCGATGGATCTTGGTGCAGCGTGTGCAGGATTTATATATGGCTTGGTGACAGCTAAACAATTCATAGAATCAAACGCCTATAAATATGTCTTAGTAGTAGGTGCTGAAAAACTGTCGAAAGTAATCGACTGGGAAGATCGAAATACGGCTGTAATATTCGGTGATGGGGCAAGTGCAGCAGTTATGGGGCAAGTGTCTGAAGGTAGAGGGATTCTATCCTTTGAACTTGGTTCGGACGGATCGGGTGGAAAACATTTATACTTAACACAGCAACAGACAATTGCGATGAATGGTCGTGAAGTGTTTAAGTTTGCTGTTCGCCAAATGGGCGAGTCCGCTGTAAGTGTACTAGACATGGCTGGATTATCAAAAGAAGATGTTGATCTTTTGGTACCGCATCAAGCGAATATTCGCATTATGGAATCAGCGCGCGAACGGTTAGAGTTACCGCCTGAAAAAATGTCGAAGACGATTCATAAATACGGTAATACGTCGGCTGCCTCTGTTGGTATTTCATTAGTAGAGGAGTTAGAAGCAGGAAAAATAAAAGATGATGATCTTTTAGTGCTTATCGGATTTGGTGGCGGTTTGACATGGGGCGCTCTTACGATGAGATGGGGAAAATAAAAACGATGAATTGAATGAGGGGAGTAAGACAATGAGTAAAAGACGTGTAGTGATAACAGGTATTGGCGCAGTAACACCACTTGGGAATAGCATCGAGGAAACATGGGAAAATGTAAAAGCAGGCAAGTCTGGTGTAGGTGAGCTAACACGATTAAACAAAGATCTATTTGCTGCCAAAATTGCTGCAGAAGTAAAAGATTTCGATATCGAAAAGTATATTGAACGTAAAGAAGCACGTAAAATGGACCGCTTCACGCATTATGCACTTGCTGCGTCAATTATGGCGATGGAAGATGCTAAACTTACAATTGATGAAAATTTGGCTCCACGCGCAGGCGTATGGATTGGTTCAGGCATTGGTGGTATGGAAACATACGAGCAACAATTTTTAACGTTCCAAGAGCGCGGTGCAAGACGTGTGAGTCCGTTCTTTGTACCAATGATGATTCCAGATATGGCATCGGGTCAAGTGTCGATTCATTTTGGCGCAAAGGGCATTAATTCTTGTTCTGTAACGGCATGTGCATCTGGCACGAATTCTATAGGTGATGCGTTTAAAGTTATTGAACGAGGAGATGCAGATGTTATGATTTCTGGGGGTGCAGAGTCTCCAATCGTAACAATGGCAGTGGCAGGCTTCTGTGCAAATACTGCATTATCTTTAAATACAGATCCGACTACTGCTTCACGACCATTCGATAAAAACCGTGACGGCTTTATCATCGGCGAAGGTGCAGGTATCGTGATTTTAGAAGAATATGAACATGCCAAAGCACGTGGTGCAAAAATTTATGCTGAGGTCCTTGGATATGGTTCAACAGGCGATGCACATCATATTACAGCTCCAGCACCAGAAGGCGAAGGAGCAGCACGTGCGATGAAGCAAGCATTAACAGATGGTGGTGTAGACCCATCACAAGTTGACTACATTAACGCACACGGTACAAGTACACCATATAATGATCTATTCGAAACACAAGCAGTAAAAACAACGTTTGGTGAGCATGCATATAAACTAGCAATGAGCTCGACTAAATCTATGACAGGTCATTTACTAGGTGCAGCTGGTGGTGTAGAAGCAATCTTTACAGCATTAGCTTTAAAAGAAGGTATTTTACCACCGACAATGAACCTAACAGAACCAGACCCTGATTGTGATTTAGATTACGTGCCGAATGAGGCACGCGAAGCAAACATTGAATATGCAATGAGTAATTCGCTAGGTTTTGGCGGACATAATGCAAGTTTATTATTTAAAAAATATGTAGATTAATAGAAAACGTCAGCCATAATTTTCATGGCTGACGTATTTTTTATTGTCTTTTCGAATAGATGATAAGTAAGAAGAAATAGAAAGGATGCGCATATTTGTTCCGAGTATTTATGTTTTTACTTAGTTATGGCTTGTTAATTCTATCGATAGGCAATCTGATATTATATTTAAATTATCGGACACTTGGATATTCTTGGACGGTAGTTTTCAAATTCATGCTACACACAACTGAATTTTATTTAGCGATCGGCGCATGTATAATTTTGTGCAGTGTGATGCTTGATTTTTGCTTTGACCGTACATCCTAATTTGTAAGATAAGGACTGAATTTTATCGTAACACCTGTGCCCAATTCATCGGCAACTTTTTGGGCAAGCAGTACCCCTTGTTTGTCATGTGCTTCTGCTAGGTGTTCGGTCCCCTCAATGAAAGAATCATTTTCGATATCAATCCATTCACCAAAGGCACACATCCATGTTGTCAATTCAGTTAGTAAGACTTCACTTAGTGGCATCTCGTCTAATTCTAAATTTGCGAGGCAGTGACCACACCAAATGGGATCAGCACCAAAATCGCATTCTATAATAAGCTCTTTGAGAGGTTTGTTACAATGTTCGCAGTGCATAAATTTCCCCTTAGCGACGTGTACGGCCTAAGCCCATTGCTGCTTCCATATGTTTTAGTGTAGCACTTGCGATAGCATTTGCTTTTTCTGCACCCTCATCTAAAATAACATCTAGTTCTGATGATTCAATCAGGTTATAGAATTTCTCTTGAATAGGTGCTAGGTGATCGATGACAGCTGTTGCTACGCCTTGTTTGAAACCACCATAACCGATACCTTCATATTTTTTCACTAGATCTTCAATAGAAATACCTGAAATAGCTGATTCAATAGACAACAAATTAGAAACACCAGGTTTATTTTCAACATCAAATGCCACAAAACCATCAGAGTCAGTCACAGCAGATTTGATTTTTTTCTCGATATCTTTTGCCGTATCCAAAAGCTTTATAGTTGCTTTGGTATTTGGGTCTGATTTGCTCATTTTTTTCGTTGGTTCTTGTAAGGATTTAATACGAGCGCCAGCTTTTGGTAATTGGATTTCCGGAATTGTTAAAACTTCACCGTAACGCTTATTAAAGCGCTCTGCGAGGTCACGTGTTAATTCGATATGTTGTTTTTGGTCATCACCCACGGGCACGATGTTGGTATTGTATAAAAGAATATCAGCGGCCATTAATGGTGGGTATGTTAATAGTGCTGCAGATACTGCTTCCTTACCATTAGATTTATCCTTGAATTGCGTCATACGTTCTAATTCACCGATAGAAGCGATACATTGTAAAATCCAGCCTGCCTGTGCATGAGCAGGTACTTCTGATTGGATAAATAACGTCGATTTTTTCGGATCAACACCAGTAGCGATATATGTCGCAGCTAAGTTGCGAATATTTTGATGTAATTCCTTTGGATCTTGTGCCACTGTAATGGCATGTTGGTCAACGATACAGTAAACTGCGTTACCTTCCTCTTGTAGGGCAGGGAATTGTTTGAATGCGCCAAGATAGTTCCCTAGAGTGACAATGCCTGTTGGTTGCACACCTGAAAAAATTGTTTTCATCTGTTTTCCTCCTAAAATTCATTTAGCGTTAGATCGCTGAACGAATAAAATAAAAAAACATCACGCGTCCTCATTAGTTTTTCTAATGAAGGGACGAATGATGTTTGTATCCGCGGTACCACCCAGCTTGCCTAAAAAGGCCACTCTTCTTCGTAACGTGAAGGTACGAGCTTTGCTAATGGGTTTCATGAGGATACATGAACGTTCACAAAGCTAACTCGGAAGCCCATTCCAAATGCGTGCATGATCTGTTCGCAGCTACCACAGACTCTCTAAACAAGCACCTTGCATTTGTACTATTCTTCGTCAGCGTTTTTAGTATTGCTGAAATTATATTATAAAGATTCGTCTAAAAGCAAGTATAGCAATTACGCCTTTGGGTAATTGCAGTTGTCACTACGTTTTCGGTACAAAAAACGGAAGAGGCTTATTCTTCATTCATTTAGTGTTTAGATATCACTAAAAAAGGGCAAACTTATACCTGATAGAGATATTTTTTCACTGAATGAAGATAAAAGTCGGACTTTTGGCGGTGGTTTTGTCTGCATTAAAAAATTATGCTTTATTTATATATTTTTTTGCTGAAAGGGGAAACCTTATTTCCTAAATATTCGTTTAATTTGTACACGTGTAAATGACATTATTCTCGTTTAAAAAAAATAAATGAGAACAAAATAATTAAAAAAAGTTTATGTTTAATATTGTGTATAAATGGGAATATTATTACTACTTTTATTTTCTTAACAAGAAAATAGTTGTATTTAATGCGCATAAATCGACAATATAATTCGAAATATTGCCTTTCTTTTTTCATTGGAACTATATTCAAAATCCCCAGAGTATTGTATAATGAAGTAGTGGTTTTAAATTAAACTAATTCTAAATTAATACTCTAATTTATAGATACTGGAATCTAAATGGAAAGGATGTGTAAATATGTTAGTAACTTTATTTACATCACCAAGCTGTACTTCTTGTAGAAAAGCTAAAGCATGGTTGGAGGAACATGAAATTCCATATACAGAGCGTAATATTTTTTCTGAACCTTTAAGTATAAGTGAAATTAAAGAAATTTTACGTATGACTGAGGATGGTACGGACGAAATTATTTCAACGCGTTCTAAAATTTTCCAAAAACTAAATGTTGACGTTGAAAGTTTACCTCTACAACGTTTATATGAACTAATTCAAGAATATCCAGGCTTGTTACGTCGACCAATTATTTTAGATGAAAAACGTTTACAGGTTGGCTATAACGAAGATGAAATTCGACGTTTCTTACCACGTAAAGTACGTGCTTATCAGTTACAAGAAGCGCAACGTATGGTGAACTAAGCACGAATATATAATTTAAACCGACGTAGATGTTACACAAATGCGAGAAGCATACGGTGACATCTCTTTTTTTATGCCTTAAACAGGTAAAAAGTATATAGGAATGCGATAATAATTGATAGGAGAAAGTCATATATTTCCGTGAAAGTATGTTAAACTTGATTTAGACAAAATAGTTTACTACAATTTCAATATTCAAATATCTTTTGTGAAACGGTGTATATCCTTTTCATTTTATGAAAGAACAGCATACAATAGAATTAGAGACAACTGCGTCCAGTAATATCAAGGATTTCAGTTGCTCAACAATTTTGTTGTAGTGTGGTCAAAGGTTGAAAAACAAATCAAATTCAAGATTAAAAAAAATGATTCATAGCATACTAATGAAAGAAAACTGTTTTTCGACAAATGACAGTGAAGGGAGATGAGGTCTAATGGACATCGAACGTGTAAATGAAAACACGCTCAAGCTCTTTATTACGTACAATGATATAGAGGACCGCGGCTATAGTCGTGAAGAAATTTGGTACAATCGAGCAAAGGGTGAACAACTTTTTTGGGATATGATTGATGAAGTAAACACGGATGACTATTTTGATGTAGAAGGTCCGATTTGGATTCATATCAATGCGTCTGAAGTGGGCTTAGAGATCATTGTCACACGTGCTCATATTTTAAAAGACGGTGAAACATTAGATGGTCATTCAAATTATGATGAACAGAAGGAGATGTTTGGTCCTTTTGATGAGGTTGGCGAAGAGCTGCTTAGTCAATTAAGCCAATTCGGTGATTTGGATGATTCAGAATTGTTCATGGATACAGATATTTATGTATATAAATTTAAAGATATTGATGAGCTAATCCCTGTGGCTAAACGTATGACAGTAGACGCACTGGATTCCTCATTATTTAAATATGAAGATCAATATTATTTAGTAGTAGATTATGCAAATGTTGATGAAGATTTAAATCGACATGATAAAAATGCTGTAATAAAAGAATTTTTAAGACCATCAAATTTCACAATTCACCGTTTAGAGGAATACGGCGAAAAAATTATGGAATATGACTGTTTTGAAACAATTCGAAAATATTTTGTATAGATAATGATAGCCCCCGAGATTTCGGGGGCATTTTTTTATTGAGGGAACTATAGAGTTAGTGGTTAATTATTTGGATACAACTATTACAGAACAATGACTGTGCAATTTTCTGAAATCCAGATTTGATTTATGTGAATGAGAAAAAAATCAGTTCATGAGAGAAGTGATTCGAAAAGTTGAGGAATGCACCGTTCGTGATTATGCAAAAATTAATTTTGAGGAAAACACAGCTTTTTTATTGAGACGCATGCTGATTATTTTTACAATGGGCAAAAAGGGGATGGTTCCATGCTTATTGCCCTGACAGAACATAGTCAGCGTTTTATAAGTTATGAATATACAAGGGAGGCGTTGCAAAAATATCGGGAAAAGGGGACATTTTATTGTCCACAATGTCATCAACCAGTGCGATTAAAAATAGGAACCATTAATATTCCACATTTCGCGCACATCACCAATCAGTCATGTGATCGATTATTTGCTGAAGGGGAATCAGTCCTTCATTTAAAAGGTAAGGTACAGTTATTTGAATGGCTCAAAAAGCTCGGACATATAGTAGAGCTAGAGCCTTATTTAGTAAAGCTCGCGCAAAGACCAGATATGCTTTTGACAGTGCAGGAGCGATTGATTGCGTTTGAATATCAATGTAGTGCCATTTCGTATGAAAAGTGGCGATTACGCACAGATGGATATGAAAAAGAAAGGATAGAAGCTTTGTGGCTCTTTCAAACACCGCCGAAAAAAAGTGTCACGCCAGGTGTTCAAAAAGTTTCTATTGCGCCAATCATGCAACAAGTAATGATTCATTCTTCTCAAGGTTTACCATATTTAATAACATACGATGCAAATTCTTCGCAATTTATCTATTGGTCGAATCTTCTTCACCTTCAAGGGCATACTTTTATAGCGAAAGTGCAATGCTTACCTATCGAAATGCAACGATACCCTCTTTACGAACCGAAGCCACTATCAAGAGATGATTTTAAACGTTACTGGCAATTGTATAAAAAAACAGGTGAACAGTATATGTATCAAAGGTTATTACGCAGTAAAAACGGTGTACAAGACCCTTTTTTACGAAGCTGCTATGAAATGAGATTTGCACTTGAATCCATGCCTAGTTACGTTGGTTTACCAGTAAAAAACATAGAAGCTATTCCTTGTTTTTCGGTTGAATGGCAGACGTTGTTACATTATTTTTGTCGGCAACTGCAATTGCACCCGAATGAATTATGTAAAGATGATGTTCGATTATTCCTTCGTCAATTAGACGTTGAACCGACGGAAGGGGCTATACAAGCTGTGAAAAATTACAGCATGATTTTTGAAAATGTAGAAAGTGGTAAGGATTGGATGGGATACATTTATGTCCATTTATTTGCATTTGAAACAAGTTATTGAGAAAATATGAGAGTAAAGGAAAACTCAGATAAGAGGGGGCTGGCATATGGCTAGTAACAGCAATCAAGTTTTAATGAGAAACGAAGTACCAGAGGAGTTAACATGGCGTTTAGAGGACATTTTTGCAACAGACGCACTTTGGGAAGAAGAATTTAAAGAAGTCGCAGCATTTGCAAAAAAAGCGTCTAGCTATGCAGGTACCTTAGGAAACGGTGCAGATGCTTTATTAGACGTTTTAACGTATTACGATGAAATATATAGCCGTGCGATGAAGTTATACACTTATGCACATATGCGTTACGATCAGGATACAACGAATAATTTTTATCAAGATATGAATAGTCGTATCCAGACATTAGCAACAAACATTTCTACAGCGTTGTCATTTATCACACCTGAAATTTTAGCTTTAAGCGAAGAGACGATTGAGAGCTATTTAGCAGAAAATAAAGACTTACAATTATATACACAATCTTTGAAAGAAATTACGATGGCTCGCCCGCATGTATTACCTGCTGAACAAGAGGCACTTCTTGCACAAATGTCAGAGGTAACCGGTACAGCTTCAAATACATTTGGTATGTTAAACAATGCGGATTTGGTGTTCCCAAAAGTGAAAGATGAGAACGGTGATGAAATCCAACTAACGCATGGTAACTACATCAAGTTTTTAGAAAGCAAAGACAGAGATGTACGAGAAGCTGCATTTAAAGCGATGTATGCAACATACGGAAGCTTTAAAAATACATTCTCTTCAACATTAACGGGTAATGTAAAGAAACATAATGTTAGTGCACGTATTCGTAATTATAGTTCCGCACGCCAAGCTGCAATGTCGAATAACTTTATTCCTGAAAATGTGTATGATCAATTAATAGAAACGATTCATAAACATTTGCCAGTGGTACATCGTTATATTGCACTTCGTAAAAAAGTGCTAGGTGTGGACAAGTTGCATATGTGGGACTTATTCACACCTCTTGTCAAAGAAGTGGAAATGAAGATGCCATATGATGATGCGAAAGATATTTTAGTGAAAGCTTTAGCACCACTTGGTGAAGAATATCAAGGCATTGTACAAAATGGTTTTGATAATCGCTGGGTTGACGTAAAAGAAAATAAAGGCAAGCGAAGCGGCGCATATTCTTCAGGCACATATGGAACAAACCCATATATATTGATGAATTGGCAAGATAACGTCGATAATTTATTCACACTTGCCCATGAGTTTGGTCACAGTGTCCACAGTTATTACACACGTAATAATCAACCATTCGTTTATGGAGACTATTCAATCTTTGTAGCTGAAGTAGCTTCAACATGCAATGAGGAATTATTAAATGACTATTTACTAAAAACAATTAAAGATCCTCAGCAAAAGATTTATTTATTAAATCATTGGCTGGATGGTTTCCGTAGCACGGTATTCCGCCAAACAATGTTTGCTGAATTTGAGCATATGATTCACGAGATGGATCAAAAGGGCGAGTCGTTAACTGCAGAACGCTTAACTGAAGTTTACTATGACTTAAATAAACAATATTTCGGAGAAGACATTGTTGTCGATGAAGAAATTGGTTTAGAATGGGCACGTATTCCACACTTCTACTACAATTATTATGTGTATCAATACGCAACTGGTAAATCTGCAGCAACAGCATTAAGCAAACAAATCTTAGAAGAGGGTGAACCAGCTGTAGAACGATATATTAACAACTTCTTAAAAGCAGGCTGCTCAGACTTCCCAATTGAAGTGTTAAAAGCTGCAGGTGTTGATATGAATGATGCGAAACCAATTGATGAAGCATGTAAAGTGTTTGAAGAACGATTAAATGAGTTAGAAAAATTATTGTTAAATAATTAATATGAATGGCTGTAGTGATACACTACAGCTTTTCTCTATTATATGCAGAATCTATAGTTATGAAATAATATATAGAATAATATTTTTTGAAGAACTTATAATGGAGCTTAGTTTAAGAAAACCTTGCTGTAATCGCTTTCTATATGACAAATTTGTGAATCTGTTCCTGGTTTCGTTGCTATATTTATTATTCCGTGATAAAGTAAATCCTGTGAAATAAATCACAAAACAAACATACACCCCTTTGTTTGAACGTGAACATTTCTCCCATCCCCTTTGTGAAAAGAGGCGTCTCTATCTGTCGAGGATAGCGGCGTCTCTTTTGTTTTAACGAAAATTTGTAGCTTTGAATCTTATTTATTTGGGTTTAGTATATTCAAACTTTGTAATCATTGATGAACGTAAAAAAAAAAACGGGAATGCTCACTTGTATTAAGGAGACATTTCCGTTTTTAGTATAAGAAAGAATAATGGCATTATTTAGCGCGCCAAAGTGTGGCGTGGTTTGTCTGAATACGTTCAATTTTTTGTAGCAACATCCGCTTTTTTAATTCGCGTTCAGCAGCTTGCTCTGTCATCGAGTAAATAAAAGCTATTTCATTCGTAGAAAGAGTCTGATATTTGTCAAATAGTTCTTCGAAGGACGGAAGTGGTTGACTTACAAGTTGTTCATCAATCATTTCTTGTAATATTTGTTCATATACTTCGTAGGCGTAATTTCCTCCTACTTTTAATCCTTCATCTTCTATGCATTCGTTAAAAAATACAATGCTAGGTACTTCATCTACTTCCATCTCACGTTTGATGTATAAATCACATTGAAAGGCCCGAGCCGCTTCTTTTGAGCCAAAATCAACTGTGAATTCAGCCATATCTAACTGTACATCTTCTGCAATTTTTAATAGTGTAGCATATGAGTTAACATCTTGATAATTTAATAGAACATACTCTTGCAATTTATTTAGATAACGTGCACCTGCTCGTCTGCCTTGTAGTTCAGCTGCTTTAATGGCAATGGAAGGTAACACTGGGTGATTAATATCGAGCTCAATACCTGACTCACAGCCCTTTGTGCGCTTACTTAAACAGTTTAAAGACGTAAGCTCTGTGCTAAGTACAAACCGCCATGTGAAATAGTGATTGTATTCAAGTTGCAGTTTACGGATTACCGTCTGCAATCCAAAAGCATCTGGACAAAGTGGATCTACGAAAATATACAATTCAATGGGCTTAACGGCAGTTGAAATAGCTGACATGGGCTCTTGTACCATTTGAATATTATTCAAGCAATAACTCCCCCTCATCGTCATTTGGACTATTAATCATGTGATGAGCTGTTAATACTAATCGTTTGTAATAAATTTCTCGGAACTTACCGTCTAAGCCTACTTCATCCATAGCTTCTGACATGCATTCAAGCCATGCTTGAGCACGGTCAGGAGTAATGGCGAAATTCATATGACGTGCACGCATCATTGGGTGTCCATGTTCTTCAGTAAAAAGATTTGGTCCACCTAAATACTGTGTTTGGAATTGAATTTGTTTCCTTATTGTCTCTGTCAAATCCTTTGGAAAGATTGGAATAAGATCAGGATGATGAGCTACTCTTTTATAGAATGCATGCATGAGTTCAGAAAGCTTTTCAGCTCCAAGCTCATCATATGGAACAGTATAGTTTCGACTCATAATTAGGATGCTCCTTTATTCTTCATAGGTAGTATAGCTTAAAGCAGTAAAGCAAGGTGTAAAACCTATAATGGCTTTATATATACTTTGTAATATTTTTTTAAATTAAATGTGTATTTCCTGTGACTACTTTCATTCTATCAACGTCTTTTCGTTAATACAAACAAACAGCTCTCGATAAGTTTTCACTGACAAACAACAAATTTCACCAATATAGGTGAAATTTGTCGGGGTAGGCTGTGTGTGGCTCATTATCATTACTTTAAAATTATATCTGTTTCGGCTGGGCGTAGTCACACGATGTGACTTTTTTAGTCTTCGATCTTTTATTGTAATTCTCAGGCGTCGCCCTGCCTCCACTCAACCTGCATTTTTAAAATCATTAAGTAGTTTAATCAAATGTCTTCCACGACTTTGGGTGATGAATCAGTTTAGAAAAGCAATTAGCAAATTAAGCTGTAAAGTAGTTCATCACTTTCTTTACATAATTTTGCGTTTCTTTAAATGGTGGAACTCCTCCATATTTCGTCACACGAGACGGACCTGCATTATAGGCAGCAAGTGCTAGTTGAGGATCATTATCGAATTTATCGAGCATTTGTCGTAAATATTTAGCGCCAGCCATAATGTTTTGCTCAGGATCAAAAGCGTTTGATACACCTAAGTATTGGGCAGTTTTTGGCATTAATTGCATTAAACCTTGTGCGCCAGCATTGCTAACGACGCTTGGATTGAAATTCGATTCTTGTTTCATAACCGATGCAATTAACTTTTCAGGTACATTATGAGTAATCGATGCTTGTTTGATAATTGCTGCATACTTGTTGGCACCAGCAAGTGATTCTTCATAAGCAACTGTACCGATGACGTCGTCGGAAACATATGTATCTAACTTAGTACCTGAAGACAAATTAAATTGTGCTAGTGTGTCATAAACGGATGACGGTACATAGACAGCGTTTGAGCCGTTGTATAGTAAAGATTGCAAAGCTTTGTTATTAGCGTCATCAAGCTGATTTAAATTATTTGTAGTATTTGTTAAACCTGCAAAATAGCTAGACAGGTCTGATGATGAAGAAAGGCCCAGTAAGCTAGACATATTAGCTTTGCTAGTTGTTGTAGCGTCGCTAAGTAATTCTCCAATCATATCAGAAAAGATTGAGTTACTGTTGTCTGTTATCGAGTTCGTCGATGAATTTCCAGATGAACCTAGAGTTTGAAGTGCTTGTATTTCTAATAAGGTTCTGAGTGATTGAATATCCAAGTGATTAGTCACCCTTTCTTTGCTTGTAGCGCGGTCATAAAACGAGCGATTTTTTTATCAGTCTTTTGTTTTTCGATACCATATTCATGGAGAAATTCGTCGAATATGATATTTCCTTTTTTTACATCATTTGATTCATATTCTACCTCATAATCGTCGCACTGCAAATAGTAAGAATGGTCAAATACAAGAAGTCCCTCTTTGTAAGGGATTTCGACACGGTCAGTAGTTAGTGAACCAAACACAGCTAGTTTATCTATAGGGATATTATGTAAATCCAGTCTTTTCGCTACCTCAGTTGCAAAGAAACCTTTCCCTTGTAACATTACTTTTGCTTGTTCATCTGTAATTTCATCCGTTGTTTCTAAATGTGCGTGTTCGGCAGATTTTTCTTTTAATGTACATTCAAAATAGCTACCAATTTGTCGAATACGTAATCCGCTTCTTAAGTTTTTTAGCGAATTTTCTGGTGTGTCGAAATAATGATTTGTTTGACGATGTATAGCGTCTTTTGGGATTTGAAACTTTTGTAATAACCGATCGTATTGTTGTTTGGTTAAAAGATTTTTGAATTCGATTTCAAGTTGTTGTGTCATGGTTTTTCATCCTTTTTTATATTTTTTAGACAAGTTTCCAATTTAATATTTCCTGACTGCAACTAACTACCCCATATGATAAAATAGGTGGAAGAGAATGAACGAAAAGGGGACTCGCATGTGCGGAAAATTTATACAATAGACTCATTTAGTTTTGAAAATCAGCAACTTCATTTTAGTTTAAACGACAATGAGTTGAATTTACAGTTAAAACCTGCAGCGCAATTAATTGCAGATTCAGATGATTTTGCATTTATCTACTTACTAGATGCTGGAGATGATTATCATTATTTACGTTTTCAACCAACGATTTGGACTGAACTTGTGAATATTTTACAAACGAAGCGAAATCCAATGTTACAAGTAGGAACAGAGGTATTGGAGTTAACAAATTTCTACGAAGAATTGGAGATGCTCGTGTATAATATTGAAGGGAATTACAACTATGGGGCGGAATTTGTCCAAGCAGTGGAAGCCCACTTTAAGGCAATTCTAGCTGACTGAATAGTACATAACGGAAAGCTATCCGTTTTACTTGTATGCCGATGTCTGGAGGTTTGACAATGGGACAATGGGAGATTTTTTTAAGTCCATATAAGCAAGCTGTGGATGAATTAAAAATAAAATTAAAAGGAATGCGTTCGCAATTTGGCATAGTTAACGCAAACTCACCTATTGAATTTGTAACAGGTCGAGTAAAGCCACTTGCAAGCATTTACGATAAAACATTAGAAAAGGGCTTAGCATTTGAGCCTTCGAAACAATTAGGTGATGAACTTGGTGATATTGCTGGCGTCCGTATTATGTGCCAGTTTGTAGATGATATCGCTACTGTGACTGAATTAATTAGGCAACGAAAAGATATGCGTGTGGTTGAAGAACGTGATTATATTACACATAGTAAGCCGAGTGGTTACCGTTCACATCATATGATTGTAGAATATCCAGTTGAAACGATTCAAGGTAAAAAAGTGGTGCTGGCGGAAATTCAAATTCGGACTTTGGCGATGAATTTTTGGGCGTCTATTGAGCATTCACTTAATTATAAATATAAAGGTATGTTCCCGGAAGAAATCAAAAATCGTCTACAAAGTGCAGCAGAGGCAGCCTTTCGTTTAGATGAAGAAATGTCTTCAATTCGAAGTGAAATCCAAGAAGCACAAGCGTATTTCAACGAATTCAAAGAAGCCTCGAATCCTAATTTACTATCAGAGAAGGAGCGTGACGCATAATGAAATTTTCCATTCAATCACGTAGAGATGCACAATCGAACGAGTTAATGGAGCTAGCAAAAACATATCTACAAGATTTCGGGTTAACATATGATGAAGAATGTCCAGAAATTGTCGTGTCGATAGGGGGAGATGGCACGTTGCTTCATGCCTTCCACCGCTATTTACATCTGCTTGATCAAGTAGCCTTTGTCGGTATTCATACGGGACATTTAGGGTTTTATGCGGACTGGAAGCCTTCTGAGTTAGAAAAGTTAGTGTTGTCGATTGCAAAAAAAGAATTTAACGTCGTGGAATATCCACTATTAGAAGTAAAAGTAGAGCATCATAATTCTGAGTCTAATACGTATCTGGCGTTAAACGAGGCAACGGTTAAATCGCCAGATGTAACGCTTGTAATGGATGTTGAATTAAACGGCAATCAGTTCGAACGATTCCGCGGTGATGGACTTTGTGTATCGACACCATCTGGTAGTACGGCATATAACAAAGCTCTCGGTGGTGCTATAATTCATCCAACATTAGCTGCATTACAAATTACGGAAATCGCTTCAATTAATAATCGTGTATTCCGTACGGTTGGCTCTCCTCTTATTTTACCAGCGCATCATCATTGTGAGTTACGGCCAGTCAATGATCAAATCTTTAATATGACTGTCGATCATCTTCAAGTAACGCAAAAGAATGTAAAATCTATTTCTTTTAATGTAGCGAACGAAAAAGTACGCTTTGCTCGTTTCCGACCATTCCCGTTTTGGGAGCGCGTGCATGAATCATTCGTAGCAAATGAGTAAAATGGATCAACGATTTACATTACGGTTTACAGCAACGAAGGAAGGACAGTTGCTTCGAGAAGCTTTAGGTGAATGGCGTATTTCCAAACGTGCCTTAACAGCTATTAAATTCGAAGGAGGCTTATTGACTGTTAATGGAGTGGAGCGGAATGTAAGACATCCATTGCAAATCGGTGATATCGTCGAAGTCAAATTTCCACCCGAAGAAAAAAGCGAAGGGCTTGTTGTGGAATATGGTTCACTTCGTATTGTATACGAAGATGAAGCGATATTAGTAATTGATAAGCCCGCTCATCAAAGTACGATACCTTCTCGTGAGCATCCGACAAAAAGTATTGCCAATGATGTTTGTGGCTATTTTGAGCATCAAGACTTAGCTTCAACTGTTCACGTTGTGACGAGACTAGATCGTGATACATCGGGCTTACTTTGTATCGCTAAGCATGCACATATCCATCATTTAACTGGACTCGCACAGCGAGGTGGAGAGATATCGCGAGAGTATGAAGCGATTGTCCACGGACACGTAGTAGTGGATAAACAATCGATTATTGCACCTATTGGTCGAAAGGATACGAGTATTATTGAGCGTGAAGTACGCGAAGATGGTCAATTTGCCCATACAGATGTCACTGTGCTTAAACGCTTCAACATTCGCGGTGAGCCGATGACACATATTCGCTTGAAGCTACATACAGGACGTACGCATCAAATACGTGTGCATATGGCATATTTAGGGCATCCACTTGTTGGGGATGAATTGTATGGCGGTAACAGAGCGCATATTAATCGACAGGCACTACACTGTGTATCTTTGCAAATGTACCATCCGTTAACAGCTGGATCCTTGAAATTTTCAAGTCCGTTAATGGCAGATATGGAACGTTTATTAAATTGGTGAGGGAGATGTTCGCGTAAGCAGAGCATCTCCTTATCGTTTTTAATAGTGTTTTAGCAGATAATTAGATTTGTGTAGGGTATAGTAATGGAAAAGGTGGGTATCCAGAAAAAGAGTTTGCAGAACCAATAGGATACGCACTATTATATAAAAGGTAGATTTATGTGATAGTATGTATAAGTTAATTTGACGCTCGGAAGGAGGGGACAAGCATGATAGAGGAAAGAAATGAAAAAGATGAAGTACTATTTGACGAGGCGCATTTACGAGAAACGCTCGCTGCGAACGATATTAGTGCATTCCGAAATGAATTTTTAGAACTTCATCCATACGATCAGGCAACGTTTTATGAAAAGGTGGAGCCTGATATAAGGAAAATAATCTATACGTTCTTGTCTCCAACAGAAATGGCTGACATTTTCGAGGCAATCGAATTAGATGATGATGAGTATGAAGAATTTTTAAATGAAATGGATACGGCTTACGGGGCAGCAATGTTATCGCAAATGTATGCCGATGATGCTGCAGATGTCTTAAACGAATTAGATACAGAACAACGTGAAAGTTATTTAGAAATGATGGACGATGCGACGGCAGACGAGATTAATGAACTATTGAGCTATGACGAGGATACAGCTGGTTCCATTATGACGACTGAATATGTCGCTATCCCAGAAAATTCTACGGTACGCTCAGCGATGGCGATTTTACGCAAAGAAGCACCGAATGCTGAAACGATTTATTATATTTTCGTAGTGGATGAGAAACATCGACTAACAGGCGTTATTTCACTTCGTGATTTAATCATTGCGGACGAGGATACTCTTATTCGTTCGATTATGAATGAACGTGTTGTTATGGTGCATGCTGGAGATGACCAAGAAGAAGTCGCACAAATTATGAAAGACTACAACTTTCTGGCGGTACCTGTAATTGAGGACGCCGGTGAACTATTAGGGATTATTACGGTCGATGATATCATTGATGTCATTGATGACGAGGCATCAGAAGATTACTCAAAATTAGCAGGTATTTCTGATATGGATAAATTCGATACAAGTCCGTGGCAAGCAGCTAAAAAACGTCTGCCATGGCTCGTGATTTTATTATTTTTAGGAATGCTTACAGCAAATTTAATGGGGCAATTTGAAGAAACGCTCGATAAAGTGGCGCTACTTGCCGTGTTCATTCCACTTATTTCTGGTACGTCAGGAAATAGCGGTACACAGGCGTTAGCCGTTGCTATTCGTGGACTTGCAACAGGAGATGTCGAGGAACATAGTAAGGTGAAATTACTTATGCGTGAAGCCGGTACAGGACTTATGACGGGTATTGTGTGTGGTGTTATTGTAGTTGGTATCGTGTATATATGGAAACACGAACTTATTCTTGGCATGCTCGTAGGTGCTGCCATCTGTGGTTCAATTTTAGTGGCGACACTTGCTGGCTCATTCATTCCACTGTTGATGCACCGTTTGAAAATTGATCCAGCTGTTGCATCGGGTCCATTTATTACAACATTGAATGATATTACGAGTATTTTAATTTATTTAGGATTGGCGACAATGTTTCTTAGCCAAATCGGTTGAGCACCATAATTCTCCCTTTTGCATATCGTAAGGAAAAAAGGGTGTGAAAATTGTGGAGCGTGAGCCACTGTTATTTATTAATTCGCCATCTTATTTTTTAGATATTCCTCAGTCTCAACAGGAGAATATTTTGGAGGAAAGTACGTCTGTTTTTGTGAAAGATAGTTATGTAAATGAGCCGAGAAGTGTCCAGACCAATGAACAAAAAGATGAACCCATTAATGATTATTTGCTTAAACAATTTCAATTTTTAGAGAAACCATTTCGACAAAGGGTATATCAACCGTTACAAATATGTTTGAAAGACGGAAGAAAATTGGCGGGAACTGCATCAGATGTACAATCTGATTCTTTGATGCTTACTTCTGTAGAATTACAAATGCAGGAAATGATTCACATTGGAGATGTCAAACAAATATTATGGCGAGGAAAAAAATTGCCTATATGAAAAAAAAGCGTACAGCAGAGGATGCTGTACGTTTTTCTTGTTTTTGTAGTGTGTCAAAGGAGAAAGAGATTAATCACAAATACCTAAGTCAACATCAGCGATACATTGTACTGCACAGAAGCAAGATAAATCGACAGTAATACAGCTTTCTGTTGATTCCCAGTCTGTCACATCACAAAGCTTACCCATATCGATACAACACCCATCATCACCTAATAAATCAGCAGTTCTGTTATCGTCATCAATTGGTTCTAAAACACGTAGTGTAGCACAGCAATCATCAAACATGTCTTCTACACGGAAGAATACAGATGTACAATTGTCAGATTTAGAACTTTTATTGTTAGAATTTTTATCATGATTCGATTTACAAGAATGATTCATATTGAAGAATGCTTTGAATGGAGTACCGTCTTTAGTAAGTAACATAAACACACGTGTATCTGCATGGGATCGAACTGGACTCACGATACCACCAAGTGGCTCTAAGAAGCAGTTTGACGTACATGGAGAACATTCATCCTGCACCGCTTGATTTTGAATGTCTAGAATTGCACGAACTACGTCACAAACGCAGCCAGCATTTCTTGACCCAGTAGGGTTTGTTGGTTTACCACAACCCATAATTTCACCACCTCTCCTTGTTCTACTTCTACAATATGTGCTTTTTAAAAAGCAACTCGGGCTTTTGTCCTCATAGACGAATGAATAGTTTGTTTTATGTGTGGTGAAACTGTATAGAAAAGGAGGGTGAACATGTGAGGCAATTACAAACAGTACTGCTTTTGATGCTTAGTATTTCTATTCTTAGTGGATGTACTGACAAAGAAAAATTCATTGTATATGGTTCGCCACAAACTGAGGCAGAATTAGAACGGGTTTTAAAAGAAGAGGATTACGTCGAAAAAACAACTGTTCTTCAGCATGATGATAAAATGCTTGTCGCAGTGCAAATTAAACCATGGGATAAGTGGAAAAAAGCTAAATTAGAGAAAAAGTTACAAAAGAAATTTGACAAACTTTATCCAAATAAAGAAGTTTTCGTCTCTGCTGACTACAAGATTTATTATGAAGCAAATAAAGCCAAAAAGGACAAACTTGAAGGTGAAAAAATTAGCGACAAAATAAAAGAATTGAAGAAACTAGCGAAGGAGGAAGCTTGAATGGAAAAAGAACAATATCAAAAATTAGAACAAAGCGTGACACCGAAACCAACGTACTTGAAAAATATAACAAAGGCATTTTTTGTTGGTGGTATCATTTGTACAATCGGACAAGCGGTCTCTTATTTTTACATGATTTTCTTTAATTTTACAGAACAAACGGCAGGAAATCCCACAGTAGCGACAATGGTGTTTTTCGCGATGATTTTAACAGGTTTGGGCTTGTATAAAAAAATTGGCCAATTTGGTGGTGCCGGATCTGCAGTTCCAGTTACGGGCTTTGGTAATGCAGTGATTTCTGCTGCTATTGAGCATAAATCGGAAGGTTACGTTCTCGGCGTTGGTGGAAATCTATTTAAATTAGCAGGATCGGTCGTGTTATTCGGAGTTGTGGCAGCATTTTTCGTTGCGCTTATAAAATATATACTTGTGACGTTAGGAGTGGTCTCATGGTAATTGTTTTTCAAACAAAGCCTTCTATAATAGCCGGAGGTGTTGTTGCTGGACCACTCGAAAAAAGAAGTACATTTAGTCAATATTTTGATGCGATTTATGATGATGAGCGTTGGCAAATGAAAACGAATGAGCAGGGCAACCGAAAAATGATTCAAGAGGCTTGTGAAATCGTAATGAAAAAGACTGGTGTGACAAACTTAGAAATTGATTATTTTTTAGGTGGGGACTTGATTAATCAAATGACCCCAACAAATTTTGCTGCGAGGGAATTAGCAATCCCTTTTATTGGTCTATTCTCTGCATGCGCTACTTCAGTTTCTTCAGTAATTATTGCAAGTTTACTAACGGAAGTTGGAGCATCGAGCTTATCGCTTGCGGGTGCTTCTAGTCAACATAATGCAGTGGAACGACAATTTCGTTATCCGATTAATTACGGGGCACAAAAACCAGCAACCGCACAATGGACAGTCACAGCAGCTGGTTTTGCGTTAATTGGCAAGCATCAAGATAACCTTCCAAGTATAGAAGCTGCAACAATTGGTAAATCAGTTGATTTTGGCATGGATGATCCTTTTCATATGGGAGCAGCGATGGCTCCAGCTGCTTTTCAAACAATCCAATCGCATCTAGAGCAAAGGCAACAGAAATTTCACAATTACGATTTAATACTTACTGGTGATTTAGGACAACTTGGTCTGAAGCTGTTAAAAGGAATGTTTGCAGAGAGTGGTGCGAAACCAGAGGAGCTGACACTTATTCGCGATGCTGGTGCGGAATTTTATGGGCAGGATGAGGTATTCCAATCTGGGGCTAGTGGCGCTGGATGTTCGGCTTCTGTCTTCTATAGTTATATAGTGCAGCAAATGCGGGCAGGGCGTTATAAAAGGGTATTACTTGTTGCGACAGGTGCATTGTTATCACCTCTTTCTTATCAGCAAGGAGAAACGATTCCATGTACTGCGCATGCAATTGAAATCACAATGAAATGAGGCAAGAATTATGATAATGTCATTTGTATTTGCTTTTATCGTTGGGGGGCTTATTTGTGTGATTGGCCAATTATTAATGGATGTAGGAAATTTAACCCCAGCACATACATTGAGTACTTTAGTTGTTGCAGGAGCTATTTTAGATGGTATGGGTTTGTATGAACCACTAATAAATTTCGCTGGTGCAGGTGCAACAGTTCCGATTACTTCATTTGGAAATGCCTTAACACACGGAGCAATGGCGGAGGCGGAAAAGCATGGATTAGTCGGCGTGATGAGTGGAATGTTTGAAGTAACAAGCTCAGGAATTAGCGCAGCTATTGTCTTTGGCTTTATAGGTGCATTAATTTTTAAACCAAAAGGAAATATCGATTAGACGAATACCCCTCTCATTTCTGTGCCCTTACATACTATAGGGTATAGAAGGGAGGGGTACTTTTATGGGAGGCTATCAAGGTTGGGGTTCTCAACAATACGGTGGTTATGTTGGTGGAGCTAATTGCTGGAATAATAATTATTGCGGAGGCAATAACAATACTGGCTATGGTTCAACATTTGTATTAATAGTAGTATTATTTATTTTACTTATTATTGTCGGCGCTACTTTCGTATATTAAGGAGGGTGGATATGCAACGCTCATTTTTTAATTCAATAGAGAAAAAAACTGGCGTATCGATGGAAGAAATTTTCGCATTAGCGAACGCAGTACAACATGCAGACTTTAAAAATGAAAAACATGTAAGAAAAATCGTACGTCGTGTTGGCAAAGTGTCGAATAGACAAATAAGCCAAGAACTTGAAGATAAAATCGTAAATTCGATTTTACAAGATGGCGATTCATTAGACTTAGATAAAATCACAAAAATGATGAAATAATTAAAAAAGGTGTTATGAAGATGCGGTAGCATCTTCATAACACCTTTTAAGTTAAATTGATTTTTCCATTGCACGATGCGGAATATCGGCATCCATAAATTCTGGGGATGTTACTATATAGCCCAGTTTTTCATAAAAAGGAACTGCGTAGCTTTGTGCGTGTAATTTCACTTTTTTTATAGGGATAGTAATGGCGTATTTTTCTATTTCTTGCATAATTAAAGCACCAAGTTTTTTACCACGTTGTGATTGTAAAATACTTACTCGTTCAATTTTTGCGGTATCATTTTCTATAAGACGTAGACGTGCAGCACCAACAGCTTCATCATCTTTATACAGTACAAAATGTGTTGCCGTAGCATCATATGCATCATATTCTAGATGAAGAGGGATGCCTTGTTCTTCTACAAAAACTTTTGTGCGAACAGCGAATGCATCATCATGTTCACTTTTTGTTTCAACAATCTTAACGAAATACAAAGGTCATTCAGCTCCAGTCAATCGGAAAGTTTCGTAAGTTGTCCACGAACCATCTTCCAATTGGTACACTAAATGAATACGATCAATGATATCTTTCTCGTCAATACCTGACATACGTAATTGCCCAAAGATGTCGTCGTGTTCAGAAGCAGTCAATTTTTGAGCGATCGTAATATGTGGGACGAAAACGTGCTTTTCAGTACCAAATGGAATACCCTCTTGCAGCTCTTTATGGAATACTGTTAATTGTTCCGTTGGTTCAATGCGGAAATAAATTGTATTCGTTGCTGGGAAAAACGAACTAATGCGTGATGCATGAATTACTAATGGCTGATGTTTTGATACAAGCTCATTTAATTGTTGAACGACCGTTTTAATTTCTTCTTCACTTGCGTCGAAACTATCCTTTAATGTCATATGCGGTGTAATCAGTGCAACATGAGGGTCATAACGTTTTCTATACGTATTTGCCAAATCTTGCAGTCTTTTTGATGGAAACGCAACAATACCGTACTTCATAGTCCATTACCTCCCGAAAATAAACGATTTTTCTACCTAAGTATATCAGAAATTACATGACACGTAATTTGAATCGCCCAGAATTAATTGAAATTTTCAATTAAGGCACGTCTTAAATCAGGTTTCCAGTATTTCCATGTATGATTACCATCGAACTCATCATAAAATGTAGAAAATCCTTTACTAAGCATCAAATTGTTTAGCTTTCGATTTGGGGTTAAAAAGTCTTTTATTGTTTTATCCATTGTGACAACTTTGTTTTCATCTTTACCAATAATGTGATAAATTGAAATATCTGCAGGGTTTTTAAATTGTTCAACCGCCTTCAAGACATCATCATCCACATATGGAGATTGTAAAATCGCTTTACCAAAAATATTTGGATACTTTAAGGCAGCCATTAAGGAAGCGGTTGCAGCCAAAGAGTCGCCAATAACGCCACGTCCCATACCCATTTGATATGTTGCATATTCCCGGTCCAAATACGGCACGAGTTCATGTGCTAAAAAACGCAAATACGCTTCATGCTGTTCGCCGCTAGGAATATATTTATGACGGCGATCTTTAATATCTTTATATGGCACAAAAGCAATAATTAAATTTTCGATTTCATAGTCATCAATAAGTTCATCAGCAAGTTTTGTAATGCCGCCTAATTGAAAGTAATCCTTGCCATCTGATGCGATTAAAATGTTATATTTATATAGTGGTGAATAGTTTGCAGGAATGTATATATATAAATCTAAAGTTTCTTGCAAAGCCTCACTAAAAAATTTCAAATCTTGTACTGTCCCCTTGTCCAACGATGACACTCCTTCATAACGATATGTAACAAAATTGTATCATATTACAAAAGTAAGGGTATAATAAGTTTTGATGTGTGACAGCTAGAAGATCACTAGCAATAAAATTTGAAATGAGGTTTAGTTATGCATGATAAAAGTATTCGTGTACATTCTGATGAAGTTGCCAAAGCTACCAAAGCAGCATTACTTCGTCGTGGTGTAACGCAAGAGGCCATTGCTGAAATTGTTTATGAAATGCAAAATCCATATAATGATGGATTAACATTAGAACATTGTGTTCATTCTGTTGAGCGTGTACTGCGTAAGCGTGAAGTACAACATGCGGTTCTAGTAGGTATCGAATTAGATGAACTAGCAGAGAAAAAATTATTATCTGCCCCACTTCAACAAATTATTGAATCTGACGAAGGGCTATTCGGTGTCGATGAAACGATTGCACTTGGATCTGTTTTTACATACGGTAGCATCGCGGTAACAACTTTTGGTCACTTAGACAAACAAAAAATAGGCATCATTAAAAAATTGGATACAGAGCCAGGTCTTCATGTAAATACGTTTTTAGATGATTTAGTTGCTAGTATCGCTGCTTCAGCTGCTTCACGAATCGCACACCGCATGCGTGATTTAGAAGAAGAAGGCGAAACATTTGCTGATATTGAACCAGAGGAACTTGGACCAAAGCCAAAACCACATAGTGAAATTTAAGATGATAACGAATAAAAACTGTCTGCTAAGTTAGAAAACTTAGTAGACAGTTTTCTTTTTAATAATGAAGAGATAGTATGGTAGTATTACTATATTAAATGCTTAAAAGTTATGAGGGACTAGTGATAAATACTAGCTAGGAGAGAGGTACCAATAATGAAGGATAAAGATATTAAGACACTAATTACAAGTGGAACAATTATTTTAGCTTTTGTATTATATTTGATATTCAAATAATTTTATGATCTTCAGTTATATGTAACTGAGGATTTTTAGTTTAATGAAAAGATGTAAATTAGAAAGTAGGATATTCATTTGAAAAAAATCATTTTTGCTGTTTTCTTTTCTGCACTGTTTTTAAGTGCATGTACGGAAGAAAATAGGACGGATATTATTGAGACTGAAGATATAGAAAGTCTTGTATCATCAACAAAAGAAAATGCTAAAAAATACGACGTGAGTATGTTTGAAGAATATGAGTTGCAAGATGTTATTGACGGCGACACAATAAGAATAAAATATAAAGGTAGCTCAGAAAAGGTTCGTCTACTTCTTGTAGATACACCTGAAACTAATCATGAGACGTTAGGGGAGCAACCATATGGACCAGAAGCTAAAGAGTTTGCCAAGCAGCTATTAGCAGGTCAAGATGCGGTCTATTTAGAATTTGACGTTTCTTATCGTGATAAATACAAAAGATTACTAGCTTATGTTTACACGAAAGATGGTATTAGTGTTCAAGAGCAATTATTGAAAAACGGATTAGCACGTGTTGCTTATATTTATGAGCCCAATACAAAGCATGTAGATTGGTTCAATTCACTTCAAAAAACTGCACAAAATTCAGCAACAGGTATTTGGTCAGTTGAAGATTACGTTACGAATCGAGGCTTTGACAAAGAGGCTTATTATGCTACTACAAAGGAAAGGCATAATGCGTCTAGTACGGAAAATGACGAATCTAAAAATACTAACGATCATAACAGTTGTGTAATTAAGGGTAATATTAATTCAAAGGGTAATAAAATCTATCATGTGCCTGGTCAGCGTGATTATGAAAATACAGTAGCAGAAGAAATGTTCTGTACGAATGAAGAAGCAGAGGCAGCAGGGTTTATTCCAGCTAAGCAATAGATGTAAATATATTTTAAATTATACGAACGAACAAGAGCGCATAATCTTGTTCGTTTTTTTATATAAGCTGTTTTCGAGAAGATTTTTGCCATTCAACGGGGAGGTTACTTCTATAAGTAAAAATGGACAATTGTTATTTATGAACAAAATCGTTCAGCTCAATTAATAAAAGAGGTAGAACTTTGTAGTGAATGGTAACGTCATACTATATAAGTTAATTGAGGGGTGAAATTATGGGGTTTTGGTATTTCTTAATATTATTTATAGGATTATTTTTAGTGATTAAAGGATTACTTGGGGATAAGAGATTTGCCTTGGTACTTATAGGATTATTATGTATTTCGTTCTCAATATTTATGTTTTCTCCAGGAAGTGATGAAATCATTTCAGGATTATTCAATTTGAATTAGTTTGTTATCAAGCTCTTCCCTTGGTCTGTATGAAACATCTGATATCATTCAAGTTGGAATGATTGCTCGCAATCGATTGATACACAAGTTCTATGGTAGAAACTCTGGAAGTACATTATGAAAAAGATTCAAAATAAAATATTTCGTCACATGATAAGTACATCTAAAGAGGTGGATTCAATCTGGAAGTATTAAATTAATGTAAAAAAACGCTGTTGGATAAAATTCCACGGCGTTTTTTTAGGTAGAGTAACGGATTACCCCACGTGGAAAAAATACTTCCAGGTAAGTTGGGAAAAACCAATTATTCTATCATGAAGAATTTCTAAAAACGTTAGTAGTAGCCTTACATTTGAGATGAAACCAAAACATTTATAAATTGAGGACAATTTCGGTTAAGATGTTGACATTCATTGCTATATGAAGTTATGCTTGGTAATGGAAATGTTAATTGAGAATAATTTTCGTTTAGTTCGAAAATAGCAAGAATAAAAGATATTTATTATTAATATTTTTACACGATGAAAATTTTTAATTTTCATAATAAAAAATGGAGAGTGCGACACATGAGAAAAATAATGGTGTTGTTCATGCTAATTAGTATGATCGCGTTGACTGTAGCATTACCTCAAGCATCAGCGCAACTTGTAGATGGTACACATTCTGTAAAATATCAAGTGAATAAACCAGAAAGTAACTCACCGTCAATTGCGAATGATTATTTTGTAAAACCCGCAAAAGTGACCGTGAAAAATGGAGTAGCTACTGTACAAATTACATTGAAAAATAGTGCTTGGATTACAAAGTTCCAGCCACCAGGTGGTGCGACAGTTATTAGCGAAGATAAAGGTGCTGATACACGCGTTGTACAATTCACAGTAAAAGATTTAACGAAACCAGTTGTTACAGCAATGAAAATCGATATCAATGATATTAACTATCATCACGAATATAGTGTTTCATTAATATTCGAAGCAGGAGCTACAAGTGGTGCAGCGACAACTAACGAAAATACAGGTTCAAAGACAAATTCAGTACCAGAAAGTCAAGTGTCTAATCCACAAACAAGTGATGCAACTCCATATTTGTTCATCATGGCACTAGCAGGATCAGCATTTTTACTTTATAGAAATAAATTTCAAACAAAAACGGAGGGTCAATAATGGCTAAAAAACGTCAATCACGTGCAACGAAAATCGTACTCGCGTCATTACTAGCAGCATCACTATCAATCCCATCATTTGCATCTGCTGATGTAGGTGGAACAATTAATGTGAATGGAACAGAGGCAACAACTCGCGCTGTAGAAGCACAAGATGCTAAAACAGTGACTTTTAAAACATTCAAACCAGGTACAGATGAAGCTGGTTACATGGATAAGTACTTTGCAGGGACAGGTTTATTGGTTGAACAAGAAGGTACATATATTGCGAAATTAACAATACCAGCTAATTTTAGTAAAATGATTCCTGGCTTCCAAGTGAAGCAAGGTGATAAATATGTAGATGGAACAATCGAAGCGCAAGCAGATGGTTCAAGCGTTGTCTCATTCCCAGTAGATCCAACAGTGAAAAATGCAGCAAAAGTACATGTAGTGGTGGCTCAAGCTAATATGGATAAATGGTATGAGTTCGACTTCCAACCTATACTAGCAGAAGAAAAACCAGATGCGTCTGAAGAAACTATTGAAGTGGGCGTGACAGTTTACAAAGACGGTACTAAAGAAGAGTCAATTATGAAAAACTATATTGATTCGACTGTAGTTGTAACTGAAAAAGATGGTAAATACGTTGTAGACATGCTATTCCCTAAAGGTCAGTATATCCAAGCATTTAAAGTAGCTGGCAAGGATGCAACTTTAAAAAGTGAAGACAAGGCAACGAACGAGCGTATATACACATTTGAAGTGAAAGATTTAACAGCATTATTAACTGCACAAATCCACGTTATCGTAGATGAAGCAGGTGTTAAATACGATTCAAATCATACTGTTCAATTCAGCTTTGATGGAGAAGAGGAAGAAACAGCAAAACCAGACATTACAAATCCATTCAAAGATATTGATAATTACGAAAACAAAGAAGCGATTCTAAATTTACTAGCTTACGATATTATCAAAGCGCAAGATAAATTCAATCCAAATAACAAACTTACACGTGCACAATTCGCGTTAATGGTTTCACGTACTTTAGAATTAGAAGCAACTGAAGTTGCTGGCTTCAAAGACATCAAAGGTATCGAAGCTGAAAATGCAATTAATGCCCTTGCTGAATATGGTATTGTAGAAGCACGAGAAAAGTTCAATCCAAATGGAACATTAACGCGCCAACAAGGTGCTTTAATGATTTACCGTGCAATCCAGGCTGTTACTGAAGAAGAATTAAAGGTTGAAATTTCATTACCATACGCGGATGCTGCAAGTATTAAAGATGAGGAAGCGAGAAAAGCATTCTCATTATTAAACAAAGCTGGCGTTATGACTGGCTCTGTAGCGAAGGATGGCAAGAAGTATATCAATGCTAACCAACCATTAACGCGTGGCCAAATGGCAAAAGTATTAAATAACTCTTTAGACTTCTTTTATGAAGATGCAGAATAAGATCTAAAATAGCGACTTCCTTTCTCATCTTGATGAGGGAGGAAGTTACTATTGTTTCTATAGAAATTGGAGGAATAGATATAATGCAAATGAATAGAAAAGCCTTTCTTTTGGTGGTTACTTGCATCATTTTTATGACGTTTCCCTCTCAATTTGTATGGAAAAATGCATGGGCAGATGAAGGTTTGGCCAAAGAAGATGGTCAATATCAAGTTGAACTAAGTTTTCCATTAGTTGAAGGAGAACAGCAAGATAGCTTTTTCAGTAAAGCAGCGACACTTTTCGTAAAGAATGGCCATTATCAGTTGTCTTTACCGATGGTGTATCCAGACATCATTACGAACATACAAATCATGCAACTAGAAAAAATAGTGCCTTCTACGTTAAACAAGGCTGAAAATTTAGTTCAATTTGATATGAATGATTTAACACAGCCATTTACGATAAATGGTGCAGTGATCCTTCCATTTGAAGAAGAAACCGTTTCATTTATGGAGCAACTAGCAATTAATGTTGATTCACTTAAATTTATTGGACCAGTTATAGAAGAAAAACCACCAGTGAATTCAGAAGAAACGGATGAAGAACAACCTACTAAAGAATGGTCTTTTGATTATGTGTTGCTAGAAGATGGGGAAAATGAGCCATCTATGATGAATACATATGTAAATCCTACAGCCAAAATCATTGAATTAGATGACAAATATTTTGCGCAGATGACGATTTTAAAGTCAAGATGGGTAACTGGTTTAACTGTAGAGCAACAGGGTGAACAGATGGAGCCTACTTTGATTTCACTTGTTGACGATATTAGGGTTGTACAATTTGAAGTAAATGATTTTGAAAAGTTACAACGGTTGTGGATTAAACTAGATATTCCTGAACTTACTTATCACCACGAATACTTTGTCGATTTACAATTTGATAAGGAACAGGTGGCAAACTTTTTAGGAAAGTCATTGGAGCAAATAAAACCTGAACAGCCCAAAAAAGAGGATGTATCAAATGTTCAAGATAATGTGGGAGTAAAAGCACCAGATAAAGATTTATCAGCTATACCGCTAAAACCACCAACAATTAAGGTCTTTAATCCTTTACTTGGAGAGACTCAATTAGCATTTGATCGTACGTTAGATGAAGACGTGGAAGAGGCTACTGAAGACACGCAGCGAGAAGAAGTTACAGAGGATACAACTGGTAACAAGGAGATTGCTAACGACACGGCGCAGCAACTTGCTCAACTAGACAAAATAAAAATTGTTTTACTCATTGTAATTTGTTTATTATCGGGTATCATGCTTATTCGACGACTTAAGAATGCAAAACAAAAATAAGTGAGGGATTACGACATGCAAAAGAAATGGAAAATACTAATATTGTTTACTTCGCTTGTGGCTATGTTTGTCATAGCTGGTTGTAGTGGTGGAGATGATAGTGAAAAAATGGATGCATCACTTGAAAAAAAAGAAACCACTGAAGAAAGTGAACATCGAATTGTTGCTGGTACAGTCGTGATTGCTGAAATTTTAGATAAGCTAGAAATAGATGCCATTGCCGTTCCAGAAACAGAAAAAGAATTACCGACACGTTTTGATGGTCTTACTTCGATTGGCAATGCGATGGAGCCTGATATGGAAATCGTCAAATCGCTGAACCCTACAGATGTATTATCAGTATCAACGCTAGAATATGATTTAAAAGATAAACTCGAGCAATTAAAAGTCCCAGTGAATTTTTTGAATTTCCAAAGTGTTGATGCAATGTTTGACGAAATAAAAACATTAGGTGAACGCTATGACCGAAACGTACAAGCAGAGGAATTAATTGCAAGCTTACAAAAAAATATCGATGCTGTACAAACAGTTGCGGCCAATAAAGAAGGCCCTCGTGTATTAATTTTACTTGGGATTCCTGGTAGCTATTTAGTAGCGACAGAAAACTCTTATGCAGGTGATCTGGTGAAACGTGCTGGTGGTATCAATGTTATGGAAGGTCAGGATGCCGAGTATTTATCTTCAAATACAGAGTATTTACATAATAGTAACCCAGATATTATTTTAAGATTGTCACATGGTATGCCAGATGAAGTAGTGAAAATGTTCGACGAGGAATTTAAAACAAATGATGTTTGGAAACATTTCAGTGCTGTGCAAAATGGCAAAGTCTATGATTTAGAGGAAGAGTTATTCGGCACAACAGCTTCACTGCAAGTACCACAAGCTTTAGGTCAGCTTATGGAGATCTTCTATCGTTAATAGACAGAAAAAATGACGCTCGTGTAGTGAGGCTAGCCTTACTATACAGCGCTTTTATTATATTCGAGCCTGTGGGTGAATTCTATCAATAAAGGAAGTCAGATATGACAAAGAAAATTGTAAGTTTTACGACGGTAATCGTATTATTACTCGTGTCTATGATTTACTCGGCATCGACAGGTAGTATCAAGATGGGCTTTTTAGAATTTATAGGCGCATTTTTTGAAGAAGGTAATAGTCAGATGGAAGCTATTCGAGATTTACGCTTTCCTCGTATAATTGTGGCATTGTTTGCTGGAGCGGCACTTTCTGTGTCTGGGGTGTTATTGCAATCTGTTATGCGAAATCCACTTGCTGATGCAGGGGTTATCGGTATTTCCTCTGGTGCTGCATTTGTGCAGTTGTTTATTATTTCGTTTTTCCCGGCTTTATTTTTTATGACACCAGTGCTTGCATTTATGGGGGGAGCTTTTGCCTGCACACTTGTTTTTGCTCTATCGTGGAAATCAGGGTTAAGTCCGCTGAAGTTAATATTGGTGGGGATTGCCATCAATGCGATGTTTACGGGTTTGACAGAGGCCTTTATTAGCTTAGGAGGTTCATTGAATACATCCGCTTCAAGTGTCGTCGGTTCGAATTTAACGATGCGAACGTGGAAGGATGTCTCAACGATTGTGACTTACGGTTCAGTGGGCCTCATCGGCGCTTTTGCCCTCTATCGTTGGTGTAATCTTCTGGTGTTACAGGATAAAACAGCGAAAAGTTTAGGTTTTAATGTGGCGCGTGCAAGATTAATTATTGCAGCTGTTGCGGTATTATTATCAGCGGTTTCAGTTGTAGTGGCGGGGGTTATTTCTTTCGTTGGGCTACTTGTGCCGCATATAGCACGTCGCCTAGTTGGCTATGATCATAAAGTGTTGATTCCGTTTACTGCATTAGCAGGTGCACTTTTAATTTTAGTGGCTGATACGATTGGACGAACAATTGTTGCACCACTAGAAATTCCGGCTTCGACAATTATGGCGATTATCGGTGGACCATTCTTAATATTCCTATTACGAAAAGAGTGATGAAATATGGAAGTACAAGATATTATCGTATCGCATGATAATACAAGAAATCATTTAGATGGTGTATCGACTGCGATTCAAAAGGGGAAAATTACAACGATTATTGGACCAAATGGCTGTGGGAAGTCGACATTACTCGGTGTCATGTCACGCAATAATATACCGAAATCAGGTCATGTTTCCTTAGAAAGTAAAGATTTAATTCACTATAAGCCAAAGGAATTTGCCAAAAAATTAGCGATTGTCTATCAGCAAAATGATGTGCCAAAGGATTTAACGATTGAAAAATTAGTAAGCTTTGGTCGCCTTCCACATAATACGATGTTAAAGCGTAATCAAGAAGATGATCAAAAGGCGATTGATTGGGCACTTTCATGCACAAATTTACTAGAAAAGCGTCACAATGATTTAGAGGCATTATCAGGAGGCGAACGTCAGCGTGTATGGATCGCGATGGCACTTGCGCAGCAGTCAGAAATATTGTGCTTAGATGAACCTACGACGTATTTAGATATTTATTATCAAATTGAGTTGCTAGAGCTTGTCAAAACGTTAAATGAAGAGCACGGTTTAACAATTATTATGGTGTTGCATGATATTAACCAAGCAATTCGATATAGTGACCAAATCATTTTGATGAAAACTGGTCAAGTTGTAGCCGAGGGGGCTCCACGTGCGGTTATTACGAAGGAAGTTATTAAAGACGTGTATGGTGTCGATGCTATTTTCAATGAGGATGAGCAGCTCGGTCTTTACATGGTACCACTCGGTATTTAAGTAGGTGGAAAGATGAAAAAATGGACTTCTAAGTTACTTACCTTACTATATTTGGCAGTATTTTTGTATTCGGGTTTCGCACTTGTGAAATATTTAAATACGTATTATGAAGCATCAAAATCATTAAAGGAAGTACAGGCAATTTATGAAACAACGTTAGAAACACTTGGGGAAGAATCTGAAGATGAGGTAATCTTACCGGAAGACTTATTATCGAAATATATGATTCGACCGCAGTTTGAAGATTTACAAGCAGTAAATGAACATATTGTTGGCTGGGTATCAGTGGATGGAACGAAGCTCAATAATCCTATTTTACAGACGGATAATAATGATTTTTATTTAGATCATAATTTTAAAGATAATTATAGTCGTGCTGGGAGTGTCTTTATGGATTATCGCAATGATGTAACGGACATGAGTCGAAATACGATTCTTTACGGGCACGCTATGAAAAATGGCACAATGTTTGGCAGCCTGGACAGCTATTTGCAGCAAGACTACGCAAATGCGCATAGTAAGATTTATATGGATACATTATATGAAGGTTATGATGTTGAAGTGTTTGCGGCCTATGAAACAACAATTAATTTTTATTATATTGAAACAGAATTTACAACAGATGATGCATTTTTGAAATTTATTGAAGAGGTCAAAGATAGATCTGTTATTCAGATGGATGTTGAAATTGGGGCAGCCGATAAAATTATCACACTTTCGACGTGCAAGGATTCCGTTATGAGCGATGATCATCGCTTTGTTGTGCAAGGGAAATTAGTGAAGCGGTAAGAAAGAGGATGTACAATAAGTCCATTTAAGCAGAATAACTAGCTTTCTATATGGTAGAAAAACGCTTCGCTTTCCGCGGGCACAGCGTAAGTCGCAACCCTCGCAACCCGCGGCTTGTTGCGTCTTACGCCTCTTGCGTGCTTCTGCCGCTACGTTTCACTCACGCTTTCGTTGCAAATAATGTTCCCGCAGGAGTCTACTCGAATTTTTATCTGTATATAAAAAAATAGCTACTCGCTACAAACTATTTTACTTTAAGGACAGCCCGTTGTTCTGCCAACTTCATCAAAAAATTATTTCAATGGCTTGACTTAATGTAATTATGAATGTATAGTAAGTTACATAACGTAAGTAATTACTTTTAGTAACTAAAAATATTTACACAGTTTAAGTAACTGCAAATGTTCCACTTCTTTCACAAGAGGGAACATATTTAGAGTAGTTGCTTCATATTTTAACATATATCTCGAATTCGAGATAAAAACATTTCAATTGGAGGAATTAACTATGGCAAAATGGAATATCGATTTAGCACACTCAGCAATTAACTTTCAAGTAAAGCATATGATGGTATCAAAAGTAAAAGGTGTATTTGACTCTTACTCAGCAGATATTGAAGCGGAGGATCTTACAGATTTAACGACTGCAAACATTCAATTTGGCATCAATACGGCTAGCATTAACACACGCAATGAAGATCGTGATAACCACTTAAAATCAGGTGATTTCTTTGATGCAGATTCATATCCAACAATAACATTCAAGTCCACAAGTATTACGAAAAAATCAGATGATGCGTATGCAGTTACTGGTGACCTAACAATTAAAGACGTAACGAAATCAGTAACATTTGATACTGAATTTAATGGGAAAGGTACGAATCCTTGGGGCCAGGATGTTTACGGATTTGAAGCGGAAACTTCTATTAATCGTGAAGAATTTGGGTTAACTTGGAATGCAGCTTTAGAAACAGGCGGTGTGCTTGTAGGTAAAGATATAAAAGTAATCGTTGAATTAGAAGTAAATCCAGCATAATGAATGAAAAATAATTGGAAGGAGAGGCTACTTGGCTTCTCCTTTTTTGTTCCTTTTCGCATAACTTCCTCAAAATTGGCATATAAAACATCATATAGTTTTTGGGGGCGAGAAAATGAATGTTCTAGTGACTGGCGGGTATGGTTTTATTGGTAGTGCGGTAGCAAAACGTTTTTTTGATGAAGGTGCAAACATCTTTATTATTGATAATTTAAGCACAGGGCATTTACGAAATATTGAATTTCCACATAAATCTTATTTATTGAATGTGGAAGATGAAGTTTGTGAGCATTTCTTTAATGAAATCGAGTTTGATGTAGTGGTCCATTGTGCTGCACAAACAAGTGTACAGCTATCTATTCAAGAACCAATGAAAGATATTTTAACGAATATCGTAGGCCTTAGCCAAATGCTTTATCTCTCGTCTAAATATAAGGTGAAGCATTTTGTATTTGCCTCTTCAGCGGCTGTATACGGTGATAGTCATTATCCGCCAATTGAGGAAACGGATTATAGTGAGCCGGTATCGATGTATGGTTTAAATAAAAGTATTGGTGAAACGTATTGTGAGAAGTGGAGACAAGATTACGGTCTACAAACATTGATTTATCGATTTGCAAATGTATATGGACCAAGACAGCCGATAAAAGGAGAGGCCGCTGTTATTCCAACGATGTTGAAAAGTAGCATCGAGGGACAACCATTTACGATTTTTGGAGATGGTCATCAAACAAGAGACTTTATTTATGTCGATGATGTAGCAGATGCAATCTTTGCTGGTGTTGAGGTAGGACTACAAGGCGTCTATAATGTTTCTACAAATGAAGCTTGGTCAATTCAGCAAGTCATCTTACTTTTACAACATTTAAACTATCCGTTAGAAATCCAATATGCACCAGCTCGTGAAGGCGATATTGAACATTCAATTTTATGTCATGATAAACTAGCAAAAGCTATTGGCTGGAAGCCGCGTGTATCGTTTACAGATGGAATTCAACGAGCGATTATTGCTATGCAAAATGAGAAGATAGTAGAGATTTGAAATTGTGTGAGTGAGAATGTCCAATAAGTCCCTTTAAGCAGAATAATTGGCTTTCTTTATGGTGAAAATCCGCTGCGCTTTCTGCGTGCACAACGTAAGTCGTAACCCTCGCTACGCGCGGTTTGTTACGCCTTACGTCTCGTGCAGTTCCCACAGGAGTCTACGCGGATTTTTACTTGTATATCAAAAAAGAGCTACTCTCTGCTAACTATTTTACTTTTAGGACTGCCTCTTTTTTAAGGTGCGAATATTGTATAATAATTATAAATAGTCAAGGTGCAGTTGAACGGAGGGTATAACATGTTAGTAGATTTTAGAGTGAAAAACTGTCTGAGTTATAAGGAGGAAACACTTTTTTCGATGGTGGCTGGTAGTCGTATTCGAAAATTAAAAGATACACATATAATCAAAATCGATTCACTACGCCTTGTGAAAAGCGCATTTGTTTTTGGACCGAACGGTAGTGGTAAGTCGAATTTATTTGGGGCGATTAAAGTGTTACGTTCACTGCTATTTAATTTTGAAAATTTAAATAGTGTGAAAAAATTACGGTTACCATATCAGCCGTTTAAATTGGGTGGTGGTGGTGACTCTCCTACTGAATTTATGATTTCTTTAATGTTAGATGGATCATTGTATGACTATGAAATACATTATAATGCTGAGCAAGTACTTTATGAGCGATTAACAAGAATAGAAGAAATGCAGGAAGAAAAACTATTTCTGCGTGAGTGGGACGCAATTATCCAAGACTATAACTACGAAACAGCACAAATAATGCATCAGGAACTTACGAAGTATACACGTAAAAATACAGCATTTTTATCGGTTTTAAATGTTTTCAATGATGCGAATGCGGCGAAGATTTTTGAGTGGTTTTTACATAAAGTTCTATTCCTTGATGAGGTACATCGATTGTCTAGCCATCCACTTATTCGTAAGTTAGAGGAAGAACCATTTAAACAAGAAGTCATAAAGTTATTGAAAATTGCAGATTTCTCTATTCAAGATGTGACTGCTAGACGCGTAGAGCGTAAAGAGAAAAACACGGTAAGCTATGACTTTGATGGAGAAGATATTGTGATTCAAGAAGTCGATATTGATCTACATTATTTATCGTTTGATAATGAAGGCACACCGCTTGGCACAGAGACGATTAACTGGACAATGGATTCAAAAGGTACAATACGGATGTTGCATTTAGCTTGTGTGATGGTGGATGCCTTTAATAAGGGGAAGACAATATTTATTGATGAATTTGATACAGCTTTCCATGTCTCTATTTGTGAGTTTTTAATGGCTATTATGAATAGTAGAAGAAATGAGTGTAATCAATTTATTGTCACGAGTCATGAAATTGATTTACTTGATCAGCCACTACGCTCGGACCAAATTTGGTTTGTGAATAAAAGTTTTAAAAATGAATCTGAATTGTATTCTTTGTTTGATTTTGCAGAATTACAAAAGAAACGTGGGGATATTTCCTACGCAAAGAGATATCTAAAGGGTGAATTTGGTGCGACACCAGTCATTAATGAATATTTGTCGAACGAATATTTAGGTGAAGCGGAGGTACATGAGTCGTGAGAGTACGTCAAAAAGGAAATTTGGCTTTACGAAAAACGATATTAATTTATTGTGAGGGTGAAACGGAGCGCATTTATTTTGAGCAAATGAAACTATTAAAGCGCTCTAAAATGGTCAGTGTGAAAATCAAAAACGTTAAGCGCTCTGCGATAAAGTTAGCGCAACACGCTTATCGCGATTCTAGCTACCAACCTTTTGATGAGGTGTGGATTGTGTTTGATAAGGATGATCTTACAGAAAAGCAACTAGATGAAGTAAATGTTTTTTGTGAGGAAAAAGATATTAAAATTGCCTATACGAATGAAGCATTTGAGCTATGGCTATTGTTGCATTTTGAAGCAGTGGAAGTATCTGAGCCATATCCACGTGCGGTGCTTAACAGTAAAATGGAGAAGCACCTTGGTGTTACACGCTACTTCCGCCATAAGGGCGACGTGGAGCTTATTTCTCCAATTGCTTTACGTCATGAAGTTGCCATCAAAAACTGTAAGGAAATGATGGCACTACGCAATACAGATAGTCGGGAAAACCCTTACTGTAATGTGCATGAAATGATACAATACATATTTTAAATAGGGAAAAGATGTCTCAGAATTTTTTGAGACATCTTTTTTTGTCTATGTAAGGAAGTCTCGCTCAAAAGGGAAAAGTTATAAATAAAAATTTTCAGAATTTCTCGAAAATGAGTTGAGTTTTTGTATTGAGTATAATAAAATAACTTAAAACATATTAATCCTAGTAATATTATAAGTATTAGAGAAGGTGGCATAAATAAATGACAGCACCGATAATTTCTATCCAACAGGTGAGTAAAATGTTTGCTAAGCAGCCAGTGCTCGATCAAATATCATTGGATGTGCAAAAGGGAGAGATCATTGCGATATTAGGGAAAAGTGGTTGTGGTAAAAGTACATTACTTAACTTAATTGGTGGCTTTGAGCAACCATCTTCCGGACAAGTTTTACTTGATGATGAAATCGTGATGAAAGCCAGTAAACGTTGTATTATGCTCATGCAGAATTATGGATTATTACCATGGCGTTCGGTTCAAAAAAACGTAGAGTTAGCGTTAGAAGGTACAGGTTTAACGAAAATCGAGAGACAACGACGAGCACAGCATTATTTAAAACTTGTAGGTTTAGAAAATCGTCTATCGGCATTGCCAAGTGAATTATCAGGAGGTATGCAACAACGTGTAGCAATTGCGCGCGCGTTAGCGATTCAGCCAGAAGTTATTTTAATGGATGAACCATTCGCGGCACTTGATACGTTCACACGTTATTATTTACAAGACGAATTGTTAGCTATTCAAAAAGAAGAGAAGACCACAATTTTGCTTGTGACACATGATATTGATGAAGCAATCTATTTGGCAGATCGTATTTTTATTATGAGTCCTAATCCTGGGCGCATTCATAGAGAGTTACTTATTCGTAGTACTAAACCGCGAGATCGTTCCGATTCTGATTTTCAGCATTTTCGTGAAATTATTTTTAATGAATTTCAGTTTACGCATCCGCAAAATGCAGTTGAATATAACATTTAAACGGTAATAGCACTGATACCAAAATGCGAGCTTAATTTCTATAACATTGGAGGTAATGAAATGAAAAATAAATTATGGGCAGTTCTACTAGGATTTGCATTGTTATTAACATTAACCGCATGCGGCAAAGATGATGGAGTTACTGATTCAGAAACTGAGGATGGTAAAAAAATTGTCAAAATAGGATATTTACCAATTACCCATGCGGCTCCTTTGTATATGCAAACAGATAAGGGTTACGAAGGTTATGCGGTTGAGCTTGTGAAATTTGGTTCTTGGCCAGAGCTGATGGATGCGCTTAATACCGGGAAAATTGATGGAGCATCAGTACTTATTCAGTTAGCCATGAAAGCAAAAGAGCAAGGGATTGATTTAAAAGCAGTCGCACTTGGCCATCGTGATGGCAACGTTTTAGTCGGTGCACCAAATATTGAGAAAGTAGAAGATTTAAAAGGCAAAAATTTTGCGATTCCAAATAAATACTCAACACATAATGTTTTGCTTTACCGCATGTTGCAGGGAGCTGGCCTAAGCTATGAGGACTTAGAAGTTGTAGAATTACCACCTGCAGAAATGCCAGCTGCTCTAGCAGAAGGGCGAATTGCTGGCTATGTTGTTGCAGAGCCATTTGGAGCGATTTCGGTATCGCTTGAAAAAGGGAAAGTGTTATTCCAATCTGAGGAAATTTGGTCAGATTCCATTGACTGTGGCTTAGTATTACGTAGTGCGTTTATCGAAAAAAATAGGGATCTTGCAAAACAATTTGTGCACGACTATGTCGCTGCAGGAGAAATCATGAATGAAAAAGACAAACACGCACATGACGTTGTTTCGGAATACATTAAAGTCGATAAGGAAGTGCTAGATTTATCCTTAAACTGGATTTCGTATAATAATTTGAAAATCAAAGAGGATGCGTATGGAATTTTACGTGAGTCTTTAATTGAAATGGACTTATCAGATGCACCACCGACGTACGAGGACTTTGTAGATTCGACGTTAATTGAGGAATAGTAGGGTGAGGTTGGTATGGAAAAAATGAACAAAGTAGTACCAGTAGTATTCGGTTTTGTACTACTGGTAGGTACTTGGCAACTGGCTACAATAATCGGAGGGCATGACGCAGCATTATTCCCCCCACCAATAGAAGTATTTGCAGCACTTTTAGAAATTATTAAAGATGGTTCTATTTTTGAGCATATTCAAATTAGCTTGTTTCGCTTCTTTAGTGGTTATTTACTAGCAGTTGTAGTGGCAGTATTACTGGGCTTATTTTTAGGAAGATGGACAAAGGTTTGGGCTGTGCTTGATCCGATTGTTCAAGTACTACGCCCAGTATCACCTATTGCATGGTCACCCTTTATCGTTTTGTGGTTTGGTATTGGCAATATGCCTGCAATTGTCATTATTTTTATCGCAGCATTTTTCCCAGTACTCCTATCGACGGTGTCTGCAGTGAAAAAGGTTGAGGGCGTCTATTTGCGTGTAGCGGCAAATTTTGAAATGTCACAGGTTGACTTACTACGAAAAATAATTTTCCCAGCAGCGTTTCCAATGATTGCAAACGGATTACATATGGCACTTGGGAGTGCATGGATTTTCCTTGTAGCGGGTGAAATGATTGGAGCACAATCCGGATTAGGTTTTTTAATTGTCGATGCAAGAAATTCCTTAAGTCTCGATTTAGTGATGGCTGCAATTATCGTCATTGGTGTTCTTGGGTTATTACTTGATAAGGCTATTCGTTATTTCGAGGGCTGGGTCGCAAAAGTTTGGGGTGGACATGCATAAAAAAAGCTGACGCAGGAGTCATCAGCTATTTCTTAATTGCACGAATTTGTATGTTTTCAATGCGTTCACCGGTATTTTTTGAGTAATAGCCAAGCTCTACTCTTTCACCTGTGTTTGCGTCAACGATTTCTTTATAGCATGGATCTAAGTGCTCGCTACCCCATAAAATAATAGCGTTAAAAACTGGATCTAAAGCTTTCCCAGACTCTGTTAAGGAATAGGCATAGCGCGGTGGGTGCGCCGAATATAGCGTAGCTTCAACAAGCCCTGCTTCCTCTAACGATTTTAAACGGGCAGACAATAAATTTGCAGATAGTCCGGGTAAATTTATCTTGATGTCATTAAAGTTTGTTTGGCCAATTAATAGCTCGTGTAGGATTAGCAGTGTCCAGCGATCACCAATAATATTTAGGGTTTGAGCAATGTTGCATGGTAAGTCATAACGTGTTTTCATAATGATTCCCTCCATGCTGTAGTGTAGCATAAATTATAATTTTTAGTAAATTCAGTTGTTTTTATTAAGTAAGTATAATAAAATAACTCACAAGAACAAAAACTAACTATTCGGAGGTATTTACTATGAGTTTATTTTTAGTAGAATCAACAGTAAGCGAAGTAACAAACAAAGAACAATTTACAGCACTAGTGGAACGTGTAGGAAACGTACAAGACGTAAAAGTAATTGAAGTTCAGGTAGCAAAAGATTTTAGCCGCGCGTATTTTATCGTGGAAACGCATGAAGAAGTACGAGCAACACAGGCATTAGCAGCTGAAAATGTGCAAATTGATTTAGTTAAAGAGGTTCGTTTAGTCGGGAAAAAACTTGAAGATGTAAAGCAAAACCAAGAAGTGGTGAACTATTTAGTAGAATGGGAGATTCCAGCAGAAATTACGATGGATCAATACCTTGCACGTAAAAAGAAAAACTCAGTACATTACGAAGAAGTACCAGAAGTACACTTTTCTCGTACGTACGTATGTGAAGATATGACGAAATGCTTATGCTTCTATGATGCACCTGATGAAGCTGCTGTAAAACGTGCACGTGAAGCAGTACAAACACCAATTACTTCTTTAACAGAATTAGCAGATAAATAAAAGACGTAGGAGTGGAAACCATGGCAGTAGATGTAGTAGTTTTACAAGCTTTAATCGATGAAAAGTTAAAACCGTTTGTGAAGAGAATTGACGAAGAAGCTCTTTATGCGGAAGACTTTTTGCATGCATTAGGCAAGTCAGGATTTTTTGATTCATCACAAAAGAATGAACAAACGACGCTTCTAGATGAGCTAACAATTGTACAAGAAACGGCAAAAGTTTGTATGACAACTGCATTTTGCCTATGGTGCCACCTTGCTGCTTTGACATATATTCGTAAAACAAAAAATGCGGCCTTACGTGGAAAAATATTACCTTTACTTGAGAACGGTGAAGTACTCGGCGCAACAGGGCTTTCCAATCCGATGAAGTTTTACGCAGGGTTAGAAAAGTTACATTTATCAGCAAAGCGTGTTGAAGGTGGCTATGTCTTGGATGGCGTACTTCCAGCTGTATCGAATTTAGGCAATAATCATTGGTTCGGTGCGATTGCCCATAATGAAGAGCAGGAAGTGATGGTGTTCGTAAATACCGACAATGCTAATATTACGCTAAAAGAAAAAACACACTTCTTAGGTGTCAATGGCAGTGCGACCTATACATGTAAATTTGAAAACGTATTTGTTGCAGACGACTACGTAGTTTCACATAATGCTAGTACATTTGTTGATCAAATTCGTCCAACATTTATCTTATATCAAGTGCCACTTGGCTTCGGTGTTGTCGAAGCCTCAGTGGAAGGGATTGAAAAAGTAAAGGCAAAACAGAATGGCTGTAATGAATACTTACAAGTACAAGCAGATGTTCTCTCAGTGAAACTCCAAAGCTTACAGACACATTTAGCGTTACTTGTTCAATCGGGTGAGATAACATTAAACGCCATTAGCAAAATCCGTTTACAGGCGGTGTATGAAACATTAGAAGCGGTACAGGCAAATATGCTTCACAATGGGTCAGCGGGATATATTGCTGGAAGTACCCCTTCTCGCAAGCTACGTGAGGCATACTTTTTTGCTAATCTGACGCCTACCGTACGCCAGCTTGAAAAAATGACAAAAACTTTAACATGCAACAGCAAATGACCAAACATCCACTGATACATGTTAAAGCTTCCAAAGGATGTCACAGATTTTGAAAGGAGCCAATTGCCAAGCATAATACAAAATCTGGACGTAATTGATTAGTAGTAAAATGAAAGAGAAAAACCTTGAAAGGCAAATCAAGGTTTGTCTCTTGTTTATTTAATGTTGCATCATTTGTGTTTTGTCACTTGGTTTTTTCTTATTTAAGAAAAATACTAGAATCCAACCAATTACTGCCATACCTGTCGCGACAACGAATGTTGCTGCGTAGCCTGAGATGAGCGCATCAGAAGCAATCGCACTTTGCATTGTTGCAGTGTCTAATCCACTGTAATTTTCCATATCAGGTTTAAAGTTTTTGGCCGTTTGTGACATAATCGTGATTAAAATAGCTGTACCAATCGAAGCACTCACTTGCTGCATCGTATTAGCCATGGCAGAACCATGTGCATTCAATGTTTGTGGTAGCTGATTTAAGGCATGTGTCATAATTGGCATCATCCCTAATGATAGACCAAACATACGAATAGCATACATAGTTGTCAGCATGGTCATTGATGAATCAGCGGAAAGTGTCGTAAAGTAGAATGTTGTGAAAATCACGATAAGCATTCCTGGGACTGCCATTTTACGAGCACCTAATTTATCAAACAAAATACCTGAAACGGGCGACATAATCCCCATAACAATGGCTCCAGGCAATAGCATTAAACCGGAATCAATAGCAGATAATCCACGAGCCAGTTGCACATACATTGGTAACAATGTTTCAGCACTAATCATAGCGATGATGACAAATACGCTAATAATGACACCTAATGTGAAGTCTTTGTGTTTAAATACGCGGAATTCTAATAAAGGTGTTTCAAGACGAAGCTGTCTCCACGTGAATAACCCAATAATAATAAAGCCACCAATTATACAAGTTAGCACAAGTGTATCTGTCCATCCACGTGATGCACCAGCACTAAATCCGTATAACAATCCACCGAAACCAAAAGAAGACATTAAAATAGAAATAATATCAACCTTTGGATTTGTGCGCTCTGTAACATTAGAGATAAAGAAAATCGATAGAATCAATGTTAAAATTGCAATCGGCAGAACCGCATAAAACAGCATGCGCCAATTAAAATATTCCACCAAATAACCCGATAATGTTGGTCCAATAGCAGGTGCAAAGGAAATAACAAGTCCCATCATCCCCATTGCTGCTCCGCGTTTATCAACAGGGAACATTGTTAGAAGGACAGTCATCATCAGAGGCATCATGACACCCGAGCCCATCGCTTGCACAATACGAGCAATTAATAGAAGTGTGTAAGAGTCTGAAAATGCTGCCACAGCTGTACCGAATGTAAAGACGGCAATGGCTGAAATAAAAATTTGACGAGTTGTAAATTTTCCAATAATAAAGGCTGAAATTGGGATCATTATCCCGTTTGTCAGTAAGAATGCAGTTGTCAACCATTGTACCTGCGTTTCATCTATTGAAAAGTGAACCATGATTTCTGGTAATGCCGTTGCAAGTAGCGTTTCATTTAATAATGAAAAGAACGCCCCGAATAGCATAACCACCAACATAGGTCCTTTTTTTACATGTTTAAATGGATCATTCAAAGTCATATAATTTCTCCTTGTCTTAATCGTTGTTCATATACCAATCTATTCACTCGAATGAGCTGTCCAAATTTTGAATTTGAAGGTTTTCAATGGTAACCATCTTATTCACGAAATTTTTATGGTTACATGTTAAATTTACCTCCACTTTATGTTGGTCGGATTGGATAAAACGTATTCTCTGTTTTTTTAGGCAGATTGTTAATATACCATCTTTATCCTCATAATTCATAAATAAAGCATTTAGCAATTTTTTATCTTCTATTGTAAGTTTTCCATAAATCATTACTTCTGAAATACCACTAATTTCATTTTCTATACTGTTGGGTACCATATGTTTTTTCATATACTTCTTTGTTTTCTCATCATCAATTTGTTGAAGAAAGAATTGAAAAGGTACACCTTGAAATTCAGGCAAATATAAATTACGCCAAGGCATCGTCTTTTTTAAGAGATTGAAAAACCAACGGAATTCCAGTGGTTTCGGTGGAACAACATTTATATTTTGTTGAAGTAGATTTTTGTAAGACTCTTCTATGTCATCAACTTCTAAACAAAAACCAATCAAACCTCTATGTCCATCATGATACTTCATCGTCCAATCTTTTAACCAACCGCCACCGTCGTTCGTTTTAATACTAATAAACTCAAAATATTCATTTCCAATCCATATGTTTGAAACTTTAAACCCCTTTGTACCTTTTCCTTTTTTAGGGTTGTAGGGTAAACCAATGGAATGGATACTATCAATAATGCCTTTATCTTTTTGAACGAAATTATCTACATTTACAACTAAATGATCAATTTTCAAGGAATTCCCTCACTTTAGTAAAAACGTATTTTACGCCAAGCTTTAAAACAATCGCTGTTTAGTTTTATAAGAAACGATTTGATGACATAGTGACCTATTTATAAAATAATGGTTTTAAGAAATGGAAGTACTCCTCCATTTCTGTTGCACATTGATCGGCTAATGTATAGTAGATATCAATATCATAGTTGGATTCCTTATATTGTTGGTTATACTGATTAGAAAGGCCATCCAAAACCCATTTAATCGTATTTAGTGCATATTTTGTGTCTATCTCTTCTTTAAAAAGGGAGTAATCAATACCCTTTAAAAATTTGTCATAATTATTTTCTCCATTAAGAGATTGTTTTGTTTCAAGCTCAGATAATACTTCTGGGCTTTTTTCGATGTGCACCATATTCATGAAGCTAAAAAATGCAGGATTTTGTTGAACTATATTTATTTGAATGGAGATTAACTGCTTATAGCGTTTGAAAACATCTGGTTCAGTCAAATCAAAATTTTCAAAAGTTGCTTCAGAATATTTATTAAATACATAGTCGAATAAAAAGAGATATAAGTTTTTTTTGTTTCCAAAGTAATGGAAAATAAGTCCTTTAGATATCCCAGCTTCCTTCACAATTTTATTTGTTGAAGCTGCTTCGTAAGGTTGCTTTGAAAATTCATTTAACGCTGCGTTTATAATACTACGTTGTTTTTCCTCGTTTAATTTTAGAAATGATGGGTACAAAATTAGCCTCCTCTCGTCGATATTGACCAGTGTGGTCATTCTAACAAATGTTGACTAATATGGTCAATGTTTTTATTTTAAAAATTCTCTAAGTATGTTTCTATACTAAAAACATATATTGTTTATTGAACATAATTGAAATGAAAATTGTTAAGTAACGAAAGGGGATTTTCGTGGATAAACCTTGGTCAAATTCGGGGAATAGTGCAGATGGAAATGCTAAGGATCAACAGCTCGAACAATTTCGCGTAGATAATGATGGGAAAAAGATGACGACAAATCAAGGTATTAAAGTTTCAAATGATGAGGATTCATTAAAGGCTGGGGTAAGAGGTCCAACATTAATGGAGGATTTTCATTTTAGAGAGAAGATTACACATTTTGATCATGAACGGATTCCAGAGCGTGTGGTACATGCGAGGGGTTATGCAGCACATGGGGAATTTGTGCTGTATGAATCTATGCAAGAATATACGAAAGCGGGCTTCTTACAAAAAGTAGGGTCAAAAACGCCTGTCTTTCTAAGATTCTCGAATGTTGTCGGGAGTCTTGGTTCGATGGATACTGCACGAGATGTGCGCGGATTTGCGGTAAAGTTTTATACGGAAGAAGGCAATTATGATTTAGTCGGTAACAATATTCCGGTGTTTTTTATCCAAGATGCCATAAAATTTCCCGATTTAATCCATGCCGCGAAGCCAGAACCTAATAATGAGATGCCACAAGCAGCTACCGCACATGATACATTTTGGGATTTTGTTGCGAATAATCAGGAAAGCGCACATATGATAATGTGGTTAATGTCGGATCGAGCTATTCCGAAAAACTATCGAATGATCGAAGGATTCGGTGTCCATACGTTTCGTTTCATAAACGATAAAGGTAAGTCCAGATTCGTAAAGTTTCATTGGAAGCCAGTATTAGGCGTTCATTCACTTGTGTGGGATGAAGCACAAATTATTGCAGGGAAAGATACCGATTTTCAACGGCGTGATTTATGGGAAGCCATTGAAATTGGAGATTTTCCAGAGTATGAGCTGGGTATACAAATGATTGAGCAAGATGAAGAATTCAGATTTGATTTTGATATTTTGGATGCAACTAAAATTTGGCCTGAGGAAATGGTTCCTGTAAAAATCATTGGTAAGATGACATTGAATCGTAATGTTGACAATGTTTTTGCAGAAACAGAGCAAGTAGCCTTCCATCCGGGGAATGTTGTACCTGGCATTGATTTTACAAATGACCCGCTGTTACAAGGGCGATTATTTTCATATTTAGATACACAGCTTATTCGATTGGGTGGGCCGAACTTTGCAGAAATTCCTATTAACCGACCGATATGTCCAATCCATAATAATCAGCGAAACGGGTTTAGTCGTCAAACAATTAATGTAGGTCGAGTTAGTTATCATAAAAATTCACTTGCCAATAATACACCTTCTACATCCACTGCTGCTGAAGGTGGATTTGTTCATTATGAGGAAAAAGTGGAAGGGCGCATTACGCGTTCACGAAGTAAATCCTTTGACGATCATTTCTCACAAGCAAGGCTATTTTGGAACAGTATGTCACCACCTGAAAAGCAACATATTATCAATGCGTTTAGTTTCGAGGTTGGTAAGGTGAAAAGCCAATCTGTTCGGCAACAAGTTGTCAATATGTTTGTTCGGGTGGATAAAGAAATGGCTACCATAATTGCTAGTAATGTAGGGGTAAATAAACCAGTTGGCGAACAAATAAACGTTACGCTATCTTCACCTGCTCTAAGCCAAGCAAATACAGTGAAATTGCCACAAACACTTAAAGTTGGTGTGCTTATAGGTGACGGATTTGATGGCACAGAAGTAAATAATGTTTTGAAGGTATTAACAAAATATGGCGTAAGATATAGTATTATTGCGGAAAGATTAGGGGCTATTAAGAGTAAGGATGGCGTTCAATTAACTGCAACAGAAACTTATCAAACGACAGATTCGGTACTGTTTGATGCGTTATATGTTGTCGGTGTTAAAGCAGATAATCAAGCGAAATTCAATCAGGATATACAAATATATATTAATCAAGCATTTCGCCATTATAAACCAATTGGCGTTGCAACAACAGGTGTACCATTTTTCAGTGCTTCAAATGCAAAGCTTGGTCCGGGTATTGTAATAGCTACTGGCAACGCCGATTTTGGGAAAAAATTTGTGGATGCTATCGCAAAGCAGCGTTTTTGGGACAGGGATATCTATTAGTAAGTTCGTTTAAACGGGGATGCTTAAAGCGTTCTCGTGTTTTTTTATGGTAGTTTAACTGAAAAGGAACATGAATGATGGTGCGTTGTAGGAAAAAGAAACGGGCTTTTAACCTTATAAAAGGCGTCAGTTTCATAATAATTTTGGGAGGTTTCGAGTAATGAAGACGGTTAGGAAAGGAAGCTCATCTAATACTGTTCCTTTCTAGAGGTGAAAGTTGAAAATCTATAAAATACATATTTTATTAATAACATTTTGAAATACATTTTCTTATAAGGAAATATTACTACCATTGCATTCAAATTTTGTAAATGATAAGGTGATACATGAGGTGAATTTTTTGGAAAACTTTGATTTAGCAGTTATTGGTGCAGGACCTGGGGGATATGTAGCTGCCATTCATGCAGCGAAAAATGGTATGAAAGTAGCGTTGATTGAACGTGGAAAAGTTGGAGGCGCTTGCTATAATGTAGGCTGTATTCCATCAAAAATTTTATTGGAGCATAGTAAGCTTGTACAAGAAATTGAACGTGGCAATGGCTGGGGGATTGAAACACCAACTGTGAACATTAATTTCCCGCGTTTGATGCAGCGAAAAGATGGTGTGATTGCTGAGTTACTAGCTAATATCGAAGAATTTATTGCTAGTAATCAAATTGTATTTTATCGTGGAGAAGCGTCAGTTGCACATGATTTAACGGTTACTGTTGGAACAGAAACCTTAACAGCAAAAGATATTATCTTAGCGACAGGAAGTAAACCATTTGTACCACCATTTAAGGGTTTAGAAACATCTACATATTTTACAACGGATACATTTTTTGATATGAAGGAGCTACCCAAGCAGTTAACGATTATTGGTGGTGGCGTAATTGCAGTTGAAATGGCATTTAGCTTGGCGCCACTTGGCACGAAGGTGACGATGCTCAATCATAGTTTAGATGTTTTACAAACAGAAGAACCTGATGCACGTCCAATTATTCGTGAAAAAATGGCGAAGCTTGGGATTGAGCTTGTGACGGATTTCCAATTTGAGTATTTCAATGGGAACGAAATTCATACGTCTAAAGGTGTTTATACATACGAAAATTTATTATTTGCGACAGGTCGCCGTCCAAATACGGAAATTGCTGAAATGCTTGATTTACATTTTGATGGACGGTTAATTGCTGTGAACGAGCATCTTGAAACGAGTCAACCTCATGTTTATGCGATTGGTGATTTAGTAGGTGGTTATCAGCTAGCGCACGCAGCAAGTGCAGAAGGTATCCATGTTGTTGAGCATATTTTGGGGAAGAAACCGGAAACGATTGATCAAACTTCGATTCCACGATGTGTATACACGCACCCGGAGATTGCGACATTTGGTTTACTAGAGGAAGAAATCGATGTAGCCTACACAGTGACGAAAATCCCAGTTCGCACGAATCCTAAAGCTTTAATGGAAGGGAATATTGAGGGCTTTGTCAAGCTGATGGTTACAAAAGACGATGGGCGTATTTTAGGTGCTTGCGTTGTTGGAGATGGGGCAACAGAAATTTTAAATACAATCTTAGCAACGAAAAATGCAGGAGGAACGGCGGTCGCGTTGGCAAAAATGATTTTCCCACATCCGACCGTATCCGAACATGTAGGGGATGCAGCAAAGGCAGTTTTCGGCAAGGCAATTCACTTATAAAAATAAGAAATCACGGTTCGAATTTAAGAACTGTGATTTTTTTTGCTATAAAACTAGATTACTCATAAAATTTGATTTGTTGTATTTGAAAACTGTGTATGATTGTTGAAAAAGGCTACATAATTTTGATTACTAGTAGTAAAAGAAGGTTTTGGATGGTTCTTCACCAAATGGAGGAGTTGATATTTTAAATAAAACGTTTGTTGATAGGAGTGGCGCCAGTGTTTAGGGGGAATGAAGGCTAATAGCGTCACGTCCTGTCCTGTCATAATTTATCTGTGCATAAGCGAAGCGACAGCAGCACAGGCCTTTATGTCTAATAACCTGTAGCAGACACTTATAAAACACCTGTTCGTATTATAAGGTCAGCCAGAGAAATCTGGTTGACTATTTTTTATTCAATTTATAGATTGATAGTAGCCGGTGTAGAACGGAAGCACCTGTGGGACTCGATCCCGACAACTAACATGTTCACCCTCTACTTGTTAACACATGATTAGGCTGGTTGGGACATAGTGATCCCGTATAACAAGCGAACATATGAATGACAAGCTAGATAGAGGTTACCGGTCAATCCATTACCTAAGGAGGAGATAAACATGAATCCAGTTGTTGGCCTGGATATCGCAAAAGGTGAAAGTCAGGTTCAAATGTTCTTGGATAAAAAAATGCCCTATAAAAACAGTGTGAAAGTTGATCATACGGTGGAAGGATTAGAAGAGTTACACTCTTATTTACTAGATTTAGAGCGTCAAACAGGGATGAAACCACCTATTGTTTTAGAAGCGACAGGTCACTATCATGCCCCAGTTGTACAGTTTTTAGAGGCAAGAGAGTACATTGTCATAATCGTAAATCCACTGGTATCTTATCGAGCAAAAAGCTCTAACTTACGAAAAACTAAAACTGATGCCATTGATGCCTATCACTTAGGTGAGCTGTATTACAAAGAGGATTTGGAGCCTCAGAAAAAGCGTGGGATTAAGCTTTTAAACCTTCGACATCTGACAAGGCAACACGAAAACATGACGGGCATTATGGTTCAAACAAAGCTACAATTTCAAGCAGTATTAGATCAAGTATTCCCCGAGTATAAAGGAGTTTTTGGAGATTTATACGCTGAGATTTCATTAAGGACTTTACAGTCCTACCCTACATCCGAATCAGTACTAGACGCAGGTGTAGAAGAGATTGCACAATTTATTGATAGGCATTGTAAAGCACGTTCATTTAATTGGGCGCAAGAAAGAGCTAAAGTATTAATCGCAGCTGCAGAACGCAACCTATTTCAGTCAACGCTTTATCAAAGCCTTCTCGTCAGTCTGAATATGTATATTGATTTACTTCAAGCGTACCGCCAACAACTTTCTACGTTAGAGCGTGAGATTGATCAATTGGCGGCACAACTCGAAGAATATGAATTAATCCAGTCACTTCCCGGCGTAGGTGAAAAAATCGCTGCCACGATACTTTCAGAAATTGGGGAAATTGACCGGTTTAATCATCCCAAAAAGTTAGTAGCTTTTGCAGGACTAGATCCCAGTGTGTTTGAATCTGGGCGCTTTAAAGGCACAAACAATCACATTACCAAACGTGGCTCAGCTAGGCTTCGGCATATGCTTTACACAGCTGTTCGCTGCTCAATTCGTGATAGTCGTAAAAAGAAAACAACAGATGAAACTATTGCACGAAATAAACGATTACGAGCCTTCTACGAATTGAAACGCGAGGAAGGTAAACCATATAAAGTAGCTATTATAGCTTGTGCTAATAAGCTTTTACACTGGATTTATGCGATTTTAAAAACAAAAACACCGTTCCAAGAAACTATTTAACAACAGTATTTTCAAATAAAACAAAAACCTTCCACATAAAATGAGGAGGGTTATTTGTGTTGAACATTTTTAGTATAACATGAAGTGTTTTTTGATTAAAAATGTTTTTCTTGACATTCTATTAGCTGGTTTATTCCAAAGTGGATTACCGGACGCCCCTAGGAAAGTACGCTGGCGTACGGTAATCATCCCCTATTTTTGATGAACCTTTTGGATGAGAATTCTGGAATTCACCGGAAATAAGCCGATATAAATTAAGATATGAGACCATTCGGAGGGAATATAATGTCTATTTTAGATAGTTTGAAGCGTGTGAAGAAAGAGTTATTAGATCAAAAACATCCATTTGCTCATGAGGATGCACAATTTCGGCAGACGTATGCAATTGGTTACGCTTTACTGTTATGTGTAAAAGGTTATCCTAGTGAGATGGCGAAAGATGATTTGAAAAGGCAGGTGGCGCTATTAGATTTGCCTATGGAATTTAAAAAGCATGCAATTCAAGTTGCACTACAGGCAGAAGATGAAACAGTACATAAATTACTACAGGTTTTAAGTAAACCGATTCATAAATATTTCTTTATGCTGGACTTGTATAGCCAAGCACAAAAGGATCATAAAATTACGGAAAAAGAGCAAGAGATACTTGTCCTATTTGAAGAACTTTTACAGTTAAATTATGCAGAAATCCATTTTATACGTGGTTTCCGTTTAGCGATACTTCGTAACGATGTGGAGGTTGGTTTAAAAGTTGTACAAGCCGCATTAGAGCAAAATGTGGAAGTTCCACTAACATCACTTAGCTATTTCCTACCGAATTTTATATACCAAGATCGCATGGCACAGATGACCTTACTAACTGGACAAAAACGTAAACTTAATTATGCGACACTCTTTACGGGAGATGTTATTGTTAGTAAGGGAGCTGAGCTTGATTTAAATGGTATGGAGGTCACGTTTGCAAATAATGCATCGATTATCGTCGATGGCGGTATATTAAAAGCAGATGGTGCACGATTTATGGCTTCAATGGATGCTAATAAGACAATGCTATCATTACGTAATATTTCTCAATTGAAAATAGAAAATGCTCATTTCTTTGGTGCTAGTATTGTGCGTGCTGTGGAAATGAATAATGTACAGGTCGAAATGGATAGTTGTTCCTTTGAGAAATGTTTCGATGAGGAACGCGGTGGTGCTGTCTATTTTACTAATAGCGAAAGCTTTATTTTACGCAATTGTGTATTTGAGCATAATTCATCACTTGGTAAAGGTGGTAGTATGTATATTGCTGGAACTGAGGCAGCACATATGAAATCCCGCAACTTCTTTGGCTTTATTTCAGGTGGTAAGGTGAAGAAAGTAAAGCTAATAATGGAAGGTTGTAGTTTTAAAGAGAGTCGCTCACAAATGAGTGGTGCACTGCATATGTATGATGCTGAAATTATGTTAAAAGATACAAGTTTTGAAGCATGTACATCTCAAACAGGTGGTGCGGCAGTAGATACGCTAAATTGTAAGTTTGAAGGTAGTGGTAATACATTTACGAAATGTAAGGCTGCTATTAATGCTGCTGTTGTCGTTTTAGGTGGTGCTAAACTTGAAAATGAAACAAGTTTTGGCAAATTTGAAACGTGTGAGCCGAAAAATATATTGTATAAATAAAACAAAGAAAGCGCATCATAGGAGTCCATTCCTAAGATGCGCTATATTTAATTTAATTTAATTCATGTGGTTCAATCGCTTTTTGATCTTCTGAATGTGCTACTGACAGATATAAGAATGCCTCGTCCTGTAATAGATGCAATTTATCCTCGTTAATTCCGTGAGCTAGTGCACCTGAAAAAATGGATTCCCACCAAGTTTCTGTCATCATCATAAATAATTCCCCCATTCGATTGTATTTATGTAATTGCACATTTCCCTTGAAGTAAATCGTGTAAACCTTTCGAGAATAACGAATCGTGTTTAGATATCACCAACCTGTTCAAAAAGAGGTTTTTTACACGTCATGTTGAATCTTATAGACAAAGATAGTTTGTTTCAAAAGTTATAATTTATGTATGCCATTATAAAAAAGAGGTGTTTATTTATGAATTTTACTGCTCAAGATGTAGAAAATATGATTACACAACAACGTCAATTTTATTTTTCGCGTGCAACAAAAGACATTGATTTTCGCAAAGAGCAATTATTGAAATTAAAAAAGACCATTTTGAAATATGAAAAAGAAGTACTAAGTGCACTGTATTTAGATTTACGCAAAAGTGAATTTGAAGCATATGCGACAGAGGTAGGTATCGTGCTCGATAGCATCTCTTTTATGGTCAAGCATGTAGATGAGTGGATGAAGCCTGAAGCGGTGAAGACACCAATTCATTTGCAAATGGGAAAAAGTTTTATTGTACGTGAACCATATGGTGTAACACTGATTATCGGTCCTTTTAATTATCCATTCCAGCTTGTGATGGAGCCATTAATTGGCGCAATTGTTGGTGGCAATACAGCTATTGTAAAACCATCAGAAACTTCAGTGCATACTGCTGCGATTGTGAAAAAAATTATCGAAGAAACATTTGATGCCTCTTTTGTACGTGTTGTGGAAGGGGAAAAAGAAGAAGTTACAGCTCTTATTCATGCATCATTTGATTATATATTCTTCACGGGAAGTGTAGCTGTAGGTAAAGTAGTCGCGCGTGCAGCAGCAGAGCGTTTAACACCGTTTGCGCTAGAACTTGGTGGAAAAAGCCCTGCAATTGTTGACCAAACAGCGAACTTAGAAGTATCGGCTAAGCGATTGGCTTGGGGAAAATTCACAAATACAGGGCAAACATGTGTCGCACCTGATTATATCCTTGTACATAAAGATGTGTATGAGCCATTTGTGAAAATATTAAAAGATACAATTCGAACTTTTTACGGAAGAAATGCGTTGAAAAGTCCTGACTACGGTCGCATTATTAATGTGAGACAATTTGATCGATTACAACAAATTTTAGTGGAAGAACGTGACTCGATTACGTTTGGTGGTCGCACAGATCGAGATGATTTGTATATTGAGCCAACAGTAATTGAGCACGTTCAGTGGACAAGTCCATCTATGCAGGACGAGTTGTTTGGTCCAATATTACCTATTATGGTGTACGATGATTTACGTATTGCCATTCATCAAGTTCGTCAATTACCGAAGCCGTTAGCTGCGTACTTCTTCTCAGAACATGAAAAAGCAATCAATTACTTTTTAGAGGAATTGCCGTTTGGTGGTGGGTGCATTAATGATACAGTGACCCACGTCGGAAATATGCACTTGCCATTTGGTGGCGTAGGACCCTCCGGGGCAAAGGCTTACCACGGTAAGGCAAGCTTTGAGAATTTTACACATGCAAAATCTATACTAAAAAAATCCTCAAAATTAGAAACGAATGTATTATTTCCACCTTATAAACAAAAAGTAAAGTTAATCCGTACAATTATGAAATAAGGAAAAAGGCTATCTCCACTATTACTTGGCGGAGACAGCCTTTTTTGATAGATGGTAATTTGATATGGATGGTCGCCCCATATTCTAGTTCACTGTCAATGGTGCTAGTTGTTGCGCATTCGTAATAAGTCAATTTGTAGTAAAATATACACCTCAAATTACCATAGTTACGAATATGATACAACATTTTATGGTGTCGATAAATGACGTATTTTGTTATGATATATAAAATTAAATGTTTTTCTAAAATGGTAGCGTTTACATTGAAAAATCATGTATTGAGGCATTTCATTTATGAGTTGATAAGTAGTAAAATAAGTTCAATAGATAGTGGGGGTATTCATTCTGTCAAATGTTGTCGAAAAATCGTTAGTGAGGTTAGAACAACAAATTTTGATAAAGTGAATGTAGAGATTGATTGGAGGACTATGAAATGTATGCAGAGGAATTGTTGAGTGCATTACCTTTGAGAAAAATTGTCGGTGAATTACCAGATCAAGTGAGCGATATTGTGGTGGATTCACGTGGTGTACAGCCGAATAGTATGTTTGTTTGTATAAAGGGTTATACAGTAGATGGGCATGATTATGCACAAAGAGCAGTAGAAGGTGGTGCAACGATTGTTGTAACTGAGCGAGTACTACCTTTGCCAGACGCAATTGCACAAGTTATTGTGAAAGATACGGAGCGTGCAGTTGGCTTACTAGCAGCGAAGTTCTTTGATTATCCGTCGAAGGATATTACGATGATCGGTGTTACAGGGACTAATGGTAAAACATCAGTGACTGGTATTATACAAAACATCATGCAAGGTATGGGCGAGAAATCTGCACTAACAGGAACAATTGGCTTTAATTTAAATGGGATTTTATATGAATCTTCAAATACCACAAGTGATGCACTTTCGACACAACAAATGATTTTCCGTGCGAAAATGGAAGGTTGTCGTTTAATGACGATGGAAGTTTCTTCGCATGGTCTAGCATTAGGACGATTAGCTGGTGTCGATTATGATGTAGCGATTTTTACGAATCTTTCACATGACCACCTTGATTTCCATGGTACGATGGAGGAATATGGACATGCAAAAGGTCTTCTATTTTCTCAACTTGGACAGGATTTAGAAAAAAATAAATTTGTTGTATTAAATGCAGATGATCCTTGGTCTGAGCGTTATGCAGCGATGACGCCATTCCCGGTATGGACATATGGTTTGCAAAATGAAACGGCTGATTTCCGTGCTATCAATTGCCAGTATCATGACTATATGACGCATTTTGATGTTGTCACGGCAGAGGGGACATTCCCTGTGAAAATGCATTTACTTGGTGAGTTTAATGTATACAATGTCCTTGCAGCAATGGTGTCATTTTATGGACGTGGCTACTCCATGGAATCAATTATTGAGCAGGTCGAGCAATTGCCACCAGTAAAAGGACGTATGGAGAAAGTTCCAACTGACTTACCAGTGAAAATTTTTGTCGATTATGCGCATACTCCAGATGCAATTGAAAAAGCAATCGCAGCGGCTGAGCCTTATAAAAAAGGGAAGCTGATATTCTTAGTAGGTACAGGTGGTAATCGAGATAAATCAAAACGTCCAGCAATGGCAGAAAAAGCATCTGCTGCGGATTATGTAATTTTAACGACAGACGACCCACGCTATGAGCCGTATGATAGTATTACAGGTGATCTTGCGAAAGGCATGCTACATGAAAACTATGCTTGTATAGGTGATCGTGCGGAAGCAGTACGACATGCCATTTCAATAGCAGAACCGGACGATATGATTATATTTGCTGGTAAAGGTCACGAGGACTATCAAATTATCGAGAATACTAAATATCCACATAGCGATGCAGAAATTGCTATGGAGGCAGGTCGTTTGAAATTTGTGTAAGAAGAAATTGTTCGAAAAATAATAACGTCAATATATTCTTTAAACGATTATGAGAGTTTGTTTAAGGGACCCGTTGATTTCCGTTCTAGGCGGACGACCCTGAAAAGCGCCTAACAGGAAAGGAAATCAACCCACGTTACTGTAGTTAAAGGAGCTTTCAAGTACGGATTTTGGCAAAGAGACCATTTTAAGAATGATTTATTCGTGCAATTTCTATGGATAAAATACTTTATCAACAGAATGTGAAAACCTTTTAGTCATGCACTAAAAGGTTTTCTTTTTGAATTATTAAGTAAAAAGGTTGTGCAGAGGGTAAGCCTTCTTTTATTATTAGTAGGTATGAAAAAAGGAGAATGTGAAAATGACTTCAAATTTAGAACAAGATATATTATCACGTCGTACGTTCGCTATCATTAGTCACCCGGATGCTGGGAAAACGACGATTACAGAAAAACTTTTATTATTCGGCGGTGCTATTCGTGACGCAGGTACAGTAAAAGGAAAAAAATCAGGCAAATTTGCAACATCTGACTGGATGGAAATTGAGAAGCAACGTGGGATTTCAGTAACATCTTCAGTTATGCAATTTGACTATAATGGTTCGCGTGTAAATATTTTAGACACACCTGGGCACCAAGATTTCTCAGAAGATACGTATCGTACATTAATGGCTGTTGATAGTGCAGTAATGGTTGTCGATGCTGCAAAAGGGATTGAAGCGCAAACGTTAAAGTTATTTAAAGTTTGTAAAATGCGTGGTATTCCAATCTTCACATTCATCAATAAATTAGACCGTCAAGGGAAAGAGCCACTTGAGCTAATTGAAGAATTAGAAGAAGTACTTGGCATTAATGCGTATCCAATGAACTGGCCAATCGGTATGGGGAAAGAATTCCTTGGCATTTATGACCGTTATAATAAACGTATCGAACAATTCCGTACGGATGAGGGTGAACGTTTCTTGCCGATCAATGAGGAAGGCGAATTGGCTGTCGATCATCCGATGAAAGTAACATCTTATTATACGCAAGCGATGGATGATATCATGCTATTAGATGAAGCAGGTAATGAGTACTCAGAAGAAAAAATCCGTCGTGGGGAATTAACTCCAGTATTCTTCGGCTCGGCTTTAACGAACTTCGGGGTACAAACATTCCTTGAAACATATTTACAGTTTGCCCCAACACCACAGCCTCGTATTACAGAAGATGAGCAATTCATTGATCCTGTTGAGTACGATGAGTTTTCTGGTTTCATTTTCAAAATACAAGCGAATATGAACCCTGCCCACCGTGACCGTATCGCATTTGTGCGTATCGTATCGGGTAAATTCGAACGTGGCATGAATATGACATTATCTCGTACAGGAAAGTCATTTAAAGTAACGCAATCTACACAATTCCTTGCAGATGATCGCGAAACTGTAGATGTAGCGGTTGCGGGCGATATCATTGGTTTATATGATACAGGAACATATCAAATTGGTGATACAGTTGTAGGTGGGAAGAAAACGTTCCAATTTGAGAAATTACCACAGTTTACACCGGAGTTATTCGTCCGTGTTACAGCGAAAAACGTTATGAAATCGAAGCAATTCCATAAAGGGATTCTACAGTTAGTGCAAGAGGGTGCGATACAGTACTATAAAACATTGCACACTGAAGAAGTTATCCTTGGAGCAGTTGGACAATTACAATTCGAAGTCTTCGAGCACCGCATGAAAAATGAATACAATGTTGAAGTGAAAATGGAGCCAATCGGTTCAAAAATTGCACGCTGGATTGAAAATGAAGATGATGTTAAAGAGTCGATGTCTTCTGGCCGTTCAATGCTTGTAAAAGACCGCTTCGACAATTATGTTTTCTTATTTGAAAACGAGTTCGCTATGCGTTGGTTTGCTGACAAAAATGAAAATATAAAATTATATAGCTTACTATAATAAAGGAACACGAATCGACAATTATGCGATTCGTGTTTTTTTACAAGGAAAAAGTGATAATAATGTTGAATACATACAGTATCAAGAAATAATTTATAGAAAATCCTCCTTTTCGGCAATCATGAAAAGAAGAGAAGAAAAAGGAGTTTACTTAATATGCGTATTAGTGATTTTTCCATCAAGAGACCTGTATTTACAATTGTGACGATGTTGCTAGTAATAATATTGGGCGGCGTTTCGTTACTGAAAATTCCCGTCACACTCATCCCAGAGTTAAATCCACCGATTGGGGTAGTCGTGACTAGTTATCCTGGTGCAAGCCCGACGGAAGTTAATGAGAAGGTAACAAAGCCTTTAGAGACTAGCCTAGCAACATTGCCGGGCATAAAAAAAGTGCAGTCGACCTCGCAAGAAGGTGCAAATTTAATCGTTTTAGAATTTAACTGGTCGACAAATATAGAGGACGTACAACTTGATATTTTACAGCGACTAGATATGACACCGCTTCCAAGTGATGCGGAGAAGCCAAGTTTTTTAAAATTTGACCCGGCACAATTTCCAATTATTCAGCTTTCACTACGGGCAGAAAATAACGATGTCGACGTGCGTGTTCTAGCAGAAGCTTTAGAAAAAGAGCTCCGTCGTACAGATGGGGTAGCCAGTGTTAACGTCTCTGGTAAACTTGTCGAAGAGGTACAAGTAACGCTTGATGAAGCAAAGCTTGTCGATAAAGGTTTAACGCAAGCGGACGTCGTGCAAATTATTCAAACTAATAATATTTCAATGCCAGGTGATCCAGTATCTACTGAGGAAGGGAAAATGCTGACGACGCGTATTTTAAGCACTTTAACGTCACCGGAGGATATTGCAGACTTAATTGTGTCGGTAAATCCTTTGGACGGTAAGGCGTTAACTGTAGGAGATATTGCAGCGGTGGAACGCGCTGAACAAGTATCTACTACTGAAACGCGTGCTAATGAGCATCCTGCTGTACTAATGTCAGTACTCCAAGAATCAGGTGCAAATACCGCACAGGTGTCAGACGCGTTTCAAAAGGCATTAGACGAGCTTCTTAAGAAAGAACAATATAGTGGGATTAAAGCTGATATTTTATTAGATCAAGGAGATTATGTAAATTTAGCGATTAATAATATTGGTTCTTCACTCCTTCTTGGTGGTCTGTTTGCCATGATTATCTTATTCGTCTTTTTAAGAGGCGTGAAGAGTCCAATTATTATTGGTATCGCGATTCCATACTCGGTGATTGTGACGTTTGTGTTGATGTTTTTCGCAGATTTCACACTCAATATTATGACGCTTGGTGCATTAGCACTTGGTATTGGGATGCTTGTCGATAATGCCATCGTTGTTATAGAAAATATTGAACGGCATTTAGGGCTGGGCAAAGATCCAATTGAGGCAGCAAAACAGGGAACGAAGGAAGTTGCGATGGCGATTACAGCGTCAACTATGACGACAATTGCAGTCTTTATTCCAGTGATGTTTATAGAAGGCTTGATTGGGAAAATTTTTACTGAATTTGCTCTAACAATTTCTTTTAGTTTACTTGCTTCTTTATCGGTTGCATTGACGGTTGTACCCATGTTAGCAAGCCGATTGCTCAAAACAAAACCAGAAAATATTAATGAAATTCGTCAAGAGTCGCGTTTCTACAAAGGTTATAAGTCGTCTATTGTTTGGGTATTACACCACCGATTCCTTGTACTTACGACGACTACAATTCTCTTTGCGTTATCCTTATTCGGTTTAATGAAAATTGGAACGGAATTTTTACCTGCAACTGATGAAGGGTTTGCATCTGTAAGTGTGAATTTAGAAAATGGCTCTTCAGTGACGGAGACAGAAAAAGTCGTTGCAAAAATAGAAGATAGATTGAAACAAGAGGCTGAGGTCGATGTCTATGTTAGTTTAATTGGAGGTACACAGCAGTCACAGTCGCGTGGACAAACAAGTCCTAATCGAGCGGAAATGTATGTGAAATTAGTGCCATTAGAAGATCGTAAACGTTCCATTTTTGAATTTGTGGAAGAGGTGGAACAAGATTTGAAAGCAGAGCTTGGAGAGCAAGCGGAAATTGCATTTAATGTATCGACGTCTTCAGGTTCTGCACCGAATACACTAACATTCCGTTTGACTGATTCAAACGAACAACTATTACATGAATCGGTTGAAAATGTACGACAGGAGTTGCTAAAGATTGATCAGGTAACAGATGTTTCGAATGATTTAGATAATATAATACAGGAAATTCAGATTGAAGTTAATCGTGAAAAAGCCAAGGATTACGGCTTTGTTCCTGCGCAAATTGCACAGACCGTCAATCAAATGACTAGAGGGCAGCTAACGACTCAAATGATTGCTGAGGATGGTACTGTTTTATCTGTGTTTACGGGTTTCGGAAATACATTTAATAATAGCATTGAAGCTTTAAAAGACATGCAGTTACGGTCACCGGCTGGTCTATTTGTGGAGTTAAAGGATATTGCAGATGTATCTATTCAGGAAGGACCTGTATCGATAAGACGTTCAGATCAGGCTGCAGCCGTAGCATTTTTTGTTGAGTATAAAACAAAGGAATCACTAGGTGGTATTTCGTCTTTAGTGGATGATGCGCTTGAGCAAGCAAACTTACCGGCAGAAACACAAATCGTCTTTAGTGGAGATCGAGAGCTTTATGATAGTGCAATCGATGATATGTTGCTTGCTGTAGCACTTGCGGTAGTGCTCGTTTATATCGTTATGGCAGCGCAATTTGAGTCCTTTAAATATCCGTTCGTTATTATGTTTACAGTGCCTCTAATGATTATTGGAGTAGCCATCGCGCTATTTGCGACAAATACACTTATAGGCGTGACATCTGTTATTGGTATATTGGTGCTCGTCGGCATTGTTGTTAATAACGGCATTGTACTTGTTGATTATATCAATCAACAAAAGGTGGCGGGCATGACGACATATGAGGCGATTTTACTGGCCACGCAAGATCGATTACGACCAATTTTAATGACAGCATTTACGACGATTTTAGGCTTACTTCCACTTGCACTTGGCATTGGTGAGGGAACAGAGATGAACCAGCCTATGGGGATTGCCGTAATTGGCGGATTAGTAGTATCCACACTGTTGACACTGTATATTGTGCCAATTGTATATAGTTTAATTGATAAACAATCGAGAAGAATATCGTAATTTGATGTAGGAGGAAATGAGGATGGGTGTTCACTTTTTTACTGGCTTTCCGGGTTTCATTACGAGGCAATTAATCCGAGAATTATTTCGGAAACATAAAACGCAAGAAGTGATTGTCGCTGTTTTACCTGGTGAATTGCTAAAAGCAAATGCAGAGAGACAAAGAATTTTAAAGGAGTTTCCAGCAGGTGTACTTCATATTATTGAAGGGGATATTACATTACCTAATCTAGGTTTTGATGATCAAGTGTTACAAGAAATCACTCCTCAAATTGAAGTTATATGGCACTTAGCTGCTATCTATGATTTAGCAGTCCCACGAGATATAGCATGGAAAGTCAATGTACATGGTACAGCGATGGTGAATGATTTTGTCCGTACACTACCAAATATAAAGCGCTATATGTACTTTAGTACAGCATATGTGGCGGGTACACGTGAAGGGGTGCTACGTGAGGAGGAACTGATTCGCCCGTCTGCATTTAAAAATTACTATGAGGAAACGAAGTATGAGGCTGAACTTCGTGTTGAAGATTTAAAAGCTAAAGTACCGGTTACCATTATTCGTCCAGGCATTGTCCGTGGGCACTCTGAAACAGGTGAAACAATAAAATTTGATGGGCCATACTTCTTTTTAAATATGGTGGACCGCTTAAAATGTTTGCCGTTCATTCCGTATGTGGGACAGTCCAAATCTACGATTAATGTAGTGCCTATTGATTATGTCATGGATGCTGTGACATTTTTATTTGATGAACCGAGCGCAGTAGGAAGGACTTTGCATCTAACTGATCCGAATCCACATCCGGTGCAAGAGGTGTACCGAACGATGGTAAAGCTTTTGACAAACCATTATCCAAAGGGGCGTTTACCATTAACGCTTGCTAAAAAATCTTTACAAGTACCGTTTGTACGTAAAAAATTAAGGGTTGAGCAGGAAACACTGGATTATTTAACTTGGAATGCTGAGTTTGATACGACAGAAGCGGTAGGTATTCTGCAAAAGGGCGGAATTACTTGTCCGGACTTTATCCAAACGATGCCAAAGATGATTGAGTTTTATAATGCGCATAAAGAAGATGAAAGTTTTCAAATTCAGATTAAATAGTGCATAGAAATTTTTGTCAAAGGAAAATGATAGTGATATAATAATATTACACAATAGGTTCAATTGACGCTTTGTCAGATGTGAACGAATGTTACAAGTACCACGAGTGTAATGACGGGTATAAACATTTTTATGCAAAGAGCGAATCCAATCTCTGTAATTTGCTAATAAAGACCTCTGCCATTTCATAGGCAGGGGTCTTTACTTTTCTTTCAGAGTACATGGAGTTTAAAGGGGAGAGATTTTATGGAAGCTATAATTTTGCAATATGGCTGGGTGCTCATTGTACTTGTCGTATTGGAGGGATTACTTGCAGCTGATAACGCAGTTGTTATGGCTGTTATGGTCAAACATTTACCGATTGACCAACAGAAAAAGGCATTATTTTATGGGCTTTTTGGAGCATTGATTTTCCGCTTTTCAGCGCTCTTTATTATCACAATTTTGGTGAACTATTGGCAGATTCAAGCGATCGGAGCTGCATATTTACTGTTCATGTCTGCTAAAAATATTTATGACTTACGGAAACATAAAAATGAACCTGAGGAAGAACATAAGGAAAAAACAGCAAAAAAAGGCTCTAGTTTTTGGATGACAGTTATTAAAGTAGAGCTTGCAGATATTGCATTTGCTATTGACTCGATGCTTGCCGCAGTTGCTATTGCTGTTACGTTGCCGCATTTAGGTAACTTTGATATAGGTGGTATTAATGGTGGGCAGTTCACGGTTATGCTTATAGGTGGTTTCATAGGAGTTATCATGATGCGTTTTGCCGCTCAATGGTTTGTCAAAGTATTAAATGACTATCCTTCCCTTGAAACAGCCGCATTTTTAATCGTAGGGTGGGTAGGTGTTAAATTAGTCGTATTAACACTAGCACATGAAAAAGTAGGAATGTTACCTGCAGAATTTCCGCATTCAACAGCTTGGGAATTAACATTTTGGTGTGTTCTTCTTGCCATCGCACTTGGCGGTTATCTAGTAGGAGTCCGCAATAAAAAATAACCAATATAGTAATGAGAAGAACAGTTTATACTGTTCTTCTTTCTTTTTTTGCGCATTTTTTCTATACTGTTATCAGGTCTGGCAACTTAGGAAGGAAGGGGCTGATTTGGTGCCATGGAAAAGACCATCGAGTAAAATAGCAACGCCGTTTCAGTTACTCGTCACCTATTACTTTATAGCAATTGCGATTTCATTCCTATTACTACGTCTCCCAGGTGTACACAAGCATGGGGTTGAAGTATCTTTATTAGATAGTTTATTTACTGCAGTTAGTGCCGTTAGTGTTACGGGTTTAACAACGATTACTATTTCAGAGACATACTCTACATTTGGGATCATAATGTTGCTTGTTATTTTACAGCTTGGTGCCATCGGGATAATGTCGCTTGGCACGTTTATTTGGCTACTTGTTGGAAAAAAAATTAGTTTGCGTGAACGTGAATTAATTATGATTGACCACAATCAATACAATTTATCTGGTATGGTCCAACTTATTCGGGAAATCGTGAAAATCCTGCTCGTAATTGAAATAGCGGGTGCTTTTATTCTTACAATACATTTCATGAACTACTTTGATACGTTTGAAAAGGCACTTCTTCATGGTGTATTTGCATCAATTTCGGCGACAACGAATGGTGGTTTTGATATTACCGGTATGAGCTTGCTACCATTCCATAACGATTATTTTGTACAGTTCATTACGATGATTTTAATTGTGTTGGGTGCCATTGGCTTCCCTGTATTAATCGAAGTAAAAGCATTTTTACGCAATCGACATACTAATTTCCGCTTTAGTCTATTTACTAAAATTACAACGTCAACGTATGCTATTTTATTTGTCGTTGGCGCACTTATGATTTTACTACTCGAATCGTTCCATTCGTTTAAGTATATGCCATGGCATGAAGCGCTTTTTTCTGCTATGTTTCAATCTGTCTCGACTAGGTCAGGTGGTTTAACAACATATGATGTGACGACGTTTAGTGAAGCGACAAGTATTTTTATGAGTTTTTTAATGTTTATTGGTTCTTCACCAAGTTCAGTTGGTGGGGGAATAAGGACGACGACATTTGCTATCGCTATTTTGTTTTTAATTACATTTGCGCGTGGTAAAGAGCATATTCAAATCTTTGGGCGTGAGATTCATCCAATTGATATGTACCGATCATTTGTAGTTATTTTATTAGCATGCTTTATGGTTTTAATTGCTACAATGCTTCTACTAATAACTGAGCATGATGCAACACTTATACAAATTATTTTTGAAATTACCTCGGCGTTCGGAACATGTGGGATGTCGTTAGGAATCACTTCAGATTTATCGGTTGCTGGAAAAGTAATTATCATGATCTTAATGTTCATAGGACGTGTAGGCTTAATTTCCTTTCTTTATAGCCTTGGTGGTGGTGGTAGAGGTAAGACAACGAATTTCCACTATCCTAAGGAACGTGTCATTATCGGGTAAACGACAAGAGCTATCTCAAAGTATTTGAGGTAGTTCTTTTAATTGTCGAAAAACAATTTCTTCAATGATTTCTTTGTTAATGGTATGAGAGTTTGCTCAAGGGCCCGTTGGTTTTTGCTCATTTCGAGTGAGTATAAAAAACGCTATTCCTCACTAATTAGAGGAAATAGCGTTTGTTTTATATAGAGCTAAATGTTGCGAGATATGGAGCATGACCATGTCGGAAATAAGTTAATAAATAGCCTTTTTTAGGTGTGATTTTATCGTTAATGAAGTCTTGATAATCCAAGTAATGAGGGATAACAAGCGTATGCTTGAACAATTCTTTTTCAGAAAGGTTGAAGTTAGCAAATTCCTCACCAGCAATTGTAGGATCTTCACGTAAAGCTTTGTAAATAGCCTTTTGTTGCTCTTCAGTTGGGCGTTCTTTCCACCATAGTTTACGTGGCTGGAATTGCTGTGCCATTAAGTAGTCAAGCTGCATTAAGCTTTGTATGATCTGGGTATCGACGCCCTCAATAGTTGCTAAAAATTCAAGTAAACGTCTGAATAAATCTTCAAGTTGATGACCAATGCGCGACCAACCTTTTGTTTCCCAATACGTACCGAAGTTTTGGAAGAAATCAAAAGGTGTTTCAAATACTTCTGTTACTAAGTATTCAATGGTATTGTCCATACGGTGATCATTCCAATATTTTTCTAATACATCTTCAGCGTGTTTAATGCGTACAATATCATCGAATGTCAGTACATTGTTTGAGAAAATTTCATATGGCGATACATCCACATATGTATAACCAAATTTTTCAGCCTCTAAACGTAAGCCAGTCCCGCGAAGTAACTTTAAGAAACCAAGCTGTAATTCTTCAGGGCGCATTGCAAACACATCATTAAACGTTTGACGGAAGCTTGCGTAATCCTCTTCTGGTAAGCCAGCGATTAAATCTAAGTGCTGATCGATTTTACCGCCCTCTTTAACCATCGTGACCGTACGTGTTAGTTTCTCAAAGTTTTGACGTCGCTGAACAAGGGTATTAGTTAAATCATTGGTAGACTGGACACCGATTTCGAAGCGGAATAATCCTTTAGGTGCATTGTCATTTAAAAATTGAATAACTTCGGGACGCATAATGTCTGCAGTAATTTCAAATTGGAACACAACGCCTGGCTTATGTTCATCTATTAGGAATTGGAACATTTCCATTGCATAACTGCGGCTAATATTGAATGTGCGATCGACGAACTTAATCGTACGGGCACCGTTATCCATTAAAAAGCGAATGTCTTCTTTAATTTTTTCGCGGTTAAAATAGCGTACCCCCACTTCAATTGAAGAAAGACAAAATTGGCAACTAAATGGACAACCGCGACTCGTTTCAATATATTGAATACGTTTACCTAAATGTGGTAAATCTTCTTCAAAGCGGAAAGGACTAGGTAGTTCACGTAAGTCCACTTTAGGAGCCTGTGGATGAATACGTACTTTTCCATCTTCTAAATAACAAATTCCTGGAACTTCTTCAAGAGGAATTTCACCGTTAAAGTGGCGGAGCATTTGTTTAAAGGAGACTTCACCTTCACCCATCATTATATAGTCAACTTCATCGATACGACGTAGCCAATGATGGACATCATAAGAAACTTCAGGTCCACCTAATAAGATTTTGACATTTGGGCAGACGATTTTTAACATTTTAATGACATTAATCGTTTCTTCTATATTCCAAATGTAACAGCTGAATCCTACTACATCAGGCTTTTTTTGGAATAAATCTGACACGATATTGAAAGCTGGGTCTTTAATCGTGTATTCTGCAAGAGTCGGATTAAACTCAGGAAGAGCAGCGCCCTTTAGATAGCGTAATGCTAAATTTGTGTGGATATATTTTGCGTTTAATGTAGCTAATATAGTGTTCATGCAATAATCTCCTTTTCAACCTAATTGTATCAGTCAAATAGCTGATAAACAATATAATCCTTTTTACCTATTTAAAATATGAATGTTCTGTGAAATAATTAAAATTATTTAAATTTACAAAATATTGTAATAAAAGATGCGCGCTGTCATAAAGTAAAGTGAAGGCTATAGTTTAAATTATAACTAAGTTACTCTCTTGAAAGGCTCGGTGAAAAATTTGGAACAGAATAATTTAACTCAATGTTACGATAACGTATTGACGAATTCATTATTGCCAATTTTTATTCTAAGTAGCTCAAGAAAAATTTTACAAGTCAACGAACCAGCAATTCAGCAGTTTAAACTTAATCTGGCTTATAATGGTTTCTTAGCGATGGACGAGCCCTCCAATATGAAATGGACGCGATTCGTTAAACACTTAAAGTATATAAAAGAAGCAGAAGAAACATTTTATATTCGAACGGCTAATAATGAATATGAGCTAGTGCGGTTTAAATGTCACTACCATGTCAAAAATGAAGAAATCGTTGCTCATGCCACTATATTAAATCATTTGGATGATACAGCCTATGATTTATATTTTACGCAGGAGGATAATCGATATCCTTTATTTAGTACCTACGATAAAATTCCACATGGTATTATTTTAACAAATGCAAATGATATGATTTTTGATTTAAATAAGCATGCAGCTATGTATTTAAAAAGGGAAAAATCTCAGGTATTAGATAGCGCTCATAAAAGCATTTTTGATTCATTTAATTTGAAAGATAGTGAGCTCTCTTACTATTTTAGTAAATTGACAGAAGAAAAGTTTGCTACAATTCATGTAGTAGATCAATCACAGTCTAATAGGGCACTATATTATGAAATTTCTAGTGTTTTTGATTGTAAGAAAAATTTAATCGTTACAACGTTACTTGATGAAACAGAGAAAATAGAGTTACAACAAAAGGTAGAGCATCAACAAGCTTTAAATGTTGTCGGTCAAATGGCAGCAAGTATTGCCCATGAAATTCGTAATCCATTAACGTCATTAAAAGGATTTACTGATCTGTTAAAGATAGATGCTACTGAGGATGCTCAAATGTATTTATCGGTGATTGATAGTGAACTCCAACGTATGGAGCAGATTTTATCAGAGTTATTGATGCTATCAAAACCAGCCAATATCAACGTGGAATTATTAGAATTTGATAAGATTGTACAGAATGTGATTGAATTTATGATGCCGGATGCACTGATGAAAAACGTTATGATTCAATTTATATCATCACCTATGACTGTCCTGATTGAGGGGAATGAAAACCGCTTAAAACAGGTAGTGCTCAATCTGATTAAAAATGCAATTGAATCTATGTATAACGGTGGAACTGTAAAAATTGAAATGTGTATTAATAGAGGTTCACTTTTAGAACTATCTATTACGGATGAAGGCTCGGGAATGACTAATGAAACAATCGAAAATTTATTTCAGCCTTTCTATACAACGAAGACAACGGGGACAGGATTAGGTCTTCCTTTTGTAAAAAAGGTGATCGAGGAGCATAATGGTGAAATCGTAATAGAAAGCGAATTGAAAAAAGGTACTCGTTTTAGCTTACATTTCCCGATTTACTCGTTCGATCCTTTAGATACGCTGAGCCCAAACGAGAAGGATTCCAATTATTTGGTAACGTAGTGGTGGAAAACTCTATACGAAGAAGGCTGTTTGGACATAGTGTATTTAAGTACGATGCTTTTGACAATTCTTTTCCGTACTCGTTATAATGGCAAGATAACGTAGGAATTGAAAGGACAAGACTATGACTTCAGAGAATATTAAACAATCGTTAAAATTATATATCGTACTTTCTCGCGCGCATAAAGCAATCAACGAAACAACAAATCAGTTTTTTCAGGAGAATGGGGTAAATCCGACAGAATTTGCGGTTTTAGAGTTGCTTTATCATAAGGGACGTCAGCCATTGCAGCAGATAGGCAATAAAATTTTGCTTGCGAGTGGTTCAATTACGTATGTAATCGATAAGTTAGAAAAGAGGGGCTATTTACTTCGCGTATCCTGTCCGTCTGACCGTCGTGTAACTTATGCTGAAATTACTGAAGAGGGAGAAGCATTTATGGCTGAAGTGTTTCCAAGGCATGAGCAGCATCTACATGGACTACTGAGTACTTTAACAAATGAAGAAAAAGATGAAGCAATTAAATTACTAAAAAAATTGGGATTGTCTATTAAAGATCTATCCTACTAAAAAAAACCTTACGATGTGTGTTGTATCGTAAGGTTTTTTTACATTATAAGCGATTAGTATCTCTTTTGAACTGCCAGTAGGAAGTTAAAAGGAGGTATGTAAGCTAATGCTTATTTTTGTGAAATTGTTGCAGCCATTGCAAGCATAGCTGCAGTTAAATCTTGTGTTTTATTATCATGAATTATTAATTTTACGATTAGACCCTCTTTTTCAATAACAACCCCAACTACTTTTTCATCGTCAAAATGAACTACATAGCCTTCATTATTTTTGTCATTTTTAAAAGCAGCTAATTCTTCTGTCGATAACGGAGTCGTTTCACCTACAGCGTTCATATACTCTACTAGTGACGATTTAACATCGTCATAGCTAGTTTCTGAAGTAGATACAGTTTCTACACGCATAAACACATTATCATCGTCATTTGATATGATGATATCTTTGCCAGGTTCTTCTTGTGAAAGTGTGAAGCCTGGTAATTGGTGTAATTTATAGTTTTGATCGACACTTTTAGATTCAGTTGCTTTTGTGTTTTTATCAACACCATTTTGTACATAATTTAGATCTTGTTCTTGTGTTGATGGAATATTAGTAGATGTATCAGTTTGGTCAGGCGCTTCAAGCTCATCTTCATCAGATTCATTGTCTAATGGTGTTTCTTGATTTGCTGTGTTTGATGGATCTTTTTGCAAGGCGTCAGAATCCTCTGTTTTATCGGTAGTATTACAACCTACAACTAAGATGGCTGCTAGTAGTAACATAAGCATAGACATTAATTTTTTTTGCATGAAAAGCCCTCCTTTTTTATAGAACGATTTAAGGTGATAAAATGTTTCCAGCAATCAACCCAATTCAGTTAATCATTTTGTGGCGAAAGTGAAGTAACCTCTACAAAATTTCCCATCCCAAACAGTAATAGGTTGAAGAACGCTATCATATTTAATTTAGTGGGCACTGAATCGAGCTGTTTATGTTACAAGAAAAATATGCTGGGTTAAAATCTGGGCATAACGTTTTTAAAATAGTAGTAAATTCACCAAATCGCAATTGAATGTTATTATGTTAATGGCAGTACTAAGAATAATAATAGTACAAATACGACATGGGCTACAATAATTAGTGGCATACTTTTGCGCCATTCATATAAGAAGCCCCAAAGGATACTTGTAACGAATGCTGCAATGATACCAAGTGTAAAGCCACTAAACGCAATCGAAATGGCACAAAGAATAGCCGTTATAAGAACAGCCAATGCTGGACGCATAAAATTCTTTAGTTGCTGTTGAACGTAACCACGCCAAAATAGTTCTTCACCAAGTGCTACTATAAAAACAAGAAACACATAATGCCAAATATTTTGTGGGCCATAAGTTGTTAGAAATTTCTGGACGGATCGTACTAAACTATCATCAATAAATGGTGCAAGCCAATAACCAAAACGAATAAAACCATAAGTAATTGTACCGTAGCCTATTCCGAAAAGGAGAAATTTCCATGTGGGTAATCGATCCTCAATTTTACCTGCGAGTATAGCAATCGCGATGCATACTAAAAGTGTAAAGGTATAAAGATACCAAAATACAGCTTTATTAGCAAAAGTAAATGCAAACATACCGAAAGTGAATAATAAAGAAAGAAGAAGTATACTAATTTGTTTTGAATTTTTACTCATTCATACAACCTCCAATTTCTATATTATCAAAAAAAAAGTCCCTTATCATCTATAAAGACAAATAGGGACTATTCAGACTATTAAGCTCCACTACTATTTAAAATTTTGTATCGTTTATGATTGACGACTGTTTTTTCTTCTACTTCTAGGGAATCGAAATTTTCCATGTATGTTAAATCAACGATTACCGAATTTTCATTTACTTTTTCAACAATACCTTGTAAACCATCTTTAAACTCGATAATATTTCCAACTTCAGCTATTTTCACAGACAGTCAGCTCCTTCATCGACTAATAATATACAGTTTGCCGTAAAATTAGGGAAACGTAAAGCTTTTTTTGAGTTATTCGTAATTTTTAACGCAAAAATATTCATAAAGGAAAGGAAGAAGAAAATGACAAACTACGAAGAAATGCTTCAACAATTAAAAGAAGGGGAAATTGAACGTATTGAAATTGAGAAAGATCAATTTTATGAGTTTCGTGAGGTGCTAGTAAGACATCCGTTATTTAAACATTTTAGAGGAGAGGCTAAACAAAGCGGAAGAGTGATTTATACGTACTTGGACATTCCGAGAAGCTAAATGTCGAACATTGTCGGAAGTTAAGGGCTGTTGAAAAGTATGAAAAAATGTATAATAATGGTATGAGTTATTTGTCTTCAGGAGGGTTGTAGAATGGCTAATCTACTCTTAAAACAAATGGAGCAAACCCGTGAAATGATGATTCGCTCAGGTGTAGAAAATGGATTGCAAAATGCAAATACAATACGTTTGAGTCGTCAATTAGATCAGTTAATGAATACTTATTATGAAGAACAACTTTTGACAGAGTCAGTTCCGCTAAACTGCATTAAGAGTTTAAATGAAAACACAACTTTAAGTAGTATAAAAAGTAAAGAAGGGTGACATACTTAGTTTGAACACAGCAACATTCTCATTTCCCCCTTTAGAGCAGCGATCTCATGTCGTTGCTCTCTTTTTTATGTTTACTCGGTTTATATGCGAATTACAGCATTTTTAGCACATTACCACGGGTAATTTGAATTTTTTTAATTATTAAATTACACTTGAAGCACTTAAGTATAAAGGGGTTGTTATCTATGGAAAAGGAACGTATTGCTTTTATTGGTACTGGCGTTATGGGAGCTAGTATTGTAAAGCACCTATTAAACAATGGACATGAAGTAACTATCTATACCCGTACAAAAGAAAAAGCAGAGCCATTAGTAGCTTTAGGCGCTAGTTGGGCAAGTTCGCCTGCGGAGGCATTTGTAGAAAAAGATATTGCTTTTACGATGGTAGGTTACCCTACTGACGTAGAAGAAGTTTACTTTGGAGAAAACGGCTTATTTCAAACAGCGAAGACTGGAAGCGTTGTTATTGACATGACTACTTCTGAGCCGTCTTTAGCCAAACGAATTTATGCGCAAGCAAAAGAGATGGGTGTAGCAGCTTTGGATGCACCTGTTTCGGGTGGTGATATAGGGGCACAGAATGGTACATTGTCAATTATGATTGGTGGCGACGTTGAAATATTTAATAAAGTATCACCAGTACTGCAACATTTTGGTGAGAATATTGTTTATCAAGGTGACGCAGGTGCAGGACAACATGCGAAAATGTGTAATCAAATAGTCATTGCTTCTGGCATGATTGGTATTTGTGAAGCCTTAGGATATGGTTTAAAGGCAGGTTTAGATTTACCGACTGTTCTAAAATCAATCTCATCAGGTGCAGCTGGCTCATGGGCATTGAGTAATTTAGCACCTCGTATGGTAGTGGAAGATTATGCACCAGGTTTTTACATAAAGCATATCGTAAAGGATTTGAAAATCGCTTTAGAGGAATCAGAAAAAATGGGCATCTCTTTACCAGGGTTAGCACTTGCCTATGAGATGTATGACAAGCTCATTGAAGCAGGCTATGGTGAAGAAGGTACACAAGCGTTAATAAAAGCCTATAAATAATAAAGGCTCTCTATTAAACATGTACTTGACTTGAAATATAGCTACAGATGTAAGCACGTGGAACGGTGAAGTAGAATGCACTGTCAGCTACAGGTTTTGGTGTAGGGCCATAAGAAGTGAAGGAAAAACAACTTGTCGTATCTTATTTGTGAGGCAAGTTGTTTTTTTGTAAATAGCCTGTAAAACATTGTAAGTTTTCTTTTGGTAAAAGGTATTTTTTAAGTCAAGTTGGAATTAATTTAGTAGTGTAGAAGAAAAAAAGGAGGGGTTCTATGAAACAAAGGCAAATGGGTGAGATTCAACATCGAAGTCAGTTAGCTTTGTATTTATCGTTACCGATTTTATCTTGGGCCTTTTACGATTTTGCCAATACAATTTTTTCTTCTAACATTAATACAGTGTTTTTTCCGTTTTACATGGATGAGGTTTTAGGCACGAACGAAGTGATGCAACAGGTGGCAAGTACATTTATTTCTTATGCAAATGCGATTGCAAGCTTTTTCCTCGTCGTTTTTTCGCCGCTATTCGGTGTATGGATTGACAATACCGGTTATAAAAAACGTTTTATTGTATGGTTTGCATCGATTTCTATATTTTTTACATTTATGATGGGGATATTAGCAAATTTTCAATCGGAGATTACTTATTCAGGTGTACCGCTCAGTTTATTTTTGGTAGTGGCAAGCTTTGTTATCGCGAAATTTTTCTTTAATTCTAGTCTCGTATTTTATGATTCTATGATGGGAGATTTGGGCTCAAAAGAGGAAATGCCCTTAATTTCTGGCTATGGTGTAGCGATCGGTTATCTGGGTACTATTTTTGGATTACTTGTTTATTTATATGTTGGTGAATCGGATTTCCACCGAGCTTTTATCCCAACAGCGATTTTGTACTTATTATTTTCGTTACCACTATTTTTCATTAACAAGGATACACCTATACCAAAAGCGCAGCGTAAGACAACGAAGTTTTTTGATGGCTATAAGGAGATTATTAAAACCTTTAAAGATATGAAGCAGCATAAAGTAATTTTCACATTTATGATTGCGTATTTCTTTTTAAATGATGCCATTGCCACTACGATTGCCATGATGGCGGTCTATGCAACAGTAATTGTAGGCTTTTCTTCAGGACAATTTATTATTCTCTATCTAGTGTCGACTTTATCAACGATTATTGGATCACTTGCTTTTGGCTATATTACGAAAGCAGTTGGAGCTAAGCGGGCAATTACAATGGTCGCTTTAATTATGATAATTGCCTTAACTTTTGCGGTATTTGCTACAGAGCAATGGATGTTCTGGATTGCTGGTAGTATGTTTGGGATTTCACTTGGATCAATGTGGGTAACTTCTAGAACTTATATAATTGAGTTATCGCCAGATGAAAAACGTGGGCAGTTTTTTGGCTTGTTTGCTTTCTCTGGTAAAGTATCTTCAATCATCGGTCCAGCTGTTTATGGGACGGTGACATTATGGTTGAAGGACTACGGCACATTAGCTAGTCGAGTTGCTTTATCAACATTAATTTTGATGACTGTTATTGGCTTATTCGTTCACTTAAAAGTACATGATAAAAATGGAAATACCAAGTAGGAGAAATGTATCTGCTATGATACAATTGAATTATAGATTAGAAGTTGAATAGAAAGGAGCGGGCTTGCTTTGGAACATAAAGGCATCTTATTAGAAAGTGGTACAAATGAGCTAGAAATCGTTGAATTTGAAGTAGCCAATAATAAATTTGGTATTAACGTTATTAAGGTGAAAGAAATTATCCAACCAATTCCAGTGACATTTATTCCACACGCGCACCCGCATGTAGAGGGAATTATTCAATTACGAGGTGAAGTATTACCAGTAGTTGATATGCTAAGAGTATTAGGGATTCAAAATGTAGAGCGCAATCCACACCAAAAATACATTGTAGCGGAATTTAATAAACAACGAGTTGTATTCCATGTGGATAATGTAACGCAAATTCATCGTATTTCATGGAACCAGATAGAAAAACCTTCGGATATGTATCAAGGTGGTACATCTCAAGTAATCGGTGTTATTAAGCAAAATGAGCAAATGATTCTATTACTAGACTTCGAGAAAATAATGGTGGACATTAACCCTGATTCTGGTATTAGTGTCGACTCGGTAAAGAAATTAGGAAAACGTGATCGTTCAGAAAAACGTATCTTAATCGCAGAAGACTCACCATTATTACGTAAGCTATTATTCGATACGATGAATGAAGCTGGCTATGTAAATGTAGAATTCTTCGAAAATGGTCGAGATGCATATGAATATTTAGAGACATTAGTAAAGAATGGTGGAGATGTCAGTGAGCATGTTCAGTTAGTCATCACTGATATTGAAATGCCACAAATGGATGGACACCATTTAACACGTAAAATTAAAGAACATCCATCGCTACAAAAACTACCAGTAATTATTTTCTCGAGTTTAATAACAGATGATTTACGTCATAAAGGTGATCAAGTAGGCGCAGAAGATCAAATTAGTAAACCAGAAATTGCAGAACTCATTTTACGTGCGGATCAACTCATTTTATAAAAGAATTTTAAAAGATACGCCTCAATTTAAATAATTGGTATCCAAAAAGAATGTAAATAAGAAAAAAGCCGGATGCCTTTTAGGTTCCGGCTTTTTTTGTATAAAGTTAGCGGTAATGGTGAACGATAAAGTGAGTTAATAGCAATGAAATTGTATTGATTTTCTCTTGAAGGAAGTGAAGAATTTGCATGATTTGAAAACAGCCATTATTGATATTGGCTCAAATACTATTCGTTTAGTTCTTTATCATTATGAAAAAGAACAAGGACTTCGTGAATTAGGAAATATAAAAACAGTTGCACGTCTACGAACGTATATCTTACCTTCAGGTGAAATGTCTGAAGAAGGGATTCAAGTGCTGACAGATACATTATTAACATTCAAAGCAATGCTCGATGATTTTGAAATTGTTGATGTAAAAGCTGTTGCAACTGCTGCTATACGTCAGGCGACTAATCGGGATCAAATTATAACACAAATGAAGGAACGAATAGGAATCCAAATCGAGTTATTAACAGGTGAGGAAGAGGCATATTTCGGTTATATGGCTGTAGCTTATTCAATGGGCACACCTTCTGCCGTTACGATTGATATTGGTGGAGGTAGTACGGAAATTACTATTTTTAAGGATAAGCAAATACTAAAAACGCATAGTTTCCCTTTTGGAACAGTTTCTTTAAAACAGCATTTTGTGAAGGGCGATATCCTCAATAGTAGTGAAAGAAAAGCACTAATTGCTTTTGTTAAAGAGCAGTTCATGTCGCTTCCTTGGATACAAGGTGTGCAACTACCTATTATAGCGATTGGAGGTAGTGCGCGAAATATAGCGCAAATACATCAGCAACAGTGTAAGTATCCAATAGCCAGTATACATGGATATGAAATTCCAAAACAGGACTTAGAAGAACTTAGCAACTACTTAGGTAGTATGTCTTTTGATGGGTTAAAGCAATTGGACGGACTCTCTACAGATCGTGCAGATATTATCGTACCCGCATTAGAAGTTTTTATTGTATTAATGGAAGTAGTACAAAGTGAAGTATTTCAGTTAACGAAAAAGGGATTACGTGAAGGTCTTATTCTACAACGTATTTTAGATAACGATGAGCAAGCCTTTGATAAATTCAATGTGTTTGAGGGAAACGTTAGAAGGTTAGCAAGACAGTATGGCCGTTCAGAAGTTGAAGTGGATTATTTAATGAATTTGGCAGAACAGCTGTACAAGGAATGTTGTCATTTGAATTATTTAACTTTCAATGACGAAGACTTACAGCTTATTCGTAAAGCTGCCAAAGTTTTTAATCTAGGCGAATACATTGAACTGAGTTCAGCTAGCCAACATACATTTTATTTAATTGCCAATCAATCCATTGAAGGCTTAAATCATAAGGAGCGTGTGCAATTAGCTCTTCTAGCATCTTATAAGAATAAAGATTATTATCAACGATTTGCTTCACCTTTTGTTGGGTGGATGAATCGAGAGGAGTATCGTAAAACCCGTGATTTTGGTGCTGTTTTAAAATTTGTTTATGCTCTAAACGTTTCAAAACGCAATATTGTTAGTTCCATCAAAATGCAAAAGGATAATGGGTTTGCGAGGTTGGATATTTTCGTAAAGAAAAATGTTGCTGCTGAAAGGTATCAAGTAGAGCGTCATAAAAAGCATTTGGAGCGAGCAATAAAAACAACAATCAAAATCAATTTTATAGAAGAAGGGTGGAAACAAGATGACAACTGAAGTAAAGAAAAATAATATAGATACGGAAGAATATTCGGCCGAACAAATCAACTTATTAGAGGAAATCGCGAAACCGCAATACTATAATAACCGTGAATTAAGCTGGTTAGCCTTTAATGAACGCGTGTTAGAAGAGGCCGAGGATTTAAATAATCCTTTACTAGAGCGCTTGAAGTTTTTGGCGATTTTTAGTTCGAATTTAGATGAATTTTTCATGGTGCGCGTAGCTGGTTTACAAGATCAAGTACGTGCAGGCTTCCATAAAGCTGAAAATAAATCAGGATTGACGCCTAAAGAGCAATTAGCGAAAATTGCAGAACGTACACAAGCCTTAGTCCGACGTCAAACAGAAGTATACCGTCATTTAATCTATGATTTATTGCCACAACATAATGTACATATTGCAGACATGAGAGATTTGAACAGTCAACAAAAGGAATTTATCAATGAAATGTTTGCAGAAACGATTTTTCCAGTATTAACACCGGTAGCAGTTGATGCATACCGTCCATTCCCGACGCTACTTGGAAAAACATTGAATATCTTAGTGTTATTAGAACAAGATGAAGAAGATATAGAAAATCGTGAAAGAGTAGCGATTGTACAAGTACCGTCTGTTCTTGATCGTTATATTAAAGTGCCTTCTGCTGAAGGTGAGACAGTCATTGTTTTATTGGAAGATGTAATTGTTGCACATATCGAAAAACTATTTTTTGGCTACAGTGTAAAATCGGCTCAAGCTTTCCGTTTAACACGTAATGCAGATTTGACAATTCATGAAGAGGGTGCCCGAGACTTACTAGTAGAAATTGAAAAAGAGCTCAAAAAACGTAAGTGGGGTGTAGGTAGTAGACTCGAAGTACGTGTAGGTGAAATGAATGAAGAAGTATTAGCCTATTTACTAGATGAATTTGAAATTGAGGAAACGGATGTTTTCCACATTGATGGTCCACTCGATTTAACTTTTATGTTTTCTTTTGTCAAAGGCATTTCAGTTGGTCGAGAACATTTAGAATACGAAAGCTTTATTCCACAACCACCATTAGATTTACAGTCCGATGAGAATATTTTTGAAAAAGCATTACAACAAGATATATTTTTTCACCATCCATATGAATCTTTTGTACCGATTGTAGATTTCATCGCTGAAGCAGCGGTCAATCCGAATGTATTGGCGATTAAACAAACATTATATCGAGTTAGCGGTAATTCGCCGATTATTCAGGCATTAAAACAAGCGGCTGAGAATGGTAAGCAAGTAACCGTACTAGTTGAGTTGAAAGCCCGTTTTGATGAGGAAAATAATGTACATTGGGCAAAGCAACTTGAGCAGGCAGGTTGTCTTGTTATTTATGGCATGAATAATTTAAAAACGCATTCTAAAATCACACTTGTTGTTAGTCGCAGACTTGGAAAGATTGAGCGCTTTGTACATCTCGGCACAGGAAATTATAATGATGCCACAGCGAAGATCTATACGGATATGGGGATTATTACATCTGATAAAGAATTTGGGATTGATGCTACAAACTTTTTTAACTTTTTAAGTGGTTATACTGAAAAGCCGAAATTTAATCATTTAGTTGTTGCTCCTTTTGATATTCGTGATGAATTTATTCTACTGATTGACGAAGAGATTGCTTGTCATAAGAAACACGGAAATGGCTTTATTCGTGCGAAAATGAATTCATTAACTGACAAAGATTTAATGATGAAATTATATGAGGCGTCTATTGCAGGGGTAAAAGTCGAACTAATTATTCGAGGTATTTGCTGTATTCGTCCAGGAATACCGGGCATTAGTGATAATATTACGGTAACAAGTATTGTAGGCCGTTTCCTTGAGCATTCTCGTATTTATTGGTTCCATCATAATGGGGAAAATAAAGTGTATTTATCGTCTGCGGATTTGATGACCCGTAATATGATTAAACGTGTAGAAATTTTATTCCCGGTATATGCAACTGAAGCAAAAAAACGTATTATTGACATTATGAATACGCAACTAGAAGATACGGCGAAAGCGCGTATCCAAGACTCTAACGGGAAATATCATTATAAAGAGTTTGACCGGGGCGAAGATCCGATCAATAGCCAGGAAATTTTCTTGAAAGATGCGCTAAAGCCGACAATAGACGAAGAATAACTTTCCTTTATATAACTGAATATTGTACGGGCTCTGCTAATGGGGGAAAAGATGGATAAAATAAAAGATAATGTATCGCAAAATGTATATTATCATCAACTGGCAAAGTTAAATCCATTTGATGCAATTGTTTTTTTAAGACAGAACGAAACAGGGGAGTACGAAGTTGTTTACTATAACGATATTTTGCTTTCTTTACTAGAGGTAAAAGATGTACATGCTATTGAAGCAAGAGAATTTTTCACAGACACCTGTTGGAAACAATTGGTGAAAACCCTTGTCCAAGAGTCGGGTAATATTCAAACGATTGAACATAAAAAATTGAAAAAAACTGTCGTCAGTGTACAACAACTAGATGGAGATCTGGTGGCTATTATATTCCGTGAGATATCTGATAATAATACCAAGTCAGAAAAGTATCCGTATTTACAGTTTGTTGAGCAACATGTTAATCCTGTGATTACAACGGATTTACAAGGATCTATCATTTATCAAAATACAGCTGCGACAACTTTATTACAACAGCAACAAGTAAGTATGATAGGGCAAGATATTTTTTCAATCATAGAAAAAAAATTTGAGAGTGAATTTAAATTATTATTCGAAAAAACATTAGAAGGTTCTGCATTCGGAATGCCCAAGTGTTTATTTAAAGACCAATTATTGAGCAAAGAACCTTTTTTCTTACGTACACATCCAACCTATTTTAATGGTGAAATAGTAGGTGTTCATTTATTTATTAAAGAGCCAAAAGCATTTATGCATGATCACGAGACTTTTTATTATTACACTTTAATGGACGAGTTGACGGGAATGTGGAATCGGAAAGCGTTTAAGGAGCACTGGCAACAACATCTGAATGATACTAACATTAATAAGCAACAGGCAGCGCTTATATTAATCGACATTGATCGTTTCAAAAAGTTTAATGAGTCATTAGGTGAGAGTCAGGGCGATGAATTAATGCGCTTGTTTAGTAATAGATTACGCGAGTTAAGTCATTCTACATGCTCGGTATATCGCTATAATAGCGATGAATTTATTTTTCTATTAAAGGAAGCAACGTTTGAAAAAATTGAAAAAGTTGCTGGTGATATATTAGAGGCGTTAAAACAACCGTTTATGATAGAAGAACAAGAATATTTCATCAGTGTTTCAATTGGTATTTCTCTTAGTCCAGCAGATGGGAATGATTTAGAAACTCTTGTGCGTAAAGCCGACCAAGCATTGTTTTCAGTAAAAGAGCATGGACGCTCTCATTTCCGTTATTATCGGGAGGATATGACAACTGCGTTTCCTAATGAAGCTTTGATGGAGTCACATTTACGTCGTGCAATCGAATTCGATGAGTTAAGTATTCATTTGCAACCACAAATAGACTTAGTAACAAACCGAATAGATAGTTTTGAGGCATTATTACGCTGGAATAATAGAAAATTTGGCTTTGTGTCACCTGCGCAATTTATTCCGCTAGCGGAGGCATCGGGCTTAATTATTAATATTGGCGATTGGGTAATAGAGGAAGTATGTCGTTACCAAAAAGAGTGGAAGGAACTTGGCTATCGTCCAGTTCGTATTGCTATAAATATTTCGCCAAAGCAATTTAGAAAAGAAGATTTTGCACGCAAAATAAATGATGCATTGAAAAAATATAATGTAGAACCTACGTTATTAGAAGTAGAAATTACAGAAAGTTCGATGACAAATGTGAATGAAACCTATTCAATTTTATCGGATTTAAAAAGCTTAGGTGTGCATGTTTCGGTTGATGATTTTGGCACAGGATACTCTTCTTTAAGCTATTTAAAAGAATATCCTATCGACACCATTAAAATCGATCAGTCGTTTATCGCTGATATCGCGAAGGATAAGAAAAATGAAGCGATTATTAAGGCGATTATTTCGATGTCGCATAATTTAGGGTTAGAAGTAGTGGCTGAAGGTATTGAAGAGCAATTCCAGGTAGCTTTTTTAAAACGTTATCGCTGTCAAAAGGGGCAAGGGTATTTATATAATAAGCCATTGTCAGTAGAAGCGGTAATACAACAATATTTTGTATGTTGAAAGAAGAGACTGGGACATAAGGTTTCAGTTCATATGAAAAAACGGGATTGCATAATGCAATCTCGTTTTTTGCGTTTTTTTTTGAAAATATGCGGTGGAGGAGTATCCTTGGACCACATATTTTCTTAAGTTTACAGCCATTAATGCGAGACCAATATCGTTTTCGACCTTTGATTTTCTACGAACAGAAAATCTTGTGAAACCTAAATTAGCTTTTAGAAATCCCAAACCTGGTTCAACGTCAATTTTAAGTTTACGATAAATTGCACCTGTTTTTTCTTCTGAAAGTTTTGCTCTTACATATACTTTTTATTGTTCCAACTTTTCATTAATCATGAGCTTGCGATTTGTACCTTCTCTCGCTTTTTTACATAACTCACGCTCCGCATCGTACACCCAATTACTTGTTTTGAACCAGCCATTTTTAAACTTACACTTTTGTTCGTTTAAGTAGTGGTTATACGTAATCAGTGGCGTACGTTTGTGTCTTGTTAAGATGTCATCGTAATTTTGCTCGCTGCTGTAACCGGCATCCACAACGATGTGTTTTGGTAAGTCAAAGTACTTTTTTTCAATTTGGTCAAGGAATGGTATAAGTGTTTTCATGTTTGTTGGATTAGGAAAAATGCCATACGCCAACGTAAATTGACCTTCTGTCGCAACTTGCACGTTTTATCCTGCCTTTAGTTGTCCGTTTGCATATAGTGCTCGATTTGAGTTAATTCTTCAATAGATAGCTGTTCATCGTTTTCACGCTCCCATCCCCACAAAGAACGTTCAATTTATGGTGTATAGATTTACTTGCTCTCCGTTACTAGGGGGCAAACGATAAGCATGGGTATATCATCTCCTTCAGGTAAGCGAGTGAAGGCTTGTACTAACATCTTTGAAACAAATGGATAGATAGGGCGTATTTCAAGGTTATACGCAATAATTTCACCGTTAAACAAATCAAGTACAGGTAAAAGATAAAGTTAAAGTGAACCCCAAAAAATTAGACACTATATACAGTTAAGTAGCAATGGAGGATTGAATTTGGTATTGTACCGGACTCAATCCTTTTAATTTTCCCTTAATACGTTTGTGATGGTAGTATCCGATAGACTGTTCAAGCTCATGCTTGAAGTGAACAATTCTCTCAAATTCTTGTTTAAGGGGAATTGAGTTGAAAATTATTAATTCAATCTCGCATCTTTGTATTTTTAAAGAAAAATTCGTGTAATAATCTGAATTTATAAACTTTAACTATTTTTATAAATAATCGCGGGCTTCATCCGATATGTATAAAGATGCTAGTGGGTTGGGATTAAAAAAAGAAATAAGCACTATGCAGATGGTGCTTATGTCTAAAAATAGTGACATTGTTACTACTTGCATTAATGCTACAACAAAATAATTAGAGAAAATAATTCGTTAGAGGGGGTGTTTTTGAATTTATTTCCACTTCTAATATAGAAGACTAAAGATAATATAGGTATTAATGTAATTTTGTTTTTTAATTTTTGCATCAAAATCCTCGCACATATAAATTTGTTTGTCATGTAACAAGTAGATAAGTAAAGGGGACTAATAAGATGAATAATAATTTTCCATTTGGTTTTACAAAAAAGACAATAAGAAAAACGGGAGTAGGCGCTTTTATATTAGCAGCGGGTATTATGGGAAGTACTTTAATACCTGAGAATGTAAATGCACATGGATTTGTTGAAAAACCTGTTAGCCGTGCTGCGTTATGTAGTTCAAATTATGGAGCGCTTAACTTGAGTTGTGGAGAGATTAGGTATCAACCGCAGAGTTTAGAAGCACCAAAAGGGTTCCCACAAGGTGGGCCAGTAGACGGAAAAATTGCTTCAGCTGGTGGACTGTTTGGTGGAATTCTTGATCAACAATCATTTGATCGTTGGTTTAAGAATACGATCACTGGTGGTGAAAATACTTTCACATGGAAGTATACTGCATCGCATGCAACAAGCAAATGGCACTATTATATTACAAAAAAAGACTGGGATCCTAATAAACCTCTAACCCGTGCTGTTCTTGAACCAATTGGAGAAGTCCAACATAACGGTTCTATGTCATCTAATAATCTATCGCATAAAATTAACGTACCAACAGATCGAAGTGGATACCATGTGATTTTGGCTGTTTGGGATGTAGCTGATACTAGAAACGCTTTCTATAGTGTAATCGATGTTAATTTAATAAATAATGAAAACCCGGATACAGAAGCTCCAACACAACCACAAAAATTACATGTAGCGACAGTTACAGAAAACAGTGTGAAATTAAACTGGGAGCCTTCTACAGATAACGTAGGGGTGAAAGAGTACCAAGTATTACGTGATGGAAAAGTAGTTGGAACAGTACCAGGAACAACATTTACAGACGGAAAATTAACAGCTAATACAGAATATACATATACAGTGAAGGCTGTAGATGCAGCAGGAAATGTTTCACTAGAAAGTGAAGCAGTTGTTGCAAAGACAGGAAATAAAGTTCAAGATACTGAAGCGCCAACCCAACCAAAAGCACTGCATAGTATGGGGCATACATCATCTAGTGTAGATTTAATGTGGAGTCCATCAGAAGACAATATAGCAGTTGATCATTATGTTGTATACAGAGAAACATCAAATGGACAAATGATAGTAGTTGGAACATCCAACACTACAACATTTATGGACAAGAACTTACAATCAAATACAACATATAAGTATACAGTTACGGCCGTTGATGCAGCAGGAAATGAATCGATTAAAAGTAACATTCTGACTGTAACTACAAAAGAGCAGAGTTCATCTTCTGAACAATGGAGCCCGGTTAAAGCATATTCAAAGGGTGATAGAGTAGAACATCAGGGAAAAAACTATGAAGCGGTTCAAAGTTATCAAGGATACGGCGATCCAAACTGGATATTTGCCTTATCGCTATGGAAAGAGATTTAATTTAAGTACAATTTAATTGAAATAGAGTAGACTAGAGGATTTTGGTGCAAAAAGCTGAAAATAAACATGACACAGACTTCTAAATTAGATTGGAATATTAAAAAGAGCGATAATTGATAATGGGACTGGCCCCAGAGTCATTGGCAAATAAAAAAGCAACTTTAATTGAATTCGGGTAAAGTTACAAAACTAATCTTCTTAAACTAACGGAGACTAGTTTAAGAAGAAAGGACTTGCGTGCATGATTTAACTCATGTACACAAGTCCTTTTGTTATGCTCTACTATCAACACCCACATGCTCGTTAAATACTCCAATAAGCTTGCTACGTTTGTTGTTGTAAGCTAACCAAAAGTTGAAGCTGATTAGACACCTTCGCCTCGCCCTGCTATAACAGGCAATCTTTCTTGTTAGTCATACACATTCGTATCCTATTAATATTTCCGAATATGATACAATATACCAAACGAATCATTATTTGGTCGTTCAACTAATGAGCCAGATTGCGGAACAGGCTAGATAGGGGCATACGAAATGATACAGGGTTTACTTGTAATTTTAATATGGATTATGCCTACTTTCTTTCTTACAAATACTTATTTGACAATGGATAAGGAAGAACAACAGAAATTTAAAAATGAGTTTAAACAACCATTAGCACTTTTTGGCGCGGGATTAATAATCATAGGCATGTTGCTATCACTTTCTGGAATTATCCTAGCAATTGAATGGATTCAGCATATTGGTGCAATTATGGTGTTTATTAGTTGGCTTACTACAAGTATCGTAAGCTGGAAAAAAGGAAAGACGGGTTTTATAAAAAGTACTGTACTTATTTTGTTTGGCGTTTCTGGAATAGCTACTTATGGTTACCTATATTTAAGCTAATGGACGATTTAGTTTAATAAAAATAGGTCTTGTATTTCTGATTAATCTCCATATGCAAGTCCTGCAATTCAATGAAGAACCACCATTGAGGAGACATTGATATGAAACAAATCCTACAATTACTCGGGTTTATAGGTCTATCTTTTATTGTATTTGCTAATGGATTTCGATGGGAAAGTTTTTTAATGATTTTACTACTTCCTTTGTTTTTTTTAGGTAAACCTTGGTACACATATTTAACAAAAAAATAAACAGGCGCTATTGTGAACCATTCGACAATCTAAACAATAGCCCATCACACTTCAAGCTAAGGGACTTGTGCGTAAAATTACACACAAGTCCTTTTGTTGTTATTTCCCCACAATAGCTCCTACAGCTTCACACATAACTCTGTTGCAACATTATATAACCTGTGTCAGTGTTTCCCTGCTTCAACATCAACACTCACAGGTTAGTTGAAGGCTTCTAAGAGTTTGCTACTACTGCTCCTGTACCTAACCAAAAGTTGAAGAAGTTTTGACCTGCTCGTATAGTGTAGCTATAGCAGATAAACAAACTGCTACACTCTGATCTACGAAAACAATGTAAAATTAATACAATCTGATTCGGGAGAACATCATCGCATTATTAACAACGTAGAAAAGAATGAATTGGATTAGTCGGAACGCCGTATGCGGTGAAAGTCGCACGTACGGTGTGAAGTGGGGGAAAAGCCGGAGATAACGTCAAAGGCTTACCTAACACTATAAGAAGATAGCCAAACAAGAAGTAAAAATCTTTAAGAAAACAGCCATAATTTAAAACCAGTGAACCTTGAAAGTTGAGAATCGAACTATTAAATTATCGATTTTTCTAGATATTTTAAGACATTAACGAGAAAGTGTAGTAAAATACTGAATAGTAATTCATTTTTGACTTTCGCAAAGGGGGAAATGGTATGTTACAGGGGAAAACAATTATTATTACAGGCGGATCAAGTGGGATGGGGCTTTATATGGCTAAGCAATTCGTTGCTGAAGGGGCCAATGTGGTTATTACTGGACGCAATGAAGATCGTTTAGCTGAAGCAAAAACGTTTATTTCTGAGGTGGGCAGTACAATTGAAACATTCCAGATGGATGTTCGCATACCGGAACAAGCAGACGCGATGGTGGCATTTGCGGTTGAAAAGTTTGGACAAGTGGATGGACTTGTTAATAATGCAGCAGGGAATTTTATCGTACGTGCAGAAGAATTGTCTCCAAATGGTTGGAAAGCGGTTATTGATATCGTGTTGAATGGTACGTTTTACTGTTCTTCGGCAGTCGGTAAGTACTGGATTGAACACAAGATTAAAGGTTCTATCATTAATATGGTGGCAACGTATGCTTGGAACGCAGGTGCCGGTGTAATTCATTCGGCGGCAGCGAAAGCAGGTGTTTTATCCGTAACAAGAACACTTGCTGTTGAGTGGGGAAAACAGTATGGCATTCGTGTTAATGCGATTGCACCTGGACCAATTGAGCGGACAGGTGGAGCATCGAAGCTTTGGGAATCAGAAGCCGCAGCTGCTAGAACATTGGATTCTGTGCCACTAAGTCGAATTGGTACGCCGGAAGAAGTTGCTGATTTGGCGACTTTTATGATGTCAGATAAAGCGAGCTATATGAACGGAGAATGTGTCACATTGGATGGTGGTCAATGGTTAAATCCATTTCCGTTTTAATTAAATACCTTGCATAAAGAGCAGCTGGTTTAACGCATACTAATGGGTAAAGAAAGGAGTTTTGCCTGTGGGTATGTGGTTAATACCAGCTCTTATTACGATTACAATTATTAGTGTTATTTCGTTCGTTTCTACGATGCGTATAGCAAAAATGACAACCGAGCGAGACTCAGAAAAAGATACACCGATTTCTAAAACGGTTGAAGAGTATTCAACGGTGCTGAATCCAATTGTTTGGGTGTACCTTTTGTTTTTAGGGTTTTTAGGTATTATGATTTTTTATTATTGGAGTATAGCTGGGTATTAGAATAATTCAATGGTATTCAGCAAGTGAATATTTATTTGCTGAGTACCATTAGATATCATAAATGTTCTCCATTCAATAGAGATATCAGACGTTTTGAGAAAGTAAATGTGATAGTTAGTTTTTCTCGAAAGGTTGAAATAATCCATAGTTATAATAAAACTCTTCTCGGTCTTGTCATGGTCATTTTAGGAAAAATTATGATATGATAAAGAGGAAGCATCCTGTTCTGCATATTGGGGACAGAAAAGGAGAAGAGGTTCATGATTTCAACTAACAGTAAAGATTTATTAGCAATGCCAATTAGTGATTTTATTATTTCATCAGAAAAAGTTGCTCATGTTCAAAGTGGAAACAGTGCAGAGCATGCATTACTAGTATTAACGCGTACAGGGTATTCATCCATTCCCGTATTAGATATGAAATACCGTCTTCAAGGCTTACTAAGTATGAAGATGATTACTGAAGCGATATTAGGGCTCGAACATATTGAGTATGAAAAACTACCTGACATCAAGGTAGAGACGATTATGGATAAAGATTTGGCTGTATTAAAAATAACAGATAATTTCCAGCGAGCGTTAGATTTAGTCATTAACCATGCCTTTTTATGTGTGGTCGATAAAGAGGGGTTATTTGCGGGTATCCTAACAAGACGCGTAATATTAAAACAACTAAAAAAATATATTTATCAAAAAGAAAACTAGTTTAGGAGGGGCTCAAGGAATAATTGAGTCCTTTTTATCTTTATTCAGCCAAAAAATCCTGTCTCTATAAGAGGTGAGATGAATACGGTTGTAGCTTTTTTCAGCGATTATCTAAAAGCAGGCTGAATAGAGGAACCCAGGCTAAAATCGCCGCGTCCTGCGGCAACGCCTGAGTGATCAACATCCTGTTGGCCCAAAGCCTCCGGCGGATATCACAGATTTTTAAGGGAGTGAATTGTGTGAGCGCAATTCAAAATCTGGACGGGCAATTACGCTGAGGTGTAATTGATTTTAAATTGGAGGTTGCTTTTTTGACGGTAACAGAGGCAGAAATATTAAAAGTATTAGCAGAGGAACGCAATATGCGAAAGGCAGCGGAACGATTATTTTTATCACAACCAGCACTTTCACAGCGTTTACAAACAATTGAAAAAGAATGGAGAACACAGCTGTTTATTCGCTCGCCAAAAGGATTAACGGCAACACCTGCTGGAGAACTTGTTATTTCCTATGCGAATGAAATGATTGCAAAAAAAGAAGAAATTATGGAAATGATCCAAGCGCTGACGACGAAAGTGAATGGTACATTGAAAATTGCTTGTGCCTCAATTGTAGGACAAAATTGGCTACCAAAAGTATTAAAAGATTTTGTCACAAAATACCCGGAGGCGAAAATTTCGCTGATGACAGGCTGGAGCTCTGAAATTGTCAAAGCCTTATATGAAGGTGAGGCACATGTTGGAATTGTAAGGGGACAGGTAGATTGGAAAGGAAAAAAAATTCATCTTTTCCGAGATACATTATATTTAGTTGATCAAGAGCTAAAAACAATTGAAGATGTGCTTACGACAGACCGTCCGTTTATTCAATTCAAAAGTGATTCGAACTACTATCAAGAAATTCAACAGTGGTGGCAGCGACATTTTGCGTCCAATCCAAGTCGTCAAATTTTAGTAGACCAAATTGAGACGTGTAAGCAAATGGCATTGAATGGGATTGGCTATGCGATTTTACCGTCCATTACGTTAAATGAAGCTGATGGTGTCAATAAAATAGCATTAATGAACAGTGAAAAGGAATTTGGTCTAACGCGGGATACGTGGCTAATTGGTTATGAATCGTCATTTGAACTGCGTCAGGTTGAAGCATTTGTGGAAGTTGTACAGGATCATGCACGTTGTTTATTTGATTATACGAAGTAAGAAAAAGGACTCTAAAGTTTAATTTAAACTTTAGAGCCTTTTTTGTTTACCAGCGTCTAAATCTTAAGAGTTTATGAATATTCATGAAGATACCATAAGAAATGGAACAAAAATAAGTAGAAAACGTATAATTATGTAAATGTCTTTCATGACTAGAGAAAAAGAGGGGTTGAGCTTTTGAGAAAAACAAAAATAACAGCACTTTTACTACTATTTATGCTTGTTATGAGCTTTATGCTACCTGTATCACAGGCGAGCGCTGCACCAAGTTTAGAGGTACAAGCGACAGCAGGCATTAACGGTAAAGCGAAAAGTTTATCTATTGTACCATTAAAAATTACAGTGAAAAATAAAGGCTCTGATTTTTCGGGAGATATGGCGATAGATGTCACGCACTCCTATGAACTTGGGTCGGCATTAGTATTACCAGTTGATTTAGCGGAAGGCGAAGAAAAGACTTATGAGTTATACGTGAACGGTTTGTCTAATAACAACTTTTCAAATGCGGAAATATTTGCCTTTTATGATGGAGGCATTGAAAAAGGGAAAAAAGTTGAATATAAAGGGACGAAGCAGCTACAAGCCAATATTCTAGATTCTTCCGCAACTTTTATATATACATTGACGGAAAAAAGTGACCGCTTAGCTGCCTATTTGCGATTAGCACAAATTGCACCATCAAATAATGTTGAAGTATTCAATTTAAATCAATTAAAGGAATATACATTGCCAGAAGAAGCTCAGGGTTATGCAATGGCAAATATTATTGCTATCGATGAATTTGCCTTGGCAGATTTATCACAAAAACAGCAAGAGGCTTTACTAAAGTGGGTTCAAGATGGTGGTACATTACTACTCGGGGCTTCAGATCAGGTTGAAGCAACAGCGGGTGTTTTTAAGGACTATTTACCACTAATATTGTCACAGGAAAAGACAGCTGTATCAGCGGCTAGTTTAACGAAAATGTCAGATGGCGGTATTTTTTCAAAGGATATTGAGGTCTATGTAGCCTCAGCAAATGAGGATAGCAAGCCCATTTTAACGGATGGTACAACTATTTTAGCTGCGAAGAAAAATGTAGGAAATGGCGAAGTTCTACAAACGACGTTCTCATTAGGTGACAATCCACTAGCTTCTATGGATGGTTATGCTGCATTAACAGCTAAAATGTTAGATATTCAAAATTTGACGCAGCAAGCGATGCTAGCAGATCAGTCGATGCTTGAGAGAGTAGCGGCTTATTTACGTCCAGTGAATGAAATATCCCCTTCCTTTGAAGTGTCTGTCTCATACATGCTTGTTGTGATTATTCTTTATATATTAATTATTGGACCAATTCTATACTTCATCTTGAAAAAAATGGACAAACGTGAGCATGCATGGTTGATTATCCCTGCCATTTCTGTTGGATTATCGATTGTCCTCTTCATTTTTGGGGCGAAGGATCGTATTATCCAACCACAAGTACAGCAGTCATCTATCTATAAAGTAAATGACGACAAAAGTGTAAATGGATATTATATAGAATCAATTTTGACAAATCGCGGTGGTGATTTTGTTGTTGAAGCGGATAATCAGACATCGGCGATAGCATTGCGTCAATTTAATGACTTTAATGGTAACCTGGGTGACCTACATGAATCATCGTATATTAAAGAGCATGCAAATGGTTCAACATTAACTTTACGTGATTTAAGCTATTGGTCAGTTCAATCTTTTGCAGGGAAAACAGCTGCAAAAAATATAGGCAAAATGGAAATTGATCTTACATTAAAAAATGAAAAGCTTTTGGGAACTATTAAAAATAATTTCCCATTCACTCTAAAAGATGTCACGCTTTTATCGGGTTTTAATGAAGTGAAACTCGGTGATATTGAGCCAAATGCAACACTGCAAGTTGATAAGAATATCAAAACGACAGTCTTGCAAAAACCAAATGTGTATAGCAATAACGGTTATACGTATCCAACGAAGAAGGAAGAAATTGACCCAGTTCGTATTGAGCAGATGAAATCTATGGCATTATCACTTGTAGAAAACGGTGAGTTGCCTGTGTTAACAGCTTGGGCGGATCAAGCAATTGCAGGCGTTGAACTTGAATCAAGTGCTAGTATGGCGCCAATTTCTTATTTCATTCAGCCGTTTGAAGGTAAGGTAGAACTGACAGGTCCATTTACGATGAAGCATACAAACTTTTCTTATACAGTGGATACTCAATCACTGAACGCAAATTATGAAAAGCTTGATGAGCAATTGAATGAATGGCGATTAACTGATGGTGTATATGATGTAAAGGCTACGATGCCTAAAGATTTTATAGCAACCATCCAATCGTTTAATGAGCTTTCAATTTCAAATAAGGATGTAGGTCGTATGCAGGTATCCATCTGGAATAACCAGACGAGCAACTTTGAGCAATTAACGGATAAAAAACAAGTACTAACTGAAAATGTTGAGCATTATTTCAACCGAAATGGTGAAATTTTAATGGAAATTAAATACGGGCCAGACCAAACAGGTGAACCGACAACATTACCAGAAGTAGAGCTGAAAGGAGTGGTGAAGGAATGATAGAAATTTGTGATTTAACGAAAAAATATGGCTCCTTTACAGCATTAGACCATTTGAATTTATCCCTTGATGAGGGTGTTGTTTTCGGCTTTGTTGGCGCAAATGGTGCCGGAAAATCGACGACGTTTTCGATATTAGCGACGCTACTTTCACCAACATCGGGTGATGCTTTTATTAACGGTAAAAGCGTTGTAAAAGAACCAGAAGAAGTACGTAAGCAAATCGGCTATATGCCAGACTTTTTCGGAGTTTATGACCAGTTAAAAGTCGATGAATATTTAGATTTTTACGGAGCGAGCTATGGAATTCGTGCAGCAGAACGTAAAGTATTAATTCCACAGTTATTGGAACTTGTCAATTTAACGAATAAACGTTATGACTATGTGGATCTACTATCACGTGGGATGAAGCAGCGTTTATGCTTAGCGCGTGCACTCATTCACGACCCAAAGGTATTAATTCTTGATGAACCTGCATCAGGACTTGATCCACGTGCACGAGTAGAAATGCGTGATATTTTACGTAATTTAAAATCGATGGGTAAAACAATTTTAATATCATCACATATTTTGCCAGAGCTAGCGGAAATGTGTGATGAAATTGGTGTGATTGATAATGGTAAACTCATTGCGCATGGAAATGTAGCAACCATCCAAGCACAGTTGCAAGGTGGAAAGCGTATAGTGGTGAAGGTAGCAGAGCGCCTACAGGAAGTGCGTACATTCCTTGAAGAGGATCCAATGATTACTTCAATAGATGTAGTGGATAATCGTTCAGAAATTGCGTTTAGTTATCGCGGCACTAACACAGATCAAGTGGCTCTATTAAGAAAAGCGATGCTTGCCGATTTACCGATATATGCGTTAAGTGAAGAAGTAAAAGATCTAGAGGATGTCTTTATGGCTATGACGAAAGGAGCGGATATTCAATGATGGAACGATTTTATAATCCAGTACTCGTAAAAGAATTGAAGTTACGCTTTCGTTCTTTTAAAAGTTTTTCAGGTTTAATGTTTTATTTAGCCGTTATATGTATTTTTATAGCAGGTTTTTTAATGCTAGCGACTGAGTTTACAGGTAAGGGCTTCTTTAGTCCTGACATGAGTTTTATAATGTTCGCAGTATTGACTATTTTACAAATGGCCCTTGTCCTTTTCATTACACCAAGTTTAACAGCAGGGGCAATTAGTAGTGAGCGAGAAAAGCAAACATTGAACATTTTACTGACAACGACACAAAGCTCAACACAAATTATTATTGGGAAATTATTATCGTCGGTTGCCTTTTTAGTATTAATGCTAGTAGCAGGGCTGCCATTATATAGTTTAGTGTTCTTATTTGGTGGGGTATCGCCTTCGCAGTTAGTATCTATCTTTTTATTCTATTTAGTGACAGTTATTGCGATTGGTAGTATTGGTGTGATGTTCTCCACGATTACAAAGAAAACAATTGTCGCAATGATTGCGACATATGGCTCGATTATTTTCTTAGGTGGAATAACGGCGTTCTTCTTCTTTTTAACGATGGCCTTTCAACAAATGGGTAATCCAATGGGGGGGAATACGTCTTTCCTGACTTATTTTTGGGCTTCCATTAACCCAGGGGCATTAATGCTAACACTCATATCACCTGCTATGGGTGATGCGTTAACTGAGCTATCAGGAGTTGAATTACCTGTCTGGGTGACTTATTTAATTGTCTATGTATTAATTATTGTTTTTAGTTTAACAGTGGCCATAAAAAAATTACGTGCCAATATGAAAAGTAATCGATGAGGAGGGATCTATATGGAGCGACGTAAGCAATTACGAAAATATATACAACGTGCGAAAATAAGTTTATCGATTGAGAAGATAACACCTATTGTACAGTACGGTTTATTCTTTGCATTGCTTGCGAGTGCTTCACTAGTTGTTGTTTCAAGATTTTTTGTGTGGCCTTATTATCGTCAAACAGCAATTGCTGTTTTTGTGATAGGAATACTAGCGACGATTGCCTTCATGTGGTGGAAGCGAGCAAAAGAGCAAGAAACCATGCATGCACTAGATAGCTATTTTTCACACAATGAACTTGTTACGGCCCTTTCATTTAAAGATGATGAGGATCCGCTTGTGCAATCTTTACTAGAGAAAGCGGTGCAAAAAGCTGAGGATGCTTTTATGCAGTTTAAAGCAAGAAAGAAGAATTGGCTTCGACCAGCTGCGTTAATTGGATTTTTTGCAACGACTGTTGTTCTTGCAGTGCTCTATATGTTCCCAGCAGCTACACAAATTGAAGCCATTGAGGTTGAGAAAGAAAAAGCAGTTGTGGAAGACATCAAAAAAGAAGTGACTAAGTTAGAGAAAAAAGCTGAAACAAAAGAAGTCAAAGAGCAACTAAAAGAATTACAAAATACGTTAAAAGAAACAAACACAGCAGAAGCAGCATTACGTGAAGTCGTAAAAAAACAAAAAGAACTTGCGTTAAAGGAACAGCAATTAAAAGATAAGCAAAGTGTTAGTGAAAATGGTGCAAATGAGGGAGCTAGTTTGTCGAAGGAAGAAATCGAGCAACTCAAAGAACTCGCGCAGATGCAGCAGGAGTTAACACAAAATGCAAATGCTACGCAAACTGCGATGAGTAAGCTTGGCAAGCCAGCAAGCAATACACTACAAAATGCCATTGCAAGTGCGAATAACGCAAATAATAATACGCAAAACAATTCGTATACCAACCAAAATCCTTCTAGCAATGCACAGGCGAATAAACAGCAGGGACAAAGCGGGCAGCAAGGACAAAATAACCAACAAAATGGTTCACAAGCTCAAGGCAACCAACAAGGCCAAGGAAATGGTCAAGGTCAGGGACAAGGTCAAGGAAGCGGCAATGGATCAGGCTTAGGGTCTGGACAAGGAGCGGGTTTAGGGAGCGGTGCGGGTACAGGTCAAGGTGGCCGAGACCTATTAACAACCCCTAAACGACTTGGCGGTTCGAGTGAAACCTCTGTTGATGGAGGGCCATTAGGGGACGGTTCAAATGTTTCCGAGCAACAAGGAAATGGACCAATTACAAAAGGCTCAATCCGACCATATGAAGATGTTGTAGGTGCATATAAAAATAGTTATTTAGAAAGTTCAGATCGTCTGCAACTACCTAAGGATTTACAAAATGTCGTGCAATCGTATTTCACGTCAATTGAAGTACAGTAGGAGGAAAAGAAATGGCATTTACGGAACAACAATATCAAGAAATGAGTACGAACCTACAGCAAGTAAAAGCGGAAATTCATCGTTTTATTGTAGGACAAGAAGAAGCCATTGATTACACATTATATGCAGTACTTGCTGACGGGCACGCGCTGTTAGAGGGCTTACCTGGTCTAGGAAAAACGATGTTAATTCGCACAATTTCAGAAGTACTAGATCTATCGTTTTCCCGTATACAATTTACGCCAGATTTAATGCCAGCGGATATTACAGGAACGAGTATGATTGAACGAACGGCGGATGGCAAGCAGCAGTTCACATTTCAGCCCGGACCAATCTTTAGCCAAATGGTATTAGCGGATGAAATTAACCGTGCAACACCGAAAACACAAAGTGCCTTACTTGAAGCAATGGGGGAAAAGACCGTTACTATTTTAGGGGATACGAAAAAAATGGCTAAACCATTTTTCGTCTTAGCTACGCAAAATCCAATAGAAATGGAAGGGACATACCCATTACCAGAAGCACAAATGGACCGTTTTCTTTGTAAAATTCTTGTACCTTACCCAAAAAAGCATGAGTTAATGGAAATTATGAAGCGTACAACAGGCGCACAGGAAATTCATTTACGAAAAATGATGGACACAGAAGCACTCATTACGGCACAGCAAATGGTGAAGGAAGTGCTTGTTGCTGATGAAATGCTAGAATTTGCAGCCAACCTAGTCGTGGCCACACATCCTAAACGAGAAGATGCATTAGATGAAGTGAAGCAATATGCGATGTATGGTAGTGGTCCACGTGGTTTGCAAAGTTTAATTAAATTAGCAAAGGCAAGAGCATTAATGAATGGACGCTTCCATGTCTCGGTTGCCGACATTAAATCGGTGGCAAAACCTGTGCTTCGTCATCGTATGCTGCTGAATTATGAAGGGGAGGCTTCAGGAAAAACAGCAGATGATGTCATTGACGTTATTTTAGAAAAAGTGCAGCAAGGCGTTAGTCGATGACACAAAAAATAATATTGCCCGAAGATTGGTTAGCGAAAATTAGTCGCTTTCAAGTGGCGACTGCCTCCAAATTACGTGGGCAGCATAAAGGCTCGCACCGCTCGCAACGCTTCGGGGCATCACTCGATTTCTCGGATTTTCGCGAATATCATCTTGGCGATGATGTTCGGCAAGTGGACTGGAATGTCTTTGCAAGAACCGATAAATATTTTATTAAGCGTTTTTTAGATGAACAGGAAATGCGTGTGCATATATTGCTCGATACAACTAAATCAATGGGCGAAGAAGTAAAATGGACGTTCGCACGGCAAATTGTTGCATCCCTTGGATTAATGGTATTAGGGCGAGATGATCGATTATCGTTTTCTTTTGTGCAGGACGATATGAAACCTCCGTTTAGACGTAAGGGTGCTATGTATCGACGTGCCTTTTTACAAGTTGTCACTGACATTGAAGATGCTGTGTATACAAATAGCTTTGCGCAAGGTGCGTTAAAGGCAATCCCAAAGGATAGTACGGTTTTATTTATTGTGACCGATGGACTTGAGCCTATTAATGAGTGGGAGCAACTGTTGAAAAGGTTACCACGTTTTGCAGGAGATGTACGCATTTTGCAGATCGTGACAGAGGAAGAACTATCGCCGCATTACTCAGGCGATGTTCGTCTACTTGACCATGAAACAGGACGTGATGTCAATGTCACGATGTCATCAAGAGTACTTGAAACATATGATGCCAGACGCCGACTACATGAAGAAGAATTTGAGGCAATTTGCAGACGCTTTGGCGTACGTAAAATACAGCTGAAAGTTGAGGACGGCTTGCAACATGCTGTATTCCAACAACTATTAAAAGCACATTGGATTAGATGAGGTGAGCCGTTTTGGGTTTTAGTCAAATAGTATTTATCTGGACGGCCATCATCCCGGTCATTGTCCTACTATATTATTTCTTTCGAAAAAAATATACCGACCAGACGGTGTCCTCGACGCTTTTCTGGTCGGAAATTATGCAAGAAACACGTGTATCTCCATACTTAAAGCATTTACAAAAAAATGTACTTCTCTATTTGCAATTACTTGCGCTTCTGTTACTTGTGCTGGCATTGATGAATCCTTATTTGAAGAAGTCAACAATTGCAGGCACGCAAGCGATTTTTATCGTTGATACGTCGGCTACGATGTTAGCAGGAAAAGAGCAGTCAACATTTGACACACATAAAAAAGAAATGCTGTCATTAGTTGAGCAACTTGACGGTCGGCCGGTGACGTTAATTACTACAGGGAATTCGCCTCAAGCTGTACTACAGCAAGAAACCAATATTAAAGAGATTAAACAAGAGATTCATGATTTACAAGTAACGTATGAGACTGCACAGATGAATAAAGCACTTGATGTCGCGCAGGCCTTTGTCGGTGATACACAAACATCGATTTACGTCTTTACAGATACACTAGATAAAAAGCAATTGCCGATGGAAAAAGATTCTGTAAAATGGCTTGTATATGGAGCGGCAAAGGATTTAACGAATGTTGCGATTACTCGATTTGCTGCAACAACAGATGGTAAAGCGGTTATGGCCCTCGTTCAGTTACAAAATGATACGAATGAAGAACAAAACTTTAAACTAGCGTTACAAAATGAAAAAGGCGAAGAGGTAATTACTGAAGAAGTAACGTTACCAGCTAATGAAGCCATAACAAAAACGTTTGAAGATTTGCCATTAACAAATATCATGCGTGCATCACTGGATATACAAGATGATTATGCAATTGACAATATGCAAGCGGTATTGCTACAAACGACAACATCAAAAATCGTAGTCGATCAAAACATGCATCAGCTAGTACAAAAAGGTTTCCAAACAATTAGTAATGGTGTGAAAATCGTACCGCCATTACAAGTTCCAGACAATCAAGATGCTACGGTTGTCACGAATCAAACAGCACTACTCACGCAAATGACAAATCCAGTTGTATTATTTGGTCGTGATGATGCAGAAAAAATAGAGGCAAATAGTTCAGTGACAACAACTAGCGATTCATTATTTGCTTTTAGCTCATTAGATGATGTGTATGTTAGTGCAGTCTATCCACCAATTGAAAACTATAAAACAATCGCTACTGTTGGACAAGAGCCATTAATTCAGCGTTCACCTAAAGGAGATATTGTTATATTAGCGGATATTGAGGATACTGACTGGCCACTTCATCCATCGTTCCCATTATTTTTATGGAGTGTTGAGCAGGCGTTATCAGAATCAATAGGCTCAATCGGACTTTTCGTACCAAATGAAGAGCGGGCTGTTGCGTTAGCACAGGGTGACTGGAGTGTATATTCACAAGAGGATGAGTTTTTATCCATAATTGATAATGGCTCGTTGACAGCACCTATGAAACCTGGAATATATACTGCACGTACCAATGACGAAGAAAAACATCTAATTGTACAACTACAGTCACAGGAACGCGTTATCGAAAAAGGCACGAGTTATACGCTTGGTGAACTACAGGAAAATGGCAAGGAAGAACAATCAAAATCTTCATTTATGCCATGGCTTATTCTAATAATTTTAGTGTTACTCGTTATGGAGTGGGAGGTGCAACGACGTCGTGGATTTACGAATTGATGTTCCAATAGCCTTGCTATTATTACTACCACTTCTTGCGTATTTTGTATGGACGTTTTGGCGTGAACGTCAGCGTCTGAAAAAAAATCATATGGTCGTGCTAACCATACGAATCTTAGCAGTTTGCTGTTTAGTATTTGCCTTGGCCGCGCCGTATATCATATTGCCAGTGAAGGAAGAACAAGTACTGTTTTTAGTAGACCGTTCTGCTTCGATGAATGGTACAGAGACTGCTATGACAAGTTTTATAGAGGAAAGTTTGCAATCGAAAAAGGATGAACAACTTGCAGGGATTTATTCTTTTTCATCAACACTTAGAACAGAAGCGATTCTCTCAAATACGTTAGATGAAGTTCCAAAATTTACAGCAATGACAGCAACTGATCAAACGAATATTGAACAAAGTTTGCAATTAGCAACAGGAATTGTTGACCCGAAAAAAGCGACAAGACTAGTTTTATTAACGGATGCTAATGAAACAAATGGCAATGTCCGTGAATTTATGACGAAACTAAAGGGCTCAAATATTAGCGTGGATGTTGTACCATTCAATAGACCTGTTGCGAATGATGTATCGTTAAAGAGCTTTGTATCACCTCAAGTTGCCTATGTTGGCGAACAACAGCAGCTTGTTACAGAAATTAATGCGACAACAGCAATACAAGGTGAAATATTACTATACGAAAATGATGCTTTGATTCACCGTGAGGCAGTCGAGTTAGCAGAAGGCTCAAATGTATTTACGTATAAGCACGCTGCAACAGCAGAAGGTCTTGTGAAATATGAAGCACTTGTACAAGTAGGACAGGATGCTATCTTTGAAAATAATAAATTGACGAGCGTTACGATGGTACAAAGTGAGCCGAAATTACTGATTGTCAATGGTCATGAAACAGCATCACCAATTGCGGCGGTGCTTGGACCAAATGCAATTTCCTATGATGTGGTAGATGCAAGAAGCTTGCCGAATGAACTCTCAAGTTACCTACAATACAATGCTATTATTTTTGATAATGTACCTGGCCATTTAGTCGGTGAGGCAAAAATGAGTGTGATAGAGCAGGCAGTTAAAAACTTTGGAGTTGGCTTCATGATGACAGGTGGGGAGAATAGCTTCGGCTTGGGTGGCTATTTTAAAACTCCAATTGAAACACTACTACCAGTTGAAATGGAGATAAAAGGCAAAGAACAGTTGCCTTCGCTTGGTTTAGTAATCGTCTTAGACAGATCAGGTAGTATGCATGGTTCAAAGCTAGAACTAGCTAAGGAAGCAGCTGCACGTTCTGTGGAGATGCTACGTGATGAAGATACGCTTGGTTTTATCGCCTTTGATGATCGACCATGGGAAATTATCGAAACAGGACCACTAGCCAATAAGGAAGAGGTGGTTGACACTATTCTATCGGTAACACCAGGTGGCGGTACAGAAATTTATAGTTCGCTCGCCGTGGCATATGAAAATTTAGCTAATCTAAAACTACAACGAAAACATATTATTTTGTTAACTGACGGACAGTCGCAGGCTGGGAATTATGAGGGGTTAATTGAGGAAGGTAAGGAAAACGGAGTGACGTTGTCAACGGTTGCGATTGGGCAAGATGCAGATGGCAATTTACTTGAAGCTTTGAGTGAAATGGGTAGTGGACGTTATTATGATGTCATTGATGAACAGATGATACCTTCGATTTTATCTCGTGAGACAGCGATGATTTCACGTACTTATATTGAAGACAACCCATTTTACCCGACAATTTATAATGCGCCGGGCTGGAATCAATTATTTGCAGGCGGTGTTCCGCAAATGAATGCTTATATTGGCACAACAGCAAAGCAAGGAGCAACTGTTATCGCAGAAAGTGAGAAAGAAGATCCAGTGCTTGCACAGTGGCAATATGGTCTTGGAAAAACTTTTGCTTTTACGTCTGATTCGACAGGAAAGTGGACAGGAGACTGGGCAAGATGGCAGGAATGGGGTACATTCTGGCAAACAGCCATTTCGCAAATGCTACCAAGTTATAATGATGTAGCTTACGATATACGTTTAGATGCAGACGGCTCATTCGTTATAACAGATCCGACTAATGAAGCAGCGTTTTTAGACATCGTAGCAGTTAACGAAGCGGGTGAAGAGCTAGAGATGCAACTTGAAACAATTTCTGCCTCGCAGATTCGAGCAGTCGTTCAGGCTGAGCCAGGGCTTATTTTCTTCCGTATTACGGATGAACAACAGGCTATTTATCAGGCAGGACTCAGTGTACCGTATAGCGCAGAATATGAATTGCGACCAGTGAACGACAAGCTGGTAGAGGAATTAACCAAGCAAACGGGCGGTGCAGTATTAGAAGAACCACAAGAAGTATTCCGTGACTTTACAAAAAAAGGGGCTGAACGTCAAAATATTGCAACGTGGCTATTATTGGCGGGAATGTTATTATTCTTCATCGATATTACCATTCGTCGATTTGGCTGGAGCATCTTCACTACCAAGAAACGTAAGGAAAAAGTTGTTGCTGAAACACCAGTGAAGGAAGAGGATACGAATGTGGCACAGTTATTAAAGGGAATGAAAAAACGTTAATAGTTGAAAATGAAAAACGATGGTTCATACATACGGGGTATATATGAACCATCGTTTTCATTGTTTTAGAGTTAAAACGGAGCATGTCGAGTGGTAAAAAAACACTTTGATGTCGTATTACAATGTTGAGTTAAGTTTATTAGCAATAACAGATTTTTGAAGACTTTTAGCAATGACTACGCCCAAGGTAGCCCCAATAACGCTAGATGTTATAAAAGCGGGCATGAAAAAGAATGTAGCTACAGATGTACCCAAAAGAAGGTGAGAATAGGGTACGGCTACGAGAGAAGCAAGAATACCCGTACCGAATATTTCACCAGCCCCAGCTAGCCACGCTTTTCCACTGTATTTAAAGGTAATAGATGCAAGGAGGGCGCCGATAACACTCCCGGGAATTGCTAAGAGTGAGCCTGTACCTGTTAAGATTCGGATGAGCGCTGTTACAAAGGCAATCATTACGGTAGGGATAGGTCCGAGCAAGATGGCGCTTATGACATTAATTGCATGTTGCACAGGGTAGGCGCGGGCAATACCTGTTGGAATGGAGACAAACGTTGAGCCAGCTACTGCAATCGCTACTAATAAGGCCATAATAGTTAATTTTTGAATAGACAATTTTTTCACTCCTTCAATAATCGTAAAAAAACCGCTTCCTTACAAATAGAAGGAAGCGGCTTTGCGTTTAAATATAAAAAAAGCAAGTAGTCGCCACTTCCCTACGCTAGTGTGAACTAGATCAGGTTCGAAGGGTCCGTATGAAATAAATACGTCTCAGTCTTAAAAAGACTCCCCTAGTGGTTTTGAAGCGATTTGATTTTCATTAATAATGTAACATGTTACTAATAATCGTCAATAAATATTCACGTTATTCTGAATCGGGCTTCATTAAATGTGGTGCTTTTTTTATTGTCCAGATAAGGGCAAGAAGGAAGCACGCAAATAAAATAATAGCACCGAAAATATAAGGGCTGTCCATATTCCAGTCAAATAATATGCCAGCTAATGCTGGACCAATCATATTACCAAGACTCATATAGGCATTATTGAGTCCAGCGGCAAAACCTTGTTCTTTACCTGCTAACTTGGAAATCAGCGTATTGACTGCTGGACGAATGAGCGTTGTTGCAGTAGAGAAAATCGTTGCAACAACTAAAATTAAAGCAAAGCCTGATACATATAAAATTAAGAAGATTGATATTGATGCAATGAGCAAATTGACTAAAACGACTTTCATCTCACCGAAACGCTTAAACAGTGGTGTAATGATAAACATTTGAACAACGACACCTACAGCACCACCAACTGTTAGAATTATTGCAATATCTGTTGGTGTGTAGTTGAATTTCTGTGTGACGAATAAAGATAAAGTCGCTTGGAAATTTGCGATGCCAAACGAGAAAACAAGCATGATGATCAGCATAACAAAGTAGGGCATTTTGACTGAGCGTACCATCTGCTTAGCGAGATTGTCCTGTTTTTGTGTTTTTTGTGATGCGTTTGGTTTTGTGTTTGGTAATAACACAAATGATAAGATGGCTGCTAAAACTGCAGCAACTCCAGCCATATAAAATGGAAAGTGAAGACTAACTGTAGATAAGAAGCCGCCAATTCCGGGACCAATCATAAAGCCTAATGACATGGCAGCCCCAAGCATCCCCATACCTTTACCACGTTCTTCATATGTAGTGACATCCGCTACAAACGCCATAATCGGGGGTGCGATGAAAGCAGAACCTAAACCTCCTAAAAAGCGAGCGACAAAGAGCATCCAAACTTCCGTAGAAAGTCCAAAAGCAATTTGTGAAAGACCAGTTACCACAAGTCCAAAAATAATAAGATTTTTACGACCATATTGATCTGAAAGGTTCCCAGCTATCGGTGAAAACACGAATTGTGCTAGTGCAAATGTTGCAATGAGCATGCCGAGAACTTGTCCTGCTGCACCAAAAATTTTCAAATACTCAGGCATGACGGGAATGATGATACCAATGCTTCCCATGGCTATGAACATATTAAACATTAAAATATATAGAGCGGTTTTATTTGATGTCTGTTGGGCCATTTTATAGCCTCCTTTTGTGTAATCTATTCAAATATACTACAGTCTAACATAACGGGTACTCAGTTGCTATTGACTAAAAGTCTGACTGTATACTTTTATTTTCAATTACAAAAAGCTATCACTCCAGTGACTAACTGGAGTGATAGCTCTATTTAATTTAACGAATACTCATTTTAAATTCTAAAAACAATTCGTTGTATTTGCCTAAATAATCAGGTCCTAAGTTTTTATAAACCTCTAACGTATCACGTTGTTCTTCAGTTGGATAATAACGTTCGTCCATGACAACTTCCTCATCCATTAATGCCATAGCAGCAATGTTTGGTGTTGAGTAGCCAACAAAATCAGCATTTTTCGCACCAGAGTCAGCATCTAACATGAAATTAATGAAAGCATGTGCACCATCTATATTTTTCGAAGTTTTTGGAATGACCATATTATCAAACCATAAGTTTGAACCTTCTTCTGGTACTGCAAAGTCCAAGTCTTCATTTTCATACATCATGTCAGCGGCTTGGCCAGACCAAGTAAGTGCAACTGTCGCCTCGTTATTAACCATTAGTGGTGTTATTTCATCACCGATAATGGCTTTGACGTTTGGTGCAAGTTTAATTAACTTATCCGTCGCTGAATGTAACTCATTATTATCTAAAGAATTTAATGAATAACCAAGACTGTTTAAGCCCATTCCGATAACCTCACGTGCACCGTCTACTAAAAAGACTGTTCTTTTTAATGAAGGATCCCATAAGTCTTCCCAAGAAGAGAAGTCTAAATCTCCAACCAAACTGGGATTATAGACAATCCCAACTGTACCCCAAAAATACGGGACAGAATATTTATTGTCGTCGTCGAAAGGTAAATCTAAAAAGTATGGGTCAATATTTTTCATGTTCGGAATTTTTGAATGGTCAAGAGGAATGAGTAAATCTTCCTCTTTCATTTTTTCAATCATGTATTCAGAAGGAATCGCAATATCGTAAGCTGTTCCACCTTGTTGAACCTTTGTCATCATGGCTTCATTTGAGTCAAATGTTTCGTAAATAACATGGATACCTGTTTCTTTTTCAAATTGCTTTAGTAAATCAGGATCGATGTATTCACCCCAGTTGAAAATGGTAAGCGTATCTTTTCCACCTTTTCCACTACCAGCACTCATTGCGTTCCCAGCATACATTAAAAGGGCGGTAACGACAAGAATGGCGATTGTTGCTTGAATTAATGATTTCATTAATGTCCCCCCGTTCTTTTACTTGTACGACTTGTCACGAAGTAATAACCGATTACGATTAACACAGTCACGAAGAATACTAAACCAGAAATTGCATTTACAGTTAAGGAAATTCCGGCACGTGCCATCGAGTAGATTTCAACTGATAGCGTACTGAAGCCGTTACCCGTTACGAAAAATGTCACCGCAAAGTCATCTAAAGAATACGTTAAGGCGAGGAAGAATCCTGCGAAAATACCTGGCTTAATATAAGGCAAGATGACACGCATCATCACATCTTTTTTTGTTGCACCAAGGTCAAGTGCAGCATCAATTAAAGATTTATTCATTTCAAGTAATTTTGGTAATACCATTAAAACGACGATTGGTACACTAAACGCAACGTGCGCTAGTAGTACAGATGCAAAGCCCAGCTTAATACCAACCATTGTGAATAATATTAAAAAGCTAGCTCCAATAATAACGTCTGGGCTGACGATTAATACATTGTTTAACGATAGTAATGTATTGCGCATTTTTGAATCTTTCACTGTCACAATACCGATAGCACCTAATGTACCGATAATTGTAGAAATTAAAGCCGATAACAATGCCACAATAACGGTATTGATTAAAATCACAAGTAACCGAGTATCCTCGAAAACAGCCTTATAATGATCAAATGTGAATGATTCAAAGCTATTCATCGAGCCGCCACTATTAAAGGAGTAAAAGATTAAGTAAAATATGGGCGCATATAAGACGATAAAGACAATCGTTAAATATACTTTTGCTGTTTTAGAAAGTTTAGTCATTATACGCGACCTCCTTTATTCTTTTGGCCCGTTACTAACATGATGATGACCATGAATAAAATTAGGAATACAGCGATTGTTGAACCCATGCCCCAGTTTTGTGTGACAAGGAACTGTTGTTCAATGGCTGTACCAAGTGTAATCACTCGGTTACCCGCGATTAAACGTGTAATCATGAATAGTGATAACGCAGGGATGAAGACCACTTGAATACCTGCTTTTACGCCATCCATTGTCAGTGGCAGTACGACACGACGGAATGTAGTAAAGGCAGAAGCCCCTAAATCACGTGCTGCATATACCAATGCCGGATTCAAACGGTCTAATGAGTTGAAAATCGGTAAAATCATAAATGGAATGAAAATATATACAGATACGAAAACAAAGCTCATATCAGTAAAAAGCATCTGCTGCGGATCAAAGCCAAATACTTCGATAAATGCATTGATTGGCCCATATAGACCAAAAATCCCGATAAATGCATAAGTTTTCAATAATAAGTTAATCCAAGATGGGATAATAATCAGCAATAACCAAAGTTGCTTATGCTTAGTCTTTGTTAAGTAATAAGCCGTTGGATAAGAAATTAATAATGTAAAGAACGTGATTAAAAACGCATACCAAAACGAGCTTAACGTCATTTTTAAATAAACTGATGTAAAGAACGCTTTATAGTTATCGAGCGTGAAATTGCCATGTAAATCTAGTAGGGAATAGTATACAACGAGGGCAATTGGCGCAATAACGAATAATGCAATCCATAAAACGTATGGGAATAAGGCCGATTTTGAAGCCTTAGTTTGCATCTTCGTCGTCCCCATAAGCTTCTAAACGTTTATCGAATTCCTCTTCTGTTTCGTTTAAGCGCATTACATGAATCGCTTCTGAATCGAAGTCTAAGCCGATTTTTGCCCCTACATCAGCTTTTTTAAGTGAGTGCACTAGCCACTCATTGCCGTCTTCGTCATACGTAGAAATTTCATAGTGAACACCACGGAATAATTGTGTATCGACTGTTACGATTAATTTCCCTTTATCGGCTGTCGTAATTTCTAAATCCTCTGGACGGATCACGATGTCAATTTTCTCGTTAGCTTTCATTCCTTGGTCCACGCATTCAAAGACTTTGCCAGCAAACTTAACTTTAAAGTCTTCAATCATTTCACCTGGTACGATATTGGATTCACCGATAAAGTCTGCTACAAATCGGTTAATTGGTTCATCATAAATATCTACTGGTGTTCCTGATTGTTGAATTTCGCCTTCACTTAAAACGAAAATTTCATCACTCATCGCAAGGGCTTCTTCTTGGTCATGTGTAACGAAGACAAATGTTTTACCAAGGCGTTGCTGTAGTTCACGTAGTTCATATTGCATTTCCGTACGTAGCTTTAAGTCAAGTGCAGATAGTGGCTCGTCGAGTAAAATTACTTCAGGGTCGTTGACAATCGCACGTGCGATAGCAACACGCTGACGTTGACCACCTGACATTTCAGAAATTTCACGGTTACCATAGCCAGCTAAATTTACAAATTTCAGTGCTTCAGCGACACGTTCTTGCACTTCATGTTCAGGTTTCTTTTGAATACGTAAGCCGAATGCCACGTTTTCAAAGACATTTAAATGAGGGAATAGTGCATAGTCTTGGAACACTGTATTAACTTGGCGTTCATTGGCAGGAACTGAATTAATTCTTTTATCGTGAAAAAACACATTTCCTGTTGTTGGCTCTGTGAATCCAGCGATAATACGTAGAATTGTTGTTTTCCCACAACCAGATGGGCCGAGTAATGTATAGAATTTTCCTTTTTCAAGCTCTAAATTAATATTTTTTAAAACGACTGTGCCGTCATCATATGATTTTGATACATTTTCAAATCGAATAATTGAATTCGTTGTCATCGATGCGCCTCCTTAAGCTATAAGTATGAATCCGTTGCGACGAGTAAAATTTTTGTCTCTTCGTCTTGAGCATTAAAAATTTGATGATGGTCTGCCGCATCAAAATATACGGCATTGCCTTCACTTGCTATATATTGTTCTTTCCCTAAAACGAGACGAATACGCCCTTTGACAACATAAATAAATGTTTCAGACAGTGAAGGTTCGAATTGTTTAAATTCACCACCAGCTGCTAGTGTTAAGAATATAGGTTCCATTTCTTTTTCATTCGACGTTGGAATAAGCCATTGAATTTCATATTTCTTATCTTCATCGGTATATATCGATTGGTCTTCTTCTGTATAAACCACTTTTTGTTCAGGTGCCTCGTCATCAAAAAATTCTTTAGGTGTCGATCCTAACACTTCTAACAATGAAAAAAGTGTTTCAATGGAAGGTGAATTTAAATCACGTTCTAATTGTGAAATATAGCCTTTACTTAAATCTGTTCGTTCGCCAAGCTCTTCTTGGGTGAGACCTTTTGTCAAACGAAGCGCTTTGATTTTACTTCCAATTTGCATTATTTCCCTCCTAGAAGAAGTTTATGATTGCTAAACTTCAGATAATTGAAGTTTACTTTAACAAAACTTTTAGTTTACAAAAACATTATTATTATACATAATCAAAAAAAAAAATCAATCGTTTTTATGTAAAAAATATAGATTAAAATTAATGAGTGATTTTTTGAAAAATGAAATACTAAATATGTGTAATATGTAGAAAATATTGGTGTTAAATAGCTAGTGAATAAGATTCGTTTTCGGAATAATTGTGTAATTGAAAAAATGACTTAACTTTGTTATGGTAGAAGGTGGATTCGCATCACTAGCGAATGAGCAAATATTACATAATTGTATTCGGAGGGAATTAACATGGCAGAACGTATGGTAGGTAAACTAGCACCAGACTTCACAATGGAAGCAGTACTTGCTGACAAATCTTTCGGTAAAGTATCTTTAGAAGAAATCAAAGGGCAAGATAAGTGGACTGTACTTTTCTTCTATCCTATGGACTTTACTTTCGTATGTCCGACAGAAATCACTGCAATGAGTGATCGTTACGACGAATTCGAAGACTTAGATGCAGAAGTAATCGGTGTTTCAACAGACACAATTCACACGCACTTAGCTTGGATTAACACGGACCGCACACAAAATGGTCTTGGCGAGTTAAAATACCCATTAGCAGCTGATACAAATCACAAAGTTGCAAAAGACTACGGTGTTTTAATTGAAGAAGAAGGTATCGCTCTACGTGGTCTATTCATCATCGACCCAGAAGGCGAATTAAAATATCAAACAGTGTTTGACAACAACATTGGCCGTGACGTAGATGAAACTTTACGTGTGCTTCAAGCATTACAAACAGGTGGACTTTGCCCAGCTAACTGGCGCCCAGGTCAAGCAACACTATAATTTTGATCAACAATGTGAATCCCCACGGTGTTTATTGTGGGGATTTTTCAAACGAAAAGAGTCATTTGTACTTTACTTTAATTGAAGTAATGTCTGCGACCAGATATTGTGGTGTAGAGCTAACTAAGGAGGATTATATTAATGAAACTTCGTGAACAAATGCCTGAACTTACAGGCGCAACAACTTGGTTAAATGGTGAAGTAACGAAAGCAGATTTAGTTGGGGAAAAACCGACACTTATTCACTTTTGGTCGGTAAGCTGCTATTTATGTAAAGAAGCAATGCCTGAAGTTAATAATTTCCGTGATCAATATAAAGATGAGTTAAACGTTATCGCTGTGCATATGCCTCGTTCAGAGGAAGATACAAATTTAGAAACAATTAAAGCAGTTGCAGCTGAACATGATATTACACAACCTATCTTCGTTGATGGCGAATTAAAATTAACAGATGCATTTGCAAACCAATACGTTCCAGCGTATTTTGTATTCGATAAAGATGGTCAACTTCGTCACATGCAAGCTGGCGGAAGTGGCATGAAAATGTTAGAAAAACGCGTAAATCGTGTGTTAGATGAAATGCGTAACGTATAATTACTATGATTGAAGGGCGAGGATGAGTTAGATTCCTCGCCCTTTTTTATCATCAATCAATGTACCGGAGAATAACTAGTTAAAACGCTATTTAGTTTACTACTTTTTACGGTACATATGTCATTGAATAAGGTACACTAGGAGCAATAGTAGTATTCGGAGGAGTTTAATATGATGAAAAAAGAATTTGCCGTTATTGGATTAGGACGTTTTGGAGGGAGTATCGTTCGTGAATTGATCAGTCTGGGCGCGCAAGTAATGGCGATTGACAATTCTTCTGAACGAGTGGACGAGTACGCCTCAATAGCAACACAGGCCGTTATTGCCAATTCAACAGACGAGTCCGTACTGAATTCATTAGGCATTCGTAACTTCGAACACGTTATCGTGGCAATTGGAGAGGACATCCAGGCTAGTATTTTAACAACTATTATTTTAAAAGAATTAGGTGTAGAACAAATTACTGTGAAGGCACAAAATGATTATCATGAAAAAGTGCTACGTAAAATTGGAGCAGATTATATCGTCCATCCTGAGCGTGATATGGGGATTCGTATTGCCAATAATATAATGTCGAATACTGTGCTCGATTACTTAGAACTTTCTGATGAGCACTCCATTATGGAGATAAAAGCGAATGATGCAATTGCTGGCTATTCTGTTGTAGATCTGGATATTCGCGCGAAGTATGGCATTAATATCGTTGGTATTAAACGAGGCGATGAAATCATTGTTTCTCCACAGGCAAGTGATAAAATTTTACTAGGGGATATTATGCTGGTTATTGGTGCGGATGTTGATATTAATCGCTTTGTAAAAAAGGCGTTACATGGATAAGGTGAGAGTATGACAAAGCGAAGAGGGCGGCTTATACTATTTGCAGCTTTATTACTCGTAGGAGGCTTCACGATGCAGTTTCGTGAAAAAGGCGAGAAAGAAGCGATTATGAATATAGTAGATCATGCATATGAGCGAGATGCATTGGAATTATTTCGAAATGAGAAAAGGTTAGTGCGCGTGGAAGGTGCAGACCTTCAGTCGTATATGGAGAAAAATCCACTAAGTCACGTAAGAGAACTGTCGAAAAAAGAACGAAACTTATTTGAAGAACAACCTGCCTATCATATTGTATATGAAATAGGTGGCGAACCTTTATATGAGGTCGATATTTTAAAAGTAGCGATTAGTGCTGAACTTAGTGAAGAGCTGAAATCGATGTTATTCACGTTGGAGGACAGTCAGTATTTAATTTATTGGGCTGATGAGAAAAAGGCACTTGAACAATCGACGAATACAGAGCTTTTACTCGAACGATATGGTAAGTAAAATGGGTAGTGGCGACAGTAAAATACTGTTACCACTACCCATTTTTATGATGTGATGTTTATTTTCCCTTGTAGAGCTCTTTCTTGCATACTTACATCAAATTCTTTTTCAGATTTTGAGACAACAACGCATGCTACACCATTACCGATTAAGTTCGTTACGGCACGAGCTTCTGACATAAAGCGGTCAACACCAATCAGTAGCGCAATCCCTTCAACTGGAATCATAGGGAAGGCTGCAAGAGTTGCTGCAAGTGTGATGAAACCGGAGCCAGTTACCCCAGCTGCACCTTTCGATGTAATCATTAAAATCCCAAGTAGTGTAATGATTTGAATCCACGTTAAGTCCATTCCATAAGCCTGTGCGATGAACAAAGCAGCCATCGATAAGTAGATGGAAGTACCGTCAAGGTTGAATGAGTAGCCGGTTGGTACGACTAATCCAACTACTTGTTTTGAACAACCGAAGTTTTCTAATTTACGCATCATTGAAGGTAAAGCAGATTCTGATGATGAAGTTCCAATTACTAAGAAAATTTCGTCTTTAAGGTAGGCAATAAACTTGAAAATATTAAAGCCAAAGAATTTTGCAATTGAGCCTAATACAAATACAACAAATAGGAACATTGTAATGTATACTGACGCCATTAATAATCCTAGATTACTTAATGATTCTAAACCGAAATTACCGATTGTATAAGCCATGGCACCGAACGCACCAATTGGTGAAATTTTCATGACCATTCCAACGATTTTGAAGAAAATTTCTGCTACTTGCTCAAAAAATGTAATAACAGGTCGTGCAGGAGCGCCAATAGAAGCGGCTGCTAAACCAAATAATACTGCTGAAAATAATACCGGAAGTAAATCACCGTTTGCTAACGCACCTACTACGTTGTCTGGAATAATGTTGTAGATGAAAGCACCTAAGCCTTGATCAGCTTCTTCAGCTGCTGTTGTATATTTTGAAATATCTGCATCATTAGCGCCTGATGTATCTAAGCCTGTACCAGGGCTAACGATTAATGCAACAGTAATACCGATTGCAAGTGCAATTGTTGAAACAATTTCGAAGTAAAGCAATGCTTTTCCTCCGATTTTCCCAACCTTTTTCATATCGCCCATGCTACCAATACCGATGACAACCGTTAAGAAAATAATCGGAGCAATTAACATTTTAATCAGCTTGATGAATAAGTCTGCTAAAATTTTAAGACTTGCGCCGAATTCAGGGAACATTGCCCCGACGATGACACCTAAAATGATGGCTATAATAACCTGAACCGTTAAGTTTTTCAGTAATTTCATTTTTCGCTACCCCTTATCTAAATATTCTATTTGTTATCGCTTTCAATCTTGTTAGCATTATCATAGCGAATATTTGTTGAAAAAAGGGGTTTAGAAAATAAGGAACATAACGTTCATTAAGTACATAAAACAAAAAAATACTGAAATTGCAGTAGTTTCAAGTCTTTAAACTGTTATGGTACGGTGTTAATAATGTAGAATTGTTATAATACAAAAATATTGAGAGAATGAATTATTAGGTTTTATGCAGAATTTTTGTAATATTGTTCATTAAGTTCAGAGATCATTGTGCACACTATTAGAAAAATTGCAGAAATAATATTTTGACCATAGTCTAATAAGGATATTACTATATTATAGTAATGACCTACCGAATCGAAAAGAAATGATATATGCGACTATTTGGTGGATTGCCAATAGTGCAGTTATAGATTAGAAAGGGGAACTTACTAAATGGTGAAAATGCCTGTGAATGGGAAAATACTTTTAGTGACATTTTTAATCATTGCGTTTTCCTTTTTACTTGGTGGCATTTTTGTCCTTAGTAATCTACTTTCAGAGCAGGAGAAAGATATTGAACAACGTGCAATGCTTGTAGCACGTACAGTTTCAAATATGCCAGAGTTGAATACGCATTTGAAAAAGACGGATATTAAAGAAACTGCGACAAATATTAATGCGCTTGTAGAGGGAATTCGGATTATTAATAAAGCGGAGTATATAGTCGTCATGAATATGGATCGTATGAAGCTTTCGCATCCATCACGTAAGGAACTAGGGAGACTTAGTGAATCGAAAGATTTAAGTGCTGCATTTAGTGAACATTATTATATTTCAAAGGCGCGAGGGGAAGCTGGCGTGATGATCCGTGCATTTGCGCCCGTAATTGATGATAGGAAAGAACAGGTTGGTATTGTTATTGTTGGGTATCCGATGCCTACATTCATAAAAATGATTGAAAGTTACAAGCATGAAATAATTATCACGATACTGATGTCTCTGATTTTCAGTACTTGGGGCGCATATACACTGGGAAAACATATAAAAAGACAAATGTTTGGACTTGAACCTCACGAAATTGCCAAAATGTATGTTGAGCGAACAGAAACATTTAATGCGATGCATGAAGGTATCATAGCTGTCGATAAAGACATGAATATTACGATTTTTAATGAAAAGGCTGGTAATATTTTAGGTGTTGGGACGGGAACTGAAAATTATATAGGTAAGAAAATTTATGAAGTATTACCAGATACACGCCTACCTGAAATTGTAGAAACGGGAACAGCTATTTATAATCAGGAACTATACATTAACCATCATAGTATTTTGAGTAATCGTGTACCAATCAGTGTGAATGATGAGATTGTTGGTGCGGTAGCGATGTTTAAGGATTTAACTACCGTGAAGAAACTCGCTGAAGAAGTCACAGGAGTTAAAGCGTTTGTTCAGGCATTGAGAGTACAGACACATGAGCATAAAAACAAATTACATACAATTGCCGGTTTACTGCAGTTAGGTCATACGCAGCAAGCGCTCGAATATGTAACGACGGCGACAGAAAGTGAAGCATCCTTAACAAAATTTTTAAATGAACGCTTCCATAATGAAAATATTTCTGGGTTGCTGCTAAGTAAGATTAGTTATGGTAAAGAGTTAGGTATACAGGTGGAAATTGACCAAAAGAGTCATTTTAAACGTTTTCCAGCGTTATTAGATCACCATGATTTTGTCGTGTTATTTGGTAATTTAATTGAAAATGCGTTTGAAGCGTTAAATATTTTATCGAAAGAAGATAAGTATGTATCGATTTCAGTTGATGAGCATGACGGCTTTCTCGCTATTGCAGTTTCCGATAATGGAATAGGGATGAGTGAAGAGGTGCGTGCTCGAATGTTTGAAAATGGCTTTTCCACTAAGGAAAGAGAAAATCGAGGTATCGGCTTACATTTAATTCGTGAAATAGTGACAAAAGGACACGGGGAAATTGAAGTAACTAGTGAATTTATGGAGGGTACAAGCTTTCTAATACTGTTTGAGTTAGGAGAAAATAATGATGGAGACAATACACGTATTACTCATTGAAGATGATCCGATGGTGCGAGAGGTGAACAGGCAATTTATCGAGCGTATTGAAGGATTTACGCTTGTCGGTTATGCAGGGAATGGCATTGAAGGTCTAGAAAAGGTTAAGGTGTTAAAACCGGACCTGGTGTTTATGGATATTTTTATGCCGGAGCAGGATGGCATGGTGACGTTAGGAAAAATTCGTGAGGAACATCTTATTGTTGATGTGATTGCAGTAACAGCGGCGAATGATATGCCAACGATACAAAGAATCCTACACCTTGGCGTCTATGATTACATTATGAAGCCCTTTACGTTTGAGCGTATTGAGCAAACGTTAAAAAATTATCAGGCATATAAAGCCAAAATGAAGGATATGCAAGATTTAACACAACATGATCTTGACCATTTAATGCAGCAGCGTTTACCCGAGCTAAACAATGTACTGATACCAACTCAGAAGATTGAAATTGAAGAATTGCCGAAAGGTTTTAATCGTGCAACGTTAGATAAGGTACTGTCGTATATAGAAGAAAGTAATGAAGCAGTATCTGCGGAGGAAGTAGCGACCTATATAGGTACTGCTCGAGTAACTGCGCGCCGTTATTTAGATTTTTTAGAAAAACAATCAAAGTTAAAGGTAGATATTCAATATGGCAGTGTTGGTCGTCCCATTCATCGCTATTATATTTAAGTCAAAAAGCCCCTATAAGATAGCCTTTTTAAGGTCTATTTTATAGGGGCTGAATTTTTAGTTTTCTGCTATATCTTTACGGTTTTTCTTAAACATTTTTGATAATACCTCGTATACAATCGGTACAATTACAAGTGTTAGTAATGTAGAACTTGTTAAACCACCGATAACTGTTACAGCAAGGCCTTTAGAAATTAATCCGCCACCAGCTGCACCGAATAACATAGGTACTAATGCGCCAACTGTTGCAATAGCTGTCATCAGGATTGGGCGTAAACGTGTAGCCCCTGCTTCGAGGATAGCGTCACGCATTATCATTCCGTCGCGTTCCATGTGGATAATTCGGTCAACGAGTACGATCGCATTCGTGACCACGATACCAATTAACATGAGAAGGCCCATCATAACAGATACTGAAATCGTCTCGCCAGCAATAAAGAGACCTACGAATGAACCAATTACAGCAAACGGTAGTGAGAATAGAATTGCAAATGGTGCAATCCCTTCACCGAATGTTACGACTAAAATGAAATAAACAATCGCAATTGCTGCAAGCATTGCTACAGCTAATTGTGTAAATGTTTCTTGCATATCAGCTGCAACGCCTGCAACACCAACAGATACACCTTTAGGTAAATCTAATTTATCGATCGCTGCATCTACTTCAGATGTTGCTTTTGAAATATCTGCGTCTAAAATCGTACCAGATACTGTTGCATAGTATTCGCCAGCACTACGAGATAATGTATTCAATGTTGTACCTTCTTCAACTGTTACTAGTTCAGAAAGTGGCATTGTTGTACCTAGAGCAGTAGGGATTTGCGTTGCTAGTACATCCTCAATGGATGTGGCAGCAGCTGCTTTTTCTTTTTGTACGACAACTTCAAGTATATTGCCGTCAGTTTGAAGTGTTGTTAACACCTCTTTTGTGGAAGTTGTATTTAGTGCCATTACAATTTGACCTGTTGTTAAGCCATATTGTAAGACATTTGCTTGATCTACTTTAAATACATGCTCTACGTAAGCATCTTCCATACTTGTAGAAACATCTTTAAGACGTTTATTATCTTTCATAACGTCTTCTACCATTTTCACAGCTGAGCCCAGTTTATCTAAACTTTCGCTGTAGAATGTGTAGCTGACTTCATTAGAAGACATCGACATCGCCGAGAAGTTTTGGCTCTTCCATTCACCCGATTGACCGATATTGAAAACATATTCCTCGATTTCTTCACGAGCTGCCGGGAAGTCTTCCATATCTGGATCAAAAATCAGATACATTAAGGCGCCACCAGCACCGCCGCCCATCATCATCGATTGCATATCGGCACTGTCACTATCTGTAACAGATAATTGTAAAATGTCGATATCGTCGTTTTTCATTAATTCTTTTTCAACTGTTTCGATATTAGCTAAAGTCTCATCTTTTAACTCACCTGTAGCTGGTGTGTATGTTAAGTACATCACTTTTTCTTCTTCACTACCCATGAAGCTGAAACCAATTAAAGGTGTTAACGCTAAACTACCGACTAATAATAATACTGAAAGCACAGATGTAATAATTTTATGGTTTAAAGCTTTTTCTAAAATTCCTTTGTACCATAGTGCTAGTTTTCCAACTTCTTTATGGCTACTAGCAGTTTTTGTTCCATACAATTTCTTCTTAAATAAGAAGTGGGATAGGGCAGGTACGATCGTAATTGCCACAAGTAGGGAAGCCCCAAGTGCAAATGTCATCGTTAATGCGAAAGGCATGAATAATTCGCCAACCATACCACCAACGAAAATAAGTGGTGCGAATACTGCAACGGTTACTAATGTTGACGAAGCAATTGGTTTAAACATTTCAATCGTTGCTTCTCGAATTAACGCACGGCCCGTTAGTTTTTCATCTTCAAGATGCATACGACGATAGATATTTTCTACTACAACGATGGAGTCATCGATGACACGACCTATCGCTACTGTAATAGCACCTAGCGTCATAATGTTTAATGAAATATCCATCCAGTTTAATAGTAAGAGTGCCATAAATAATGAAACTGGTATAGAAACGATTGAGATAATCGTTGATTTGAAATCTCTTAGGAATAGCAGGATAATTAAGACCGCGATTAAACCACCGAATACAGCTTTTTCAATCATTGTGAAAACAGAATCTTCAATTGGTTTACCTTGGTCAAGCGAAATATCAACGATTAATCCATCGATATTTTTTTCTTCTTCTTTAATTAAGTCTTTAACTTGGTTGACAACATCAACTGTGTTGTCTGCTTGGCCTTTGACAATTTGAATTGCAATTGCATTTTCACCGTTTGTACGTGAAATCGATTGTACTTTACCAATCGTTTCAATTTTCGCGATATCACTTAATTTCACAAATGGTGATGGATTTGTTGCGCTAGGTGTGACAGGGATGAGCATTTCTTTCAGTTCATTGATTGTTGTGAATTTACCATCAACGGCAACGGCTTGCTCGCCTTCTTTAAATTCATATAAACCTAATGAAATAGCCATATCACTTGCTTGAATCATTTGTTTTACAGAGTCTTCTGTTAACCCAAGTTCAGCCATTTTTGCTTCATTATACGTAAACGCAACTTCTTCGATATGTTGACCTGTAATTGTAGCAGAGGCAACACCATTGATTTTTTCGATTTTCGGTAATAGTATATCTTGAACCGTTGATGTCAGTTCGACGATATCTTCTTCAGAGCTACTTACTGAAAGAGCGATGACTGGCATCATGTTCATACTAATTGCAGTAATCATTGGTGCTTGTGCGCCCTCAGGTAAACTCACATTATCTAATGCTGATTCAAGCTGACGTTTTTTTTCGTCCATATCGACACCATAATCGTATTCAACCTGAATACTAGCAATATTCGAGCTTGAATTTGAATAGACAGTCTTTATGCCTTCGAGCCCCTCGATAGCTTTTTCAAAAGGAATCGATACTTCATCCATTACTTTTTCGGGTGTTGCACCAGGATATACACCCATTACCATTAAATAAGGGATTGAGATATCTGGTATTGTTTCCATTTTCATACGAGTACTTGAATAAATACCCGAGACAGTGATGATGATTGTTAGTAACCAAACTGCCAATTTATTTTTCAATACAAAATTAACTAAACCTTTCACCTTTACACCTACCCTTTATTGACTTACTTGATTCAATTATTTATACTAATGACCAATTAGTCATTTGTCAATGATATGCCCTAGGAGCGATTAATAACTATGATGAAAAAACAATTAATTATGGAAAAAGCATTAGAGCTTTTTTCAGAACAAGGCTTTGAAGCTACATCAGTACAGCAAATTACAGAACGTTGCGGGATTTCTAAAGGAGCGTTTTACTTATCGTTTAAAACTAAAGATGAATTGATTTTATATATGATCGACCACTATATGCAACAGTTTATTGTCGATGTTGACTTGGTAGTCAGAAGTGCAGAAACTAAACGGGATTTGTTGGTTGAATTTTATAAATGCATTTTTAAAAGATTCAATGAGAAGTCTCAAGCAGCGCGTTTTTTGATGAAAGAGCAAGCACTAACACCTAATAAGGAGCTGTTCAAGAAAGTAAATTCTTATGAAATAATTATGACGCAATCGATTATTCGCATGTTAGAAGAACTCTACGGAGAAAAAATGAGCGATAATAAATATGATCTTGTCTATTGTATAAAAGGTTTTATGAGGAGCTATTCTGAGTTGTTTTTATTTCATGAGTTACCATTGGACTTAGAAATTATATCAAATTCGTTAGCTGAAAAAACAAATATACTAGCAAAATACATGACCATTCCATGTGTTCCAAAGGAATTGGCACAAATCGTAGAAAATCCATTTGACCAGGATATTTCTATTGGTAAGTTACATGAATTACTTGACCAAAATATTGAAGGTTTAGAAGAATCAATTGAACGCGAATCATTAGAGCTTTTAAAAGAACAAATTGATCATCAAACACTAAGCAAAGCAATCGTTAAAGGATTAATTGGAAATGTTAGACATTTAGAAGATTGCAAATGGACAGCTTATGTACTTTTCAAATATTTTGAGTTGTAGAAGCGAGCGTTATGATGTTTCGCTAGTAAAGAGATAGATACAATTGTAAGTTAGGTACATGCGATAAATAGAAATGTTCACAAGTAATGTTGAACATTTTTATTTTTTTATTGGTAATGATTTCAAAGCATCTTCGGCATTTTTGAAAGGTTCGTTGATGCAAAGTAACGTTTCAAGATAACAAGCGACTTCTATTGGCAGAGAAAGTTCCTCCTGCCAGCTTTTTTCTTTGCGTGAAGTAGGCTCGTAGGTGGAGTATAGTAAAAATAATAAAAAATGTCCTACAAAATATAAGTCGCTAATATGATTTTCAGCTCGCTTAGGATTACGAATTGTTGCAAAATCAACTTCCTTTATATAGGTTGCCAGGCCGAAGTCGATTATATGAAGATTTCCTTTCACAAGTAGGATGTTAGGAATACGTAAATCACGGTGCACGATGCCTTTATTATGTAGTGAGATGACTTGTGTTAACAAATGTTGTGTAATAGAAAGTGCTTCAGTGATTGTAAACTTTTGCCCATCGTCAAATATTAATTGTTCAAATGTTTGCCCGTCTAAATAATCCATCACAAAAAACGGTAAATCTAGAAGTATACCTGTCATTTTTATAGAAGGAATAAAGGGTAGAGCTAATTGTTCAAGCATTTGAATTTCTTGCATAAATTTTCGTTTCGTTTTTTGAGAACGACGGTGTTTGGGCCGAAGACATTTCAATACATATTGTTTTTGAGAAAAATTCTCTTCAACTAAGTAAGCTCTACCGTATGAGCCGTACCCAAGAAATTTGATAAATGTAAAATCAGTATGCTTTGTAATATAGTATTGAACATTTTTATCGAACTTCGTTTCACGTGATTTTTGCCACCACATTAGCTACTGAAGAAGCTGTGTGAGCTAAAGAAACTACGTGAACTTTTTCGACGACTGCCTTTATAAAGCTTGTGACCGTAATAATTATGGTGCTTTGAATATTTACGGCGACTGCTTGACGAATGGCGACGGTGGCTTGATGATGTACCTTTTAATAAGGATTTGATGATTTTATCGAACGTATACCGCTCCTTTTTTGAGTTTGTATTACTATATACGAAAAAAAAATAAAGAGGTTTCAATGTTTTGAAAATAAAATAAAAAAAGAAGCTAGGCAAAATTTGCGTAGCTTCTCTAATCATAGAAAACTATACTTCCATAATTATAGGTAAGATCATTGGACGACGTTTTGTTTTCTCGAATAAGTAAGGTCCTAAAACGTCAGTAATTTCATTTTTAAGTTCAGTCCATTGAGGCGTTTTGCCTTGGATTGCCCCGTTTAAATGACGATTTAACATTTTTTGTGCTTCGTTTATCATTGTACCTGATTCACGCATATAGACGAATCCACGTGAAATAATGTCAGGTCCAGAAACCATTTTTTGTTGCTGCATATCCACGCTCACGACAACAATTACTAAGCCTTCTTCAGAAAGTATACGGCGATCGCGTAAAACGATATTGCCGATATCTCCAATACCATTTCCGTCAATATATACATCACCAGAAGGGATGCGACCAGTTACGTTTGCTTCGTTCGTGCTTAATGCAAGAACATCACCATTTTCCATAATGAACGTATTTTCAAGAGGGACATCACAATTTTCCGCTAAATGAGTATGCATTTTTAACATGCGGTACTCACCGTGAATCGGCATAAAGAATTTAGGTTTCATTAGGCGTAACATCAGTTTTTGTTCTTCTTGAGAACCGTGTCCTGATGTATGGATATTATTAAGTGCGCCATGAATAACCTCTGCACCTGCACGGAAAAGTAAGTTGATAATTTTATTGACGCTCACTGTGTTACCTGGTACTGGTGAAGAAGAGAAGATTACAGTATCACCAGGCTGAATTTGGATTTGACGGTGTGTACCATTGGCAATACGAGAAAGTGCAGCCATTGGTTCACCTTGAGAGCCTGTACATAATATCATTACTTCGTTAGCAGGTAAGCGATTAATGCTTTGTGCGTCAATGAAAGTATCTTTAGGTGCATTAATATAACCGAGTTCACGGCCAATTGTAATAGCATTGTCCATTGAACGCCCGAATACAGCAATTTTACGACCGTATTTTATGGCTGCATCTGTAGCTTGTTGCAAGCGATGGATGTTTGATGCAAAGGTAGCAAAGATAATACGGCTATCCACTTTGCGGAAAATCTCATCAATGCTTTTACCAACTGTACGTTCAGACATTGTAAAGTTAGGTTTTTCAGCGTTTGTACTATCAGATAGTAAACATAGTACGCCATCGCGCCCGATTTCAGCCATTTTTGTTAGGTTAGCTGGTTCACCCACGGGCGTAAAGTCGAATTTAAAGTCACCAGTATGCACGATGTTACCTGGTGGCGTTTTTACCACAATACCATAAGCATCAGGAATACTGTGTGTCGTTCTAAAGAAGCTGACAGATGTTTTTCGGAATTTAACAATATCTTCTTCTTTAATCTCGATAAGTTTTGTTGTACGTAATAAGCCATGTTCTTCTAGTTTGTTACGTAGTAAACCAAGCGCAAGCTTACCGCCATATACAGGAACATTTATTTGACGCAGTAGGTACGGGATACCACCAATGTGATCTTCGTGTCCGTGCGTAATAAATAACCCTTTGATTTTATCGACATTACGTACTAAATACGTGTAATCTGGAATTACATAGTCAATTCCTAGTAAATCATCTTCTGGGAATTTAATGCCGGCATCAATTAGAATAATCTCGTCTTGAAATTGAACGCCATAAGTGTTTTTGCCGATTTCGCCCAGTCCGCCAAGTGCGAAAACAGCTGCTTGGTCATTCTTAACAAACTTCATGTTTGTCAAATTTCCTCCAAGATGAAGTTCGGACTAGCTTGTTCGTAATCAAGGTAGTTACCTTCAAGCAGTTGGATGAACTCGATGTTGTAATTACGGTCTTGTAACTTTTGACGTACTTCGCGCTCTGAAGCAGCTTCAAGGTATAGACTTTTAGTGTTTTCGCGAACTGGAATATCATTTGCTTTTTCTTGATAATAAACTTTGTAAATCATGGTTTACTCTCCTTTATTTGCGTACATTATTATTGCATTTTTGTCTATTACCACACACGTACTACAAGAAAAAATCGCGAATTTCTAGTATACTGTAAAAGAAATGAGCGTTTGACTTTCTTGTACCTCATTACCTAAATTGTTCAATTAACAACAATTTTTAAATAATGAGACAGTGGTTGCGCATAGCCAAATAAATGCATTTCCTTTATATTATCACGCGGTTACACTAAAATAAAGAAAAGCCCTTCAAATAATGAAGGGCAAATGTTAGGCAATTGATTTTTTACCGAGCAGGCCGCGAAGTTGCTTTAACAATTTTTGTTTAAGTCTCTTCATCATGGCACATCACTCCTTAGGATCATTATAGTGGATAAATTTGTAATTGTAAAGTGATTAAGCTTTGCAGATAAAACATAAATAAAGAAAGGAATTCAACGATGAAAAAAATATTATTTTTTGATGTAGATGGCACACTTTATGATAGTACAAAACAGTTACCAGCTTCAGCGAAAGCAGCTTTACTAGAAGCGCGTAATAATGGATATGAGTTAGCAATTGCTACGGGACGAGCGCCGTTTATGATTGAGTCATTACTAGACGAGCTTGACATAAATACGTATGTGACGTTTAACGGTCAGTATGTTGTCTACCAAGGTGAGGTTGTCTATGCAAATGGCGTAGATAAAGAAACTTTAAGTCAGATTGTAGCTTTTGGTCAGGCCCGTAATGAACCAGCCGTATTTCTAGACGACAAGCAGATGATTGCTTCTGTTGATGACAATGATAGGGTTGCAGAAAGCTTAAATACGTTGGAATTTCCGTACCCTAATCTCGACTCATCTTATTATATGCAGAACGATGTCTATCAAACACTTATATTTATTGAAGAGAAAGACGAAAAATTGTATCAACAAAAGTTTCCAGAAGTGCAATTTGTACGTTGGCATAAGTATTGTTGTGATATTTTGCCAAAGGGAGGTTCGAAGGCTGCAGGTATCGAGAAGTTGCTAGCCAAAATGAACTTGACGATGGAGGATGCAATTGCCTTTGGGGATGGTTTAAATGATGTCGAGATGCTAGAGGCTGTTGGTGTCGGTGTCGCGATGGGGAACGGGCACGATAAAGCAAAAGCTGTCGCTACACATATAGCAGATCACGTAGATGCGGATGGCCTTGCAAAAATAATGCGAGAGTTAAAAATTATTTAACATAAGCACTGATTAATGAGGACGATAATAATCGATTTCTATATATAGAAAATGAAAGAAGCAACTAGTTCGAGGGATTAATTCCTGAACTAGTTGCTTTTTGATTTAACTCATGAAATAGTCGTACTTACGGTTTTTAATTGTACTCCTGCTTCGTTAAATCGTTTTATAGAATTGGGATCCAGGGTGTCATCCGTGATAATCATGTCTACCATATCGAGTGGACATACTTGAATGGCAACATTTTTATTGAATTTTGAAGCATCTGTTGCGACATAGACAGATTGAGAAATATTGATAATTTCTTTTCTAGTAATTGCCTCGTCTATATTGAAATCTGAAATGCCTTTTTCAAGGGTGATACCACTTGTGCAAATAAAGGCTTTGTTAATGTTGAGATGCTTAAAATGGAATAGAAAATCATTTGATGTTACCGATTTCTCTGAATGGCGGATTTTCCCGCCGATTATCATCACTTCCACATTAGAGCCAATCAGGTCGAATGCAATCGGAAGTGAATTGGTGATAATAGTAATGTTCTTTTTGTCTAGTAAGAATTGTGTGATTTGATAAGTTGTCGATCCGCTATCTAAAAATATACAATCCCCATCTTCTACTAATGCAGCACACCCTTTAGCAATGGCGATTTTTTCGTTTAATTGTTGATTGAAACGACTGTCTATTAATCCTTCTACGGGCTCAATGTATTTCACCCCACCATAAAACTTTTCTATTTTTTTACCTTGTACAAGTTGATGGATATCCCGACGAATCGTTTCCATTGATACATTAAATTCTTTTTGTAAGGTTTTTAATTTTACGACTTTATTCTGCCTTACAAATTGCAAAATTTGTTGTTGTCTTTCTATTGTATACATCGAATCACCTCAAATGTTATTTACTCAAATTAATCATAAGTTTGTCAACAAGTGGTCAGGATTTACTCAACATTTACAAAAAACCGATATCACCTTTACAAATGAGCCCTATACTATGCTTAAGAACAAAAAATAAAGAGGTGAACAACTTGTTGGAGCTAAAAGATATTTCAAAAAGTTATAAAGATAAAAATGTCTTACATGATATAAATTTAAGCATTGCACCTGGCGAAATTGTTTCTTTACTTGGACCTAGTGGCTGCGGAAAAACAACTTTGCTTAACATTATTTTAGGGCTAACAGATCAAACAGCTGGACAACTTCTTTATAACGGGCAAGACATTTCGAATCAGCCAATGCAAGAGCGTGGCTTTAATATTGTTTTCCAAGACTTTGCCCTATTTCCGCATCTGAATGCTTATGACAATATCGTATATGGATTACGCAATAAAAAAGAAAAAATGTCAAAAGATGAGGTGCAAGAGTACATTGAGTTTTTAGAACTCACACCACATTTACATAAAAAAATCCACGAATTATCGGGTGGTCAAAAACAACGGGTTTCGATTGCGCGAACTCTTATGATGCAACCTAAAATCTTGTTGCTCGATGAACCTTTAAGTGCGCTCGATGGCGTAATCAAAGAGTCGATTAAAGAACGAATTAAATCTATCGCACGGCAATTTAATTTAACGACAATTATCGTGACGCACGATCCTGAAGAAGCGTTAACATTATCGGATAAAGTATTGATCATCAATGAGGGTACGATATCGCAATATGGAACGCCTCATGAAATATTGAAATCACCAAAAAATCAATTTATAGAAGATTTTATATTAAGGCAGCTAGATATTAAGCGTCATAACATATATCAGTTGTTTGGAGAATCATATGCTTAAAACTAATAAAACCGTGAAAACACTATTCATTCCGATTATCTTCTTTTTTATCTCTTTCTTATTTGTACCTTTATTATGTATGTTCTGGCAGTCGATTAGGATGGGGAAAACTTTTACGCTTCAAAACTATGTGGAAGCATTAGGGAGTGCGGAAATTCGGGTAGCATTTATAAATAGCTTTCAAGTATCATTTGTAGCTGCCATTCTTACGACATGTTTAGCTTTTCTTTTGGCATATGCGGTGCACTTTACTGTCATGAACCAATTTATTAAAAGGCTTTTGCAAATCGGCATTACATTACCGATGCTGTTGCCAACAATTACATATGGATTTGTACTAATTTACACTTTTGGCAATCAAGGCATTGTAACGAAACTATTCGGCGAACCGTTATTTACGATATATGGATTTAATGGGCTACTGATTGGCTACGTACTGTACACGCTACCTGTTGCTTTTATATTAATGCAAAACTCAATGCAGTATATTGACAAGCGTTTTTTACTCGTATCGACACTTATGCATGATAAACCATCACGACGATTTTACCATACAGTTTTCCGCCCGATGATCGGTACGATTGGTGGCGCATTTATTTTAACATTCATATTAAGTTTTACTGATTTTGGGATACCAGCTTCCGTTGGTGGTAATTTCGATGTCATCGCTACAACACTTTATCAATCTATGCTTGGATCTATTGTAAAGTTTGAACAAGGTGCTGTGATTTCAGTACTAATGCTCATACCTGCTGTTCTTGGAATTGTGATGTTAAGTATGTTAGAACGGTTTAACTTTCAGTATAAGCATGTTAGTCAAAGTGAACTCGTCAAGCATCGTGTACGTGATATAACGTTTGGAATAATTTCACTTATCAGTGTTGGTGTCATATTCGTAATTTTTTCTACAATGATTATTGTGCCTTTTACAAAGGGTTATCCATATGATTTAAGCTTTACCTTGGAGCATGTACAAAACGTACTTGCAGAAAAGGAATTGACGAAAGTATATGTCAACTCACTAATCGTCGCGTTTTTAACCGCAGCTTTTGGGGTATGTATAACGTTCATCTCCGCATTATTAAATGTGCGAACACCGCTTAAAGGACGTAAAAGCTTGGACTTTGTATCGATGGTCACGAACACAGTACCTGGTATGGTCCTCGGTCTTTCTTACTTATTTCTCTTTAATAATAGTTCATTAAAAGGAACTTTTCTTATTATTATTGCCTGCAATATTGTTCACTTCTTTACTACTCCATATTTAATGGCGAAAAATTCGCTACAAAAAATGGATCCAACTTGGGAAGTGACGGGGGAATTGCTAAAGGATTCATGGATAAAAACTGTCATTCGCATCATTTTGCCGAATGTCCGTCCGACGATTATTCAAATGTTTAGCTACTATTTTTTAAATGCAATGGTGACTGTGAGTGGAGTTATTTTCCTTGTGAGTACAAGTACTATGCTTGTATCGACACGCATTAAAGAACTACAGCACTTTGCGAAATATACAGATATTTTTGTGTTATCAATTTTCATTTTGTGCACGAACCTCATTGTGAAATTAGGTTGTGATTATATAACAACAAATAAAGAAAAGACGAAGGGGCTTTGATGATGAAAAAATCAACGGCAATGATGTTAGGTACAGTTAGTTCAGCGATTGTATTAGCGGCATGTGGTGGAACAGCTGCAGAGACAAAAGACCAAGTGATTATTTACTCAAATGCAGATGATGAAGCAGTTGAAGTAATGGAGGCTACTTTGGATAAAAAAGGATATGAAGGGAAGTATTTAATCCAGTCATTTGGTACGTCTGAATTGGGTGGCAAAATGATGGCGGAAGGAACGAAGATTGAAGCGGATGTCGTTACGATGGCTTCGTACTTTATTGAAAGTGCGCAAAGCTCAAAGCCGATGTTTGTGGAACTATCTTCGGATTTAAAGCCATTAGATGAAAGTTCTTCATATGCATTGCCGATTTTAGGGAATACAGGGTCGATTTTCATTAATACTGATTTGTTAGCGCAAAAGGGGCTCTCGGTACCAAAGACAATCAAGGATTTAACAGATCCTAAGTATAAAGATTTAGTGTCATTTCCAAACATTTTGGATTCATCAACGGGCTGGCTATTAGTGCAGGCAATTATTAATGAGTATGGAGAAAAAGAGGGGAAACAAGTCTTAGCCGATTTAATTAAGAATGCGGGCCCTCATATTGAAAGTTCAGGATCGGGTCCTATAAAGAAAGTGAAAACTGGTGAGGTGGCAGTTGGATTTGGTTTACGTATTCAGGCTATTGATGCAAAAAATGAAGGTCTACCTATTGAATATATTGACCCAACAGAAGGGAATTTTACATTAACTGAATCGGTTGCTGTTGTAGATAAAGAAGGGGATGATGCGTTAGCGCTCGAAATAGCGAAAGTTATTGCTACAGAGGCACGAACGGATTTGCTAGAACAATACCCAGTAGCTCTATATGAGGGTGAGCAAGTAAAAGTAGAGCATATTCCTGCACACCTGAAAAAATGGGAAACAACATTAACGGTCGATTTATTAGAGAAACATCAAGCGTTTTTCAAGGAAGCAAAATAGGGGGATTCACATGAACACATACAAATTACTAACACCAGGACCATTAACAACAACAGCGGCAGTAAAAAAAGAAATGCTAGAAGATCGTTGCACTTGGGATGACGACTATAAGCAGGTTACACAAACGATTCGTAAGCAGTTAGTCGACTTAGCACAAGCTGAAGAAACTGAATATACAGCGGTTCTTATGCAAGGTAGTGGTAGCTTCGTTGTGGAATCGGTTTTAACAACAGCTATCGGTGACAATGATAAGGTACTAATACTTACAAATGGTGCGTACGGTGAACGTATTGCGGAAATGGCGAAAACATTGCAATTTCAACATGTTGTTTATAGTGTGCCGTACAATGAGCAACCTTCACACTTAGAAGTTAGAGCGCTTTTGCAAAATGATTCTGCAATTACGCATGTAGCTGTTGTCCATTGCGAGACGACTACAGGTATGTTGAATCCAATTGCTGAAATAGGAAAAATTGTGAAGGAGTTCGGTAAAACATATATCGTAGATGCCATGAGTAGCTTTGGTGGAGTACCGATGGATGTGCCGAGTCTACAAATTGACTACTTAATTAGTAGTGCCAACAAATGCGTTCAAGGTGTCCCGGGATTCGGCTTTGTTATTGCGAAAATTGAAGCGTTGGAAAAATGCGAAGGGCAAGCTAAAAGTGTTGCGCTTGATTTATATAGCCAATGGAAAGTCATGGAGGTTGATGGTAAATGGCGTTTCACATCACCTACGCACGTTGTAGCAGCATTTGCAAAGGCGTTAGAAGAGCTAATTGAAGAAGGTGGTGTCCAAGCGCGTTATAGCCGATATGCTAAAAATAATGAAATTGTTCGTAAGCGATTAGCTGCAGTTGGCTTTGATGCGTACATTTCGGAAGCTCAGCAATCAGCAATTATCACAACGTTCTTATTTCCACATGAGGGCTTCTCATTCGAGCATTTTTATAATGAGATGAAAAATGGCAGCTTCGTCATCTATCCAGGGAAGCTAACTGATTTTGATACATTCCGTATTGGGAATATCGGGGATGTTCATGAAGAAGATATGAATACTTTATGTGAAATTATCGAAAACTATATGGCGGTGAATACAAAATGAGAGTAGAAGCGATTGTATTGGATTGGGCAGGAACAGCGGTTGATTTTGGATGTTTTGCACCAGTGAATGTTTTTCTAAGTATTTTTGAAAATGCAGGGGTACCTGTAACGTTGGAAGAGGCACGTAAGCCTATGGGGATGTTGAAAATTGATCATATTCGTACGATGCTTGAGATGCCGAGAATTAATGAAGAATGGAAACAAGTGCATGGGCAGGCATATAAGGAAGAAGATGTTCACGCGATGTATGCTGAATTCGAAACAAAGCTAATGGAATCTCTTGCAACTTATACAGATCCGATTCCTCATGTGATCGATACAGTGGCTACAATAAAATCAGAAGGTATTCGTATCGGCTCTACAACGGGCTATACAGATTCAATGATGGCTGTAGTAACAAAGAACGCGGAGGCAAAAGGATATAAACCGGACTTTTTAGTAACACCTGATCAAGTAGGGAATGTAGGTCGACCATATCCGTATATGATCTTTAAAAATATGGAGAATCTTGGTGTGAAATCTACAAAGCAAGTCGTGAAAGTAGGCGATACGACATCTGATATTCAAGAAGCACTAAATGCGGGTGTGTGGGCTGTTGGTGTCATTATTGGGAGCTCAGAAATGGGCTTAACGGAAGATGAATTTAATGCGTTAACTGAAGAACAACAACAGCGCGTGATTGAAAAAACTAAACGCATCTTCGAGGATGCAGGCGCACAATATACAATTCAAACAATGGCAGAACTTCCTGCATTACTTGAAGTAATCAATGAGCGTTTAGGGAATGAGTTAGTACAATCATAGGATTTAGGAAAAGTATTTTGAGGTTTCTTAATGCGTCTACATTTTATTAGTTTTTGAATTCTAACAACTAAAAGAAGGCATCCTGTATAGCTCGCTATACAGGATGCCTTCTTTTAACAGATAAGAAAGTATAGGTGTTTAGTGATGCCTAGGCATTCGTACCATTGTTTGTCGGAGCAAAAAGGTCCCGAATGTGCTTTTCTTAGTCACGATCATATGGTATAGAATTTGGAATATCCGCATATGGATTTTTCTCATTAATACGGTCATAAAACATAACGCCGTTTAAATGGTCTAATTCATGTTGGAATGCGATAGCAGCTAGTCCTTTAAGTCGCATCTTTTGCTCTTCGCCTTCTATAGTTTTGAACTTCACTGTAATACGCGCGTGTCTTGGTACATATCCAGGAACATTACGGTCGACAGAAAGGCAGCCTTCACCAGCTGTAATGTAAGTACTTTCAACAGAATGGCTAACGATTTTTGGGTTGATGGCAGTAAAGCTTACTAGTTCGCCGTTATCATCTGTTAAATGTAGTGCAAACATACGATGTAAACTATTTACTTGGTTGGCAGCTAAGCCGATACTTCCGCGTAAATTATACTTTTCAATCATTTCAGGGTCTTGGCTATTTTTTACATATTGTAGCATATCCTCAGCTAATTGCTTTGTTTCTTCAGATAAAGGGAATTTTACTTCTACAGCTTTAGTGCGTAAAGTTGGATGTCCTTCGCGAATAATATCATCCATTAAAATCATATGTAAATCTTCCTTTCAATTACATTGTACGTTTTTTTCTAGTATACCTCACTTTTAAATGCATTCAATGAAAAATGACTTTGTTAATTTATTTTCTAATTGTGATTGTTTTGGGGGAATAAGGGTATTCTACTATTGTATTTTATGACTAGAAACGTAATGGTGTTATAAGGTGGATGAATTGTTATAATACAGAATGTGTGTAATTGTAGTACAGTATAGGACAGGTTGTGATTAGTATTTTCTAAAGAGAAATGTTTGGAAATGTCCGTAATATTTGATTGACCGACGATATTTAATTCAGTATACTAAGTGCTAAGAAGTAGTTGTACTAGTGAATTAGTGATTTATTTTAATACAGTTGAAAGGGAGATGTGACAAATGAGTATGAAAAACAATAATATTTTTGATCCGAAACAAACGCTAGCTGAAATTGAAGACAAATTTGAAATGTTTCAAATCCTAAATGAAGATGGCGAAATTATAAATGAAGAAGCTGATCCGAAATTATCGGATGAGGAGCTAGTAGAATTAATGACGCGTATGGTCTATACACGTATTCTAGACCAACGTTCGATTTCTCTAAATAGACAAGGTCGTTTAGGTTTCTATGCACCAACAGCAGGTCAAGAAGCTTCACAATTAGCATCTCAATATGCTTTAGAAAAAGAAGACTGGATTTTACCAGGTTACCGTGATGTTCCACAAATTGTGTGGCATGGATTGCCGCTTGAGAAAGCGTTTTTATTCTCTCGAGGTCACTTCATGGGCAATCAAGTACCTGAAGGTGTAAACGTTTTAGCGCCACAAATTATTATTGGCGCACAATACATTCAAGCGGCAGGGGTGGCGCTTGGTCTTCAAAAACGCGGTAAAAAAGCAGTAGCTGTTACGTATACAGGTGACGGTGGTTCATCACAAGGTGATTTCTACGAAGGCATTAACTTTGCAGGTGCTTTTAAATCACCGGCCATTTTTATCGTACAAAATAACCAATTTGCGATCTCAACACCACGTGAATTGCAAACAGCAGCAAAAACAATTGCACAAAAAGGTATAGCAGCAGGCTTACCGAGTATTTTAGTAGATGGAATGGATGCCCTTGCAGTTTATGTTGCAACACGTGATGCGCGTGAACGAGCTGTAAACGGAGAAGGTCCTACGCTAATTGAAACAATGTGTTACCGTTATGGTCCACATACGATGGCTGGCGATGATCCTACACGCTACCGTACATCAGATACTGATAGTGAATGGGCATTAAAAGATCCATTAGTACGTTTCCGCAAATATTTAGAAGTAAAAGGTTTATGGGATGAAGCGAAAGAGGAATCTGTCATTGAGCGTACTAAAGAAGAAATTAAAGAAGCCATCAAAAAAGCAGATGCAGCCCCTAAACAAAAAGTAACAGAGTTAATGGAAAATATGTATAAAGGCGAAATGCCTTCGAACTTAAAAGAACAGTATGAAATCTACAAAGAGAAGGAGTCGAAATAAGCTATGGCACAAATGACAATGATTCAAGCAATTACAGATGCACTTCGTGTGGAATTAAAGAACGATGAAAACGTTCTTGTATTCGGGGAAGATGTCGGTGTAAATGGCGGGGTATTCCGAGCGACTGAAGGCCTACAAAAAGAATTCGGTGTGGATCGAGTTTTCGATACGCCGTTAGCTGAATCGGGTATTGGTGGCTTAGCTGTTGGTCTTTCTCTACAAGGTTTCCGCCCAGTACCTGAAATTCAGTTCTTTGGTTTCGTATTTGAAGTGATGGACTCAATCAGTGGCCAATTGGCACGTATGAGTTATCGTAGTGGTGGTGTATATAATGCACCAGTAACAATACGTTCTCCGTTTGGTGGTGGGGTACACACACCAGAAATGCACTCAGATAGTTTAGAAAGTTTAATGACTGCACAACCTGGTTTAACAGTAGTGGTACCATCGACACCATACGATGCAAAAGGGTTACTAATTTCATCTATCCGAAATGATAATCCAGTTATTTTCTTAGAACATTTAAAACTATACCGTTCATTCCGAGAAGAAGTACCTGAAGAAGCGTATACAATTCCGCTTGGCAAAGCTGATGTGAAGCGTGAAGGGAAAGATTTAACGATTATCGCTTATGGATTGATGGTACATGAAAGTTTGAAAGCAGCGGAAGAATTAGAAAAAGAAGGTCATTCTGTAGAAGTGATTGACTTGCGTACAATTCAACCTTTAGATATTGAAACAATTATCGCCTCTGTTGAAAAAACAGGTCGTGCAATCGTAGTACAAGAAGCACAAAAACAAGCAGGTATTGCAGCAAATGTAGTTGCTGAAATTACAGAGCGAGCAATTTTAAGTCTAGAAGCACCAGTACTTCGTGTTGCGGCACCTGATACAATTTACCCATTCCCACAAGCAGAGGGCGTATGGTTACCAAACTTTAAAGACGTAATGGAAACTGCAAAAAAAGTTTTAACATTCTAAGGACGAAGAGGAAGGATGGTCTAAATGGCATTTGAATTTCGATTACCAGATATAGGAGAAGGTATTCATGAAGGAGAAATCGTAAAATGGTTCGTCAAAGCTGGCGATACAGTAAAAGAAGACGACATTCTTTGTGAAGTTCAAAATGATAAAGCAGTTGTAGAAATTCCGTCTCCAGTAGATGGAAAAGTTGAAGAAGTATTAGTAGGCGAAGGTACGGTTGCTGTTGTAGGTGATGTTTTAATTCGTCTTGATGCACCAGGTTACGAGGATTTAAAACTAAAAGGCGACGACCATGCGGCTGCTAAAGAGGAAGCTCAAGTACAACCTAATGCTGAAGCAACTCCAGTAGCAGAGGCAGCACCGGTGATGGAAGAAGTTTCCGATACAACAAAACGTGTCATTGCAATGCCTTCTGTTCGTAAATTTGCACGTGAGCATGATGTGGATATTCAGATGATTGCCGGGACTGGAAAAAATGGTCGTATTTTAAAAGAAGATATCGAGAATTTCCTAAATGGTGGCGGTGTAGCACCAGCTGTAGAAGCAACGCCTAAAACAGAGGAAGTGGCAGTACAACCAGAAGCATCGACTGTTGCAGCACCAGTTGTACTTGAAGGTGAATTCCCTGAAACACGCGAGAAAATGTCAGGTATTCGTAAAGCAATTGCTAAAGCAATGGTACATTCGAAACAAACAGCTCCGCATGTTACTCTAATGGATGATGTTGATGTAACAGAACTTGTTGCACATCGGAAAAAGTTCAAAGATATCGCCGCTCAAAAAGGTGTGAAATTAACGTACTTACCATACGTAGTAAAAGCCCTTGTTTCGACATTGCGTGAATTTCCAGAATTTAACCGTTCGTTAGATGACGCAACACAAGAAATTATTCAAAAACATTACTACAATATCGGGATAGCAGCAGATACAGAAAAAGGATTACTTGTACCAGTAATTAAACATGCTGAACGTAAATCTATATTTGCTGTATCGAGTGAAATTAATGAGCTAGCGACAAAAGCACGTGATGGCAAACTTGCACCGCATGAAATGAAGGGTGCATCTATGTCAATTACGAATATTGGTTCAGCAGGAGGACAATGGTTTACTCCAGTAATTAACCATCCTGAAGTAGCGATTTTAGGTATTGGCAGAATTTCAGAAAAACCTGTAATAAAAAATGGTGAAATTGTAGCTGCACCTGTGTTAGCATTATCATTGAGCTTTGACCATCGTATGATCGATGGAGCCACTGCACAAAATGCTTTAAATCATTTGAAGCGTTTGTTAAGTGAGCCAGAATTATTATTAATGGAGGCGTAACAAAAATGGTAGTAGGAGATTTCCCAATCGAAACAGATACTCTTGTCATTGGTTCAGGTCCTGGAGGATACGTAGCTGCAATTCGTGCAGCTCAAACTGGCCAAAAAGTAACAATCGTTGAAAAAAATGTACTTGGTGGTGTGTGCTTAAACGTAGGTTGTATTCCATCGAAAGCATTAATTTCAGTTGGTCACCGTTTTGAACATGCTAAACATTCAGATGACATGGGTATTATCGCTTCTGATGTAAAATTAGATTTTTCAAAGGTACAAGCATTCAAAGACAGCGTTGTTAAAAAATTAACTGGCGGTGTTGAAGGCTTACTTAAAGGTAATAAAGTTGAAATCGTACAAGGTGAAGCTTACTTCGTTGACGCTCATTCAGTACGTATCATCAATGGTGAATCTGCTCAAACTTACACATTCAATAATGTAATTTTAGCAACAGGTTCTCGCCCTGTTGAAATTCCAACTTTCAAATTCTCTGACCGCGTACTAAGCTCTACTGGTGCACTTTCTTTAAAAGAAATGCCGGGTAAATTAGTTGTAATTGGAGGCGGTTACATAGGTACTGAATTAGGTTCTGCTTATGCAAATCTAGGTGCTGAAGTAACAATTATTGAAGGCGGAAAAGACATTTTAGCTGGCTTTGAAAAACAAATGACTCAAATTGTGAAAAAAGGCCTTAAAAAGAAAAACGTTGCTATCGAAGTAAACGCTTCTGCTAAAGGTGTTGAAGAAACAGAGAATGGTGTAGTAGTAACTTATGAAGTTGGCGGAGAAGAGAAAAAAGTTGAAGCTGACTACGTATTAGTAACTGTTGGTCGTCGTCCAAATACAGACGAAATGGGTCTTGCTGAAATTGGTATCGAATTCGGAGAACGCGGTCTGATCAATGTAGACAAACAATGTCGCACAAATATTCCGAACGTTTATGCAATCGGTGATATTGTTGCTGGTCCTCAACTTGCACATAAAGCTTCTTACGAAGGTAAAGTTGCTGCTGAAGCAATCGCAGGCGAAAAATCAATCGTGGATTACTTAGCGATTCCAGCTGTATGCTTCACAGACCCAGAAATGGCAACTGTAGGTTACAATGAAGAACAAGCAAAAGCAGAAGGTATTGAATACACTGCGGCAAAATTCCCATTTGCAGCAAATGGTCGTGCACTTGCGCTTAATCAACCAGAAGGCTTTGTGAAGCTTGTTGCTCGTAAAGAAGATGGTTTATTAATCGGTGCTCAAATCGTTGGTGCTGGTGCATCTGATATGATCTCAGAGATGGGCTTAGCAATCGAAGCTGGCATGACTGCGGAAGATATCGCATTAACAATTCACGCACATCCAACTTTAGGTGAAATTACAATGGAAGCTGCTGAAGTGTTACTTGGCAACCCAATCCATATCGTAACTAAAAAATAATATAGATCTACTTATATGGCTACAAAGCGATCATGCTTTGTAGCCATATTTTTTTGACGTATCAGAATCTATATACGTTATATATAAATCATTGCTTTGAAAGTGGTAGATTGATTTCCGCTACGGGATGCTCGCTTTCCATGGGCGAGCACCGAGCCGTTTCCTCCATGTCGTTTCATATAGGGTCTCGGTATCCTTGTATTTCCTGCAGGAAACTTTTCTCTGCGACGCTACAATAAGCAAAAATTACGCTAGCGTTGAACATAGAAATCACCAAACTTCTGATAAATAACAATTTGAAGTTTTACATTTTTCTGAGAATAATATCTATTTATAGTGTAATCTAATAGTAAAAATACTAGATAACATATAAGATAGAATTATAAATATTCTAATAATTTTGTAGAGGTGAATAGAATGGAATTGGGGTTACATGGGAAAGTGGCGGTCATTACAGGTTCAAGCAAAGGGATAGGTTACTATACGGCAATGCAGCTAGTGAAAGAAGGAGCGAAAGTCGTTCTTTGTGCACGTGGGGAGAAACAATTACAAGTAGCGGCAGCCTGTATTAAGAATGAAACTGGCGAAGATGTATTGGTAGTACCAGCGGATATTATGAAAGAAAAAGACTGCCAAGAATTGATTGAACGTACGGTATCACATTTTGGACGTCTTGATATTTTAGTAAATAATGCTGGTACGGCATCAGCCAATCCATTCGAAACTGTAAGTAGCGCTTTATGGCAAGCGGATTTAGATTTAAAAGTATTTGGCGCTATTCATTGTTCGAAATATGCAGCCCCACATATGCGCAAAGTTGGTGGTGGTGCGATTGTCAACGTGGCGGCTGTCATGGCTAAAACACCACCAGCGAGCTCACTACCTACAACAGTGAGTCGGGCTGCTGGTCTTGCGTTAACAAAGGCGATGAGCAAAGATCTAGGAAAAGACAAGATCCGTGTGAATTCAGTGTGCATTGGACTTATTCGAAGTGATCAAATCGAGAAGAAGTGGAAATCTGAAGCGCCAGATTTAACTTGGGAAGAGTACTCACAAAAAGTAGGGCAAAGCATTCCGCTAGGGCGAGTAGGAGATACGGAGGAAGCGGCGAATGTCATTACATTTTTAGTATCTGATGCTGCAAGCTATGTCACTGGTACAGCTCTAAATATTGACGGTGGATCAGGCCACGCTTTATAACAACAAAAAATTATGGCCTAATCATTTTAAGTAGTAGCATAAATAGCTGTATGAATACCCATAACAATAGAAATTAAATGTTTTTTTACAAAATCAATTGATAAATTACTCGATATGAGGAAAATAACAACCTAAAAATACCAATCTGTTTTAAAAGGGATTTATCATCATGGGTGAGGGTGGTTTCCATTCCGGCTGGGCGCTTTCCGGGGGCGTCTGATGAGCAGCTTCACTCGCTCTAGGGTCTTATCTGGGACGCTAATCCCCCAAGGAGCTTTGCTCTGTAGCGAAAGTCAAAAGCCGTCAGCTATATTCGCCCAGCCTCCACTCCAATCTAATCAAAAAGCATACTAAAATAAATGTACTCTTTAATAGAATGCTTACATCCATTGATAGAATCCTGTCTACCACCTTATTAGATGGAAATAAATGTTTGATATTTTGCTCGTAATGAGTAAATTACATGCTTTTTCTGCATAGATTAATTTAGATCTATTATATTATTTTTCCAATATTATAATAGACAGAAAATTTCAACAGATGTAGAATGGGGATAAGGAGGTGAAAAGTGGCAAAATTATGAACAGAATTTTGCTACGTAGTTAATGAAAATCATTCGAATAATTGTCCAAGTAGGTATATTAAATATTTTTTATTACATAGGTGTTGGAATTGTTTCATTATTACACTTACCTTTTCCAGCAAGTATAGTGGGTCTATTGCTGCTTGCGCTCTCTCTACAATTTAAAATTATTAAAGTGGAATACATTCAAGATGGTGCTGGATTTTTAATTGGTGTATTAACATTATTTTTCATACCGGCAACAGTAGGTGTCATCGATTATCCACAACTCTGGACGTCAACTGGTTTACTGGTCATGTTAGCAGTAACAGTGAGTACGCTAATTGCGATTTATGTTACTGGTTCAATTAGCCAAGTAATTGAGAGGAAGGAAGCTGCTAAAAAGGATAGATCGGTAGAGAAGGCGAAGGGGGGCGTAACCGTTGAATGAAATTATTGTTGTCCTCGGCACAATTAGCTTATTTATGCTTTTCACTAAATTTTACCAACGATTTCCGCATCCGTTAACGATTCCACTAGTAACAACGACTCTAGTGAGTGCATTAACGTTAGTCGTATTAAAAATTCCATATGCAACGTATATGGAAGGAGGCGAGTGGCTACAAAAAATGCTTGGACCTGCAGTGGTGGCACTTGCCTACCCTTTATACAATCAACGGACGATCGTGATGAAGTATAAGTTTTCAATTCTTTCTGGGATTGTCATTGCAATGGTGACGGGTTTAATGTCTGTTTTTGTGATGTTGAAATGGATTGGCGTTAATGAAAGTTGGTTGCTCACGGCGATACCTAAGTCATTAACGACACCGGTTGCTATGCAAGTAAGCGAAACGATTGGTGGCATTGCTCCTTTAACTGCTGTGTTAGTCATGCTAGCAGGATTTGTTGGGGCAATTATTGGTCCGCTTGTTATTAAATATGGAAAAATCGAATCGGCTGTAAGTAGAGGTGTGTCGGTTGGTAGTGCCTCACACGGTGTAGGGCTTGTAAAATTGAAAGATTACGGTGAACAAGAGTTATCGGTAGGTTCATTGTCGATGGGTTTAACAGCGATAGTTGGAGCATTTTTATGTCCGCTCTTTGTATATATATTTATGTAGAAAAAAGGCTGTCTCAAGCTTGAGGCAACCTTTTTTTCTATTGGTGAGTAGGAAAGTGGCAATAAAGGGTCAATGTTTAAACAGTCCATCTAACCTCTCTGAATGATGAGTTGGATTGTGTGCGCAAGACCTGTATGAAGTATGCCTTCATTCCGTACTTGTTCTCCTGTAAAGAAATGAATGATTTTATGTGGTTTGCACCAAGCGAGAACTTCGGTTGGATCATATAAAAAGTCAAGATGTTTTGGGCCACCTGAAGCATATGAAAGTTGGTATGTAGAATATAATTCCATCATAACTACGCCTCCGGGTTTTACAGAGCTTACGATGCGCTCAAATACATTGTATTGTTGTTCGTGTTGAAAATGCCCAAATATCATAATAGCAGCATCAAAGGTATCAACTGGAATATCATCATGCAATAAATCAATAAGTTTGGTTTGTACTCTAACAGCATGCTTTTTTGCGAGTTCCTCGGTTTTAGCTAAACCGCTTTGGGCATAGTCAAATGCTGTCACTGAATGTCCTTTTGAAGCCAAATAAACAGCATTCCGTCCTTCCCCTTCCGCATAAGCTGCTACTGTTCGATAATCTTCTAAATGTTGTGCAAAGTTTTTAATAAAAGTATTTGGTTGTTCACCGTAAATATATTCTTTTGTTTGAAATCGTTCGTGCCATGGATTCATAAGATCACTCCTTTATTGCCATTGTAAGTAAGTGGTAACGTAGAATCGACTTTTTTGCTCAAAAAAGCAGACTAGTGAGAATTTACTAGTCTGCAATATGCTTTTTTCACATAATCGCTTTTCTCTCTTTTATGACACGAATCGTCTGTAACGTATTATCCTCTGGGCCTTGTACAGGTAACCCGGCCTCGATATTCATCTGAACATATTGAATGTTTTCCTCAGTTATTATTTCCCCGGGAATAAATATTGGAATACCGGGTGGATAAACCATAATGAATTCTGCACAAATACAATTATGCGCGTCAGCAAGAGGTACGACCTCTGTATCTGCATAAAAGGCATCACGTGGGGACATTGCTAGCGCAGGTATTTCCGGTACAGATACATGTGTTTCTGTAATCGTAGCTTCAGAATCAAATGCCTTGGACATACGTTGTAAGGCATTAGCGAGTAGATTCATTTCTTTCTTTGTATCACCAAGTGTGACAAGACATAAAATGTTGTATAAATCCGACAATTCGACCTCGATATTGGCGTTATGTCGCAACCATTCTTCGGCTTGATGTCCTGTAATACCTAAATCCTTTACGCTAATAAGTAGCTTTGTTGGGTCCATGTCATAAGTTGCAGAAGAGTGTAACTTCTCTTTACCAACGCATGTTAGATGTGGGATTTGGTTTATACGCTTCCGTGTATCTTTTGCTAGGCGAATGGCCTCATCAATTAAATCGTGACCATGAATCGCTAGCTGACGTCGTGCTGTATCCAGTGATGCTAAGATTGGATACGATGTGGATGTTGTCGTCAGCATTGAGAATACAGCTTGTACACGTTTCGCTGAAATACGACCTTCACGTACGTTAAGTACAGAGCTTTGTGTCATAGAACCACCAAGTTTATGGACGCTCGTTGCTGCCATATCTGCGCCTGCTTGCATCGCGGATAAAGGCAGGTCATCATGGAATTTAATATGTACACCATGTGCTTCATCTACAACAACAGGTATGTTACGACTATGCGCAAGCTCAACAATTCGTTTTAAGTCTGCAGCAAAGCCAAAGTAAGTTGGGTTAATAACAAGCAATGCTTTGGCATCAGGGTACGCATTAAGTGCCTTTTCTACAGCCTCCGCAGAAATACCGTGTGATATTCCGAGCTCACTATCAACTTCTGGATGAATAAAAATTGGAATTGCGCCTGCAAAAACAATAGCTGACATGATAGATTTATGAACATTCCGTGGTACTAAAATCTTATCACCTGGACCGACGACGGTCAGGATCATCGTCATAATGGCGCCACTAGTACCTTGAACGGAAAAGAATGTATGATCAGCACCAAAAGCGTCAGCTGCTAGTTCTTGAGCTTCTTTAATCGCGCCTTTTGGTGAATGTAAATCGTCTAGTGGAGCAATATTAATTAAATCGATTGATAAAACGTTGTCGCCGACGAATTCGCGGAAAGCTGGATCCATTCCGCGCCCTTTCTTATGGCCTGGAATATGGAACTGAATTGGGTGTCTGTTCCGGTGTTTTAATAATACGTCGAACAATGGAGTCTCTAATTGTGACAACGCAGGTACCACCTCACTTTTTTAATATTTTGAAAACAAATGAATTATAGCACCTAACAACTTCCATGAATAGACTTTTAATAAAAAAAATGAAGGATTTTCTAGCAACCTTAAAGAAGTACTTAAGTGTAGAAAGGGGAGATCATATGAACTGGCATACACGAGTAACGGAATTATTAGGAGTTAAATACCCAATTATTCAAGGGGGATTAGCGTATTTAGCCTATGCAGATTTAGCTGCAGCGGTGTCGAATGCGGGAGGACTTGGTCAAATTACAGCAATGAGCTTACGGGATGCAGATTTATTGCGCGCTGAAATTCGTAAAGTACGCACATTAACTGATAAACCATTCGGCGTCAATTTTGCGATTGGTTTGCATGGTACAGGCTATGAGGATATGGTTCGCGTCGCAGTAGAGGAAGAAGTACCTGTAGTCACGATGACGGGCGGCAATCCGGCACCTATTTTTGATATTTTGGCAGGGACCAATATAAAAAAGTTAGTCCTTGTTGCTGCACGTAGACAAGCTCAGAAAGCAGAAGAACTTGGTGCAGATGCTGTGATGGTCGTAGGACAAGAAGGTGGCGGTCATTTGGGGCGAGATGATGTTGGGACGATGGTGCTTGTACCCCAAGTTGTCGACAGTGTGAAAATTCCAGTCATTGCTTCAGGTGGTATTGGAGATGGGCGTGGTTGGATGGCAGCACATGCGTTGGGTGCAGAAGGGATCGAAATGGGTACGCGTTTTATCGCGACAAAGGAATGCATTAATGCTTCGGAGGTTTATAAAGAGGCACTTCTTGCAAGCTCAGAAGTGGATACGACAGTCATTAAACGCTCAATAGGCGCACCTGCTCGTGCAATACGGAGTGAGTTTACTGAGAAAATTTTAGAAATTGAACGTACAACACCGACATATGAGGCATTAAAAGATTATATTAGCGGTGAAGCAAATAAACGCTTTATCTATGATGGTAAGAAAGATGCAGGTATAGGATGGGCAGGACAAGTGACTGGCATGATACACGATATCCCAACAGTGGAGGAGCTTCTAACACGAATGGTTGCAGAAGCGGAAAGTATCCGGTTAAAATGGGGTCAGTAATGTAAAGGTGGTTTTGTCTAAATGGAATATTCATATCCGTTTTCAATTGATTGGTCGACAGAAGAAATTGTTGACGTTATAAAGTTTTTTGAAGGAATCGAGCAGGCTTACGAAAAGGGGATTAAACGTGAAACGATGATGGTGAAATATCGTCGTTTTAAAGAAATTGTGCCCTCACAAGCTGAAGAAAAAACAATTTTTCGCGAGTTTGAAGAAGCGAGTGGTTATGTAAGTTATCCTGTCATCAAACAAACAAAAGAGGCGGCAGATGGAACGATGATCAAAATTGTACCAAAGCAGCGCCGTTAAAAGTTTTTAATAGCTAATGTGTATGAATATCGAATGTATATTTGTTTTAAGTTTTGGTTAATAAAATTTCATTTGATTAAGAGGGAGTGCTGTTTTTTAGCACTCCTTTTTATATCCTTGTCAAAAGATATGACACTTTCTAGGCGTTTTAATTTTGTGAAATAGGTGTTGTTGGCAGTTTTATGGTCATAGTATGAAAGAAAAGGAAGTTGCACCATCGAGTGATGTCGCAACACTAGATATTATGTGAGCTTCTTTCGTTTTTAGAGATAGTACCTAAAAAATATTTATTATAATATTTTTTCTATCTTTGTTGGAATAATTCAGAGGTTAAAGACTAAAACTACATAAATATACGCACTTAGTTATTTGTAATGGCTTTGTAAATTGGTAATAGGCTATCGAATGTTTCCTCGATTAAATGATGTAAGTTATCAGCAGAAAGTGTAATAGTTTTTTCACGCGAGATATGGCGACCTACTAAAAATTCCCCTTTTTTCACATCACGTAAGCGAACGAGTAATTGCTCGAGTTTATCATCTTTTGCTTTACTTAGAGGAATTGCTAAAGGTGACATATGATCCCCAGAAACGATGTAATCATTTGGAAGTTCATTGAAAAGCGTTTTTTTCGCTAATAAACGTTCTGCAAACATATTTTTTTGAGGCGCTTCATAAATGATTGCTAAGACGATGAATAAATGTGTGCCCCAAAGACCAATCTGAAAGTGTGGAAGTGCCTTATACCCTCTTTTGTAAGGAGCAAAGGCAACCCAACTATCTTTAGGAGGATTAACAGTACGGCGAGCATGTTTTGCTACATGAGGGTAAAACTCTTCTCCTAATTTGCTGGAAAAGTAAGTGGAATACTCTTCTCCAAGTATATTAAATTTTGGTCGTACTAATGAAATTAGCGCATCCATTCGTTGTTCTAAGCCATTTATTTGAAAAACTTCGAAGTCCTGATTTGTCCATTGTGTTTTTTGCATTTTTGATAATTCCTTTCGATTTTCATGTTTATTTTATTAAGTTTTTGGGAAAAAATCTTATAACAGCAACTTTATCGAGAACAATAAGATTTTGTGAAAAATAAATTAAAGGAAGTGATTTTTATGAAACAGATCGTAAAAATTATACGTAAAGTTGACATTGAAAAGCAATATAAACACATCTTACAATTAGAGATTGATTATGAGTTAGCCTCATTATTCTCTGCAATGAATGAACAGAATGAGGGCGAAATTGAAAAAAGTAAAAAACGACTAGCTGAAATTAGAGAAGAGCTTGAGGGTTTACACGCTTATGCGTAAATGCAGTTTTAAACCAATTTAAAAATCACTTGCTGAATATTCCGACAGCAGGTGATTTTTGTCGTTACAAAGAGTAAAATAGACAATATATCATAATGGTTCATGTTATTATGTAGAGGTTCTATTCGAAAGGTGGGTTTTTATGGATTTACAACTTATCGATCAATTTGCGAAAAATATTATTTTTGAAGCGGGTAGACGAATTCGAAATGCATTTACTTACGATTTAGTCGTAGAAACAAAATCAAACGCAAATGACTTAGTGACAAACATTGACCGTGAGACAGAATTATTCTTCATAGAACAAATTAAATCATTTGATTTAACGCATAAAATAATTGGTGAAGAAGGCATGGGTGAAAAAGCCGATTCACTAGAAGGTGTTGTCTGGATCATTGATCCGATTGACGGCACAATGAATTTTGTTAAGCAACATCGCCATTTTATGATTTCGATTGGTATTTTTATCGATGGCGTAGGGAAACTTGGTTACATATTTGATGTTATGCGTGAAGATTTATTTTACGCTATTGAAGGTGTAGGTGCTTGGTATAATGACTCTCCTTTACGTAAACTCCAACCAGTGAAAATTGAAGAAGCAGTGATTGGAATTAATGCAAGTTGGGTTGCACCAAATCGAAGAATTCATCATGAAAAAGTAATTGATTTAGTAAGAACTGTTCGGGGTACGCGATCTTATGGCTCAGCGGCGATGGAAATTGCATTTGTGGTGAGTGGTAAGCTAGATGCATACGTTTCGATGCGATTATCACCTTGGGATATTGCGGGTGGTACGATCATTGCGAAGGAAGTCGGAGCGATTGCGACAAATCTTCGTGGAGAAAGTTTTGATTTTTTACATCAAGATACATTTATTATTGCAAATCCTTATATTCATCAAGAGTTATTAGAAAAATATATTGTGCCTCATGATTAAAAAAACGTACCTAGAGAAATTGACTTCTCTTAGGTACGTTTTCTAATTGCTAAGGTAATTATAGATTTTTAGCTGTTGGATAACCTAGGACATTGTCGTCTAGGCTAGAGCGCTACATCCTCGAGGTCACGATTTGCTCCCTCGGGCGAAAATGGTGAAGCGTTTGCTCTGCTAGCAACTATCGGATGCGAACGAGCGCGTTAACGAATTTGATCCTTTATAGAAGTCCTTGCTCGCGGAATTTGCGTTTCATTTTAAATGCTGTCATGAAAACAACACATGTAGCAACAATCCCTGCTAAGATGCCTAACCAACTACCTAGAGCAACAGAATAACCGATTGCACACATTGCTAAAACAGCCGCTAATGCATAAATGCCCATTACTAATTTTGCACGATTCATAGCTGTGCCTCCTAAATTATTATGGTTTATTTCTGGGTTTTTAGCCAAAATATATACTTGACAGCACATGCCGCGGGCGTGGCTTGTGCCTCCGCCTTCTGTTCTATGTGCCTAAATAGCATGAAATTAATTATAAATCAAGTGTGTATTGTGGTAATGACCCATTTTGTTTATAAAAATATATTTTTAGAATGATAGATATTCTAATAAGGACATTTTCACCCTTCATGTGCTATAATAACACAGTTAAACATTCGAAAAAAGAATATGGAGTGGAATAATGACAAACTTACGTCAAGATCTTCGCAATATCGCAATTATCGCCCACGTTGACCATGGTAAAACTACTTTAGTCGACCAACTATTAAAACAATCAGGTACATTCCGTTCAAACGAACGTGTTGAAGAACGTGCAATGGACTCTAACGATATTGAACGCGAACGCGGGATTACAATTTTAGCAAAAAACACAGCAGTAAATTATGAAGGAACTCGTATTAACATCCTTGATACGCCTGGACACGCTGACTTCGGTGGTGAGGTAGAACGTATTTTAAAAATGGTAGATGGCGTTGTACTAGTTGTCGATGCGTATGAGGGTTGTATGCCACAAACACGTTTTGTGTTGAAAAAAGCATTAGAGCAACGTTTAACACCAATCGTTGTTGTTAACAAAGTAGATAAAGATTCAGCTCGTCCATTAGAAGTAGTAGATGAAGTGCTTGAATTATTCATCGAGCTAGGTGCAGATGAAGACCAATTAGAATTCCCTGTTGTTTATGCTTCAGGTGTAAATGGTACAGCTTCTTTAGACGCTGATCCTTCTAAGCAAGAAGCAGATATGAAATGTCTATTTGAAAAAATCATTGAAGCTATTCCAGCTCCAGTTGATAACTCAGAAGACCCATTACAATTCCAAGTAGCTTTACTTGACTATAATGACTTCGTTGGACGTATCGGAATTGGTCGCGTATTCCGCGGAACAATTTCTGTAGGACAACAAGTATCTCTTATGAAGTTAGACGGTACAGTGAAAAACTTCCGTGTAACGAAAATCTTTGGTTTCTTCGGCTTAAAACGTGAAGAAGTACAGACTGCAAAAGCTGGTGATTTAATCGCCGTTTCAGGTATGGAAGACATCAACGTTGGTGAAACAGTTTGCCCTGTTGAGCATCCAGAAGCTCTTACGCCATTACGTATCGATGAGCCAACTTTACAAATGACTTTCTTAGTAAACAATTCTCCATTCGCTGGTCGTGAAGGGAAATGGGTTACTTCTCGTAAAGTAGAAGAGCGTTTACGTGCTCAATTACAAACTGACGTATCTTTACGTGTTGAAGATACTGATTCTCCAGATGCTTGGACAGTATCAGGCCGTGGAGAGCTTCACTTATCTATCTTAATCGAAAACATGCGTCGTGAAGGTTTCGAATTACAAGTGTCTAAACCACAAGTAATCATTCGTGAAATCGACGGCGTGAAATGTGAACCATTCGAACGCGTTCAAATCGATGTACCTGAAGAAAATGTTGGTTCAATTATTGAATCGATTGGTACACGTAAAGGTGAAATGCTTGATATGGTGAACAACGGCAGTGGCCAAGTTCGTTTAACGTTCTTAGTACCAGCTCGTGGATTAATCGGTTATACAACTGAATTCATGTCAATGACAAAAGGTTTCGGTATTATCAACCATACATTCGATTGCTACCAACCGGTAATCCCAGGTAAAATTGGTGGACGTCACCAAGGTGTACTTGTTTCAATGGAAACTGGTAAATCAACAACTTATGGTATGATGCAAATTGAAGACCGTGGTACACTATTCTTAGAACCAGGTACAGATATTTACGAAGGTATGATCGTTGGGGAAAATACACGTGACGCTGATATCACTGTAAACATCACAAAAATGAAACAAAAAACAAACATCCGTTCAGCCAATAAAGACCAAACGAATGTTATTAAAAAACCACGTATCTTGTCTCTAGAAGAAGCACTTGAATACTTAGGTGATGACGAGTACTTAGAAATCACACCTGAATCTATTCGCCTTCGTAAACAAATTCTAGATAAAAACGAACGTGAGAAAGCAGCGAAAAAATTACGTAACGCTGAAGTATAATTTTCCGCTGTCATGAAAGGAAGAGGAGTCTTGGATATGAAGTCCGCTTTAATGGGTGAACTGAATGTTATTCAAGTTGCTGCACCAGCAAATGCAGGAGAAACAGAATTTGTATTTAACCGTATGGCTGGGATTACTCGTTTTTTATATGAAAACCTGCCTAGCTATAACATGGCTGGATATGTTGTTTTCATCCTTGTATTTTTACTTTCCGCGCTTGTCTATAAATTAGGCTTTGCGAAGAAACTAAAAATGTCACAAAATATCGTAATTTACGTTTTTCTGTTTTTAGGATGTATTATGCTGACATTTTTAGCGTTATTCCTGCCGATGGTTGAAGGACTAATCGTTGCAGCGTTAATATTAATATTATACAAAACGCGTTTATGGCGTGAGAAAAGAGAAGAGCAACGAGCTGCTAATTAATAACAGTAGTTCGGCTCCTATGAAAGCAGTCTTAGCATAGTAATGTGCTAAGGCTGTTTTTATGTGCGCCTAGCATGGGTGTAGTCTATAGGGTGCAAGTCCCGAACTGTGAAGGCAGAAGTAATAGTTAGCTTAACGCAAGGGTGTTCGTGGTGACGCGGAATCTGAAGGAAGCGAGCGGCAAACCTCCGGTCTGAGGAACACGAACTTCATAGAAGGCTATGTACGACTGGGTGAGTTTGCATAACAAAACGAAGCCCTTTCT
>NZ_JBIWEY010000004.1:0-181770 GCF_044762775.1 Lysinibacillus sp. NPDC096418
TCACCACGGACACCCTTGCTCTTGGCTAACCTCTACTTCTGTCTTCGGGGTTCGGGACTTACACCCTATAGTTCATGTGCATGCCGGGCGCACCAAAAAAAGTACTCTATTCTTATGAATAAAGTACTGCCGTCTACTTATTTATGCTGTTCTTTAACATCTTCAAATACACGTTTACGTCGTTCATACCATAAAACGCAAATAACAAACCATGTAAACCCTATACTCCAACCAGCTAGTACATCTGAGGCAAAATGACGTGCCCCTGCCACACGAGACATACCAATTAGCGCTGTTAACACGACTGCACCAATCCATAACTGTATATTACGAGCTTTCGTATTCCCTTCAGACAAAACATATGCGACTGTAAACAAATACAGTAAACCTGACATCGAATGCCCTGATGGGAAACTAAAGGAGGTTAATTGATTTTCGATTTCTGGCCGTGGTCGTTGCACCCATGTTTTCAATAAATGATTTAGCACGGTACCCGCTGCAAATGTTAACAAAACCAGCACCATACCACGGTAATTTTTTACTTTCCATGCTAAATACACAACTAAAACAATTGCAACACCAACAACAAACTTAGGTTCTCCAATATAATGGAACATATCTATAAATTTATTGCCAAACAACCATTCCGCCATTTGACGATCAAATTTCTGAATAGCTTCCGTTTTATACGTCACACGTAAAACCAAAAAAGCAATGAGTGTTAAAATCGCCACTGGATATGCCCATTTCTTCATACTCTATTTCTCCTCTATACATGTTCATACAATGTTTTTCACATCACATCATAACATACTTACAACTAGCTTAAGGTGAAAATGCATATGAAAGCAATATCGCAGGGTTATATTAATATTTTTACCCATTAGAGGAATCCGCTATATACCTATTCAATGTGAAGGTAAATAGAAATAGTAGTATAAGTAGCATTTTCTAAAATACAAAAACCCTTGATTCTCCACATTAGAATGAACCATCAAGGGTTATATTATTATTTTAATAATACCGGTTCCAGTAACCAGTCTTTCGGACCAAAATTTTTATCTTTTTCGCCTTTTACTTCTTGAGAAATATTATTTTCAATAATTAAGTCTCTAAATTTTCTACTAAATATTGTTTTCTTGTAAAGGTGACTCCCATTATGGCTCCATTCGGCAGCCAAGAATACATCTCCCTTTAGTTCAACTAAATCTTTTTTGGCATATAGTGAAGGACCGTTGATTATTCCTTTTAAGCCACAGCGACATGGTGGGCTTTCTGTCGCAAAATGTAACTTTACCCTATCTGCACAACACGATGGAAGCACTTCCTTTGGGAAAATTTGATATGCGGGTTGCTTCCCTACATCATCTCCTTGATGAATTACCTCTAGCAGCTCATATCCCTCAATATTCCCTTTTTCCATAATTGACACCATTTTCTCCGATGCTACCCAATAGCCACTCGTATGCAATAAATAGCGATCTTTTATTTTTGACGTATCGACAACTAATGGTGACCGTTGCTCTTTTTCAATAAGTCCACACTCTCCGCAATATGTACGTTTTGTAAATAATGTACCTCTATCATCTAGAAACATTTCTGCCGAATTACCCGTCGAATTTAAAGTAAATAGCGGTGCTTCCTCATACTCTTTATCCGAAAAAGCAAAGTAAAACCGCTCTCCAATTGAATTAATACCTAATTCATTTTTCAATGATTTATATAATGCTGCCATCTTGTCATATGTAACATCTTCATTTAATGTCACAACAGGATTGAAACAAGTCTTTAAAGCTCTTTCTCTTATTACAGGCGCACATAGATAAATCCCATAACGTTTAAATACATGAATAACTTTATCTTGAATGGTTTCGTCCGCGGAGAATAAATTTTCAAGCTCTACTTTCACAATATACGCCACCTTTATACAAAGTTCTTGTGGAGTAGTATATTAGCTAATGACAATTCTCCTTGAACAAATCTACCATTGTATTCTTTGCTCATTGATACTTGGCCGCCTGACAATATGTGCAGGTTGAAACAAGGAAAGCAATTTCAGTGCTACTTAATAGCGTTGAACAATTTAAATCTCTTTCCAATGCCCCTACTATTGCTAATTCATTTACCCACAATCTACTTTTAGCCTAACAGTTTCGACACCGACATTACAACGGGGATTTTCCGAATTTTTTTCTGTCGGTATACCGACATTTTCCCTGTCGGTGTCCGACATTTTTCTGTCGGTGTACCTAGGAATATGTTGATAGATCAACGTTTGAATAATTTTGATAACATTCACTTTAAGGAAGTTAGAAATCTTTATATTATTGAGGGGGTTCACGAAGTTAGTTTTTTGGAAGAACTGTGGCGACAATCTACATCGATAATCATTGTCGCCTAAAATGACATTGATATAAACTTTAGAAATTATAGTAAACGTTTTGCTTTTGCTAATTTAACAGCCTCTGTGCGGGATTCCACATTTAACAATGTAAACAACTGGGTTAAATAGCGTTCAACCGTGCGTTGTGTCACTTTAAGTTTTGCTGCTATTGCATTATTCGTATTACCGTCAGCGATTAAATTTAAAATCTGTTTTTCTTTTGCATTAAGCTTCAGTTTTTCTTGCGACTCTTGAATATTAAATTTACTGTCGAGGAAGTCTAAGAAATTGATGGGCAATACGGTTTCTCCATGGATAATAGCACGGATTGTTCGAATAATTTGCTCCTTAGATGCCGTTTTCGCTAAAACACCCTCAATTTTCCTCTCTAAAATGAGAGGATAATAATCTGCAATATCATCTCCCGTGTAAAGGATAATTGCAGCATTTGACTGTAGTACTTTTATATTTCTTGCTAACACTATACCGTTTTGTAATGGCATATTGATATCAATCAAATAAATATCATATGGTGCTTCCTTTACTCGTTGCAACACACATGTAGCATCGCCTTCTGTTTCAACTACCATATCGTCAATTTCTTGAAACAATTTTTTTGTCCCTTCCAATACGATAGGATGATCATCCACTATGAGCACTGAAATCAAGTGTGTCACTTCCTTCTTCTACAGTAATTTTAATGCACATCCCCTTAGATAAATGTGATTCAATGTGAAATTGTCCATTAAAGGCAGTCACGCGTTCCTGCATACCCTTTATCCCCATTGAATCAGATAACATTATGTCATCCAAGTTACAACCTACTCCATCATCAGAATATGTTACTTCAAATCCATCCATCATTTCCGTCAGATGAATTTCTACAGAAGCAGCTTTAGAATGTTTTAACGCATTGTTCAGTAATTCTTGAAACAATCGATAAATCATCAGATTCAATCGTTCATCTTCTAAATATAATCGATCAATTGTATAAATAAGCTTAAAATTAGCTCTAGTTATTACTTTTAGTATAAGCTTTTCAAGCGCAGCATTAAGCCCCAACGTATCTAATAAAGGGGGTTTCAAATTTTCACAATAAGCTCTTAATTCGTGCACTGAGGCAATCATTTGTTCATGTACCTTTGCTAGCTTTGATTGAATATCAGTAGGATCTTTAGCATGAATCAGCACATCAACTTCCCTTGCAATATGTAGCTGTTCTTGTAAATTTGTATCATGTAGCTCTTGTGCTAACTGATATTTTTCCTCTTCAAAGCGGAGCCATAATAATTTATTAAGCCAAGGTAACTGATTTCCATCTGCTTGCTTCACCTGCTTTAATTCCTCTATAAGCCCCTCAATCATTTTAGTATTATCAATAAAATTATTTAAATATAATAATAATAGTTCAAGCCATAGTAACTCTTCGTCTTTTAAATTAATTGATTTATTATGACCTAATACTAAAACTCTTTTATAACGGGTATCTTGATGGATAAATGCAAGATAGTAAGAATCCATTTTTTGTATCTCACCTAATCTTAACTTTTCAATTAATCCAACATCTAAATCATTATGTATATAATTTGTTGGTTCAGCTATTAACGTGAATTGTTGACTTAGATAATCAAAAGTTAAAACGTTTATATATTCAAGTTCAAGATGTAACATAACTTCCTTGGAAAATTTATTCAATAGATCATCTATTTTAATCGTTTTCCCTATTTTATCAACAGTTGTATATAGCTGATGAATGTAATCACCCTTTGTTGAAAAAAGAACTTTCCTCTTATGATAATCAACCTTTTCTTTTATATAAAGAAGAGCAATCAATGAGAGAAAAATAAAAAAGGATATTTCTAATATTTTTCGAGTAGAGAAAAGACTCCCGGTAACCAAATGCAGTCCTATTACTAACCAGACTGTAAAAACAAAAGAAAAACTGGCGTAGTAGCGCAGTCTAGTAATATAATATTCCATGTCGAATATTCGTTCCGTTAATTGTGTAAAAAGAAAACTGAATGGTATAAATAATAAGAACATAGCACTTATTTCCGCAGGAAGGAAATGCTTATGAAAAAAAATCTCTGGTAACGCGAAAAGCGAAAGAAAAGGTAAAAAAGGTATAACAATTCCAATAAATAGAACTTTTAATTGCGGTACTTTGTATATATAATAACCTCGTATTAAAATATAGAGAGTTACAATAAGCAAAAAAATAAATAGAAAAAGAGTAACAAGCGTTCTTATCGCAAGAAATTCAGGATTGATAACCCCAACTAGACTGCAAAAAACAGATATTAGCGGACTTAAATACAATACTCTAATATCTCTCGAAAATATCCATTTTATTTTAAGAAAGATAAAATAATGCTTCAGGAAATGTATTAGTAAGACTAAGCAAAGTAGCATACAACAGCCATTTACCAATACCCCTATGTTGTTTAGTCTACTAGATGCTCCACCACTGATATAAGCTAATGAAACGGTTAGCATAAATATGACAAGTATATTTAATGATGATGTCTTTTTTTTGTTGCGATATAAGTACAATGCTAAGTAAAGTGTTAGGAGAAAATAGAGAATTGGAAAAATAAAATGTATGTAAATCTGGTTAGGGATATCAAAAGGTTTTATATTTAAAACTTCTATATGCCCATCTGCTTTTTGAACAGTTAAAACTTTAGCTGCTCGAATACTGCTGTCCATTTTTACTTTTTCGAGGTCATTAATATCAATATTATCTACACTTAGTATAATATCTCCAACAGTTAAGTCATTTTTTTCTGCCCATTCTTTATAATGAAATTCTTCTACCAACCATTTTCCATCCGTGCTCTTCAGCTGAATACTTAGAAATGGGGCACTATACGCCACATACAGTAGGTATAGGCCCAGGATTGTATACAAACTCAAAAAGAATAGGAAGTATTTCCCTTCCAAAGACCTCATATCCAATAGCCACTACCACCAGAAGCATTAGTGTTAGTATCAAACGCTTCTAAAACCGCTTGTTGCTCTAAATCAGTAACTCCAAGTAATGAAATTTTTCGTTCTCTTAATAACTCCACTAACGATGGGTTTTCTTCTAAAAGCTGAACAATCTTAATCATAATCTCACCTCATTTCATCAGTTGTATTAAAAGCTCTTTACTTAGTTGTTTCATAGTCACATCATTAAGTATATGCAATGATTTATACTTGTATAAATTTTTTATAGCTAGCGCATAGCGTATAGCGCCACCATCAGTTAGCTCTTTTTTAATAGCATAATTATCCAAAAATGTAACTATATCTACATTATAATATTCTTTTACAGAATTTGAAACACTATTTTCTGTCGAAAGTAAGAAAATTATGGGTAGTGTATATTTCTTGTTCAATAAATCATTTTTACTGTCCCATTTTTTCAAATCCTGAATATCATTTTTTATCTGTTGTATAACCCCTATGTATTTTGAATATTCTTCAACTTGCGTAGAAACTTCCCCTTTTGCAAGAACTTCCCCAATTAAACAACTCATCGCTGTCAATGACCCTGACTTTTGTTCAGTCATTTGTAAATACGATTGCTCATCTCGGCAGCAGTTTAGTAAATCTAGTTGCTGACCATTTATACTGAGCAACGCGTATTTCTCTAATAGCTGTACAGCTAAGCCTTTATGATCAAAAGAACTTTCTCGAATAATTTTTGAAGCCAATACAAGCATGGCTATAGCTGTATTTAACGATAAATCTGGTGTTTCACTCCAACTATTTTTAGCGTCCTGATCCTGTAAATCATCAATAATATCGAAGGATAAAATAAGTAATTCAATGGCGGCAGCTACTATATAAATATCTTCATTATTGTTATCCGTAAATGCTTCATAATGAAGAACACATAGCTTCCCAAATGAATAGCCTACGTCTGCTTTCTCTGCCTTAAAGCTTTTTAGCATATCTCTTAATTCGTCACCAATAAGTACCTCATTGTCGATTATTGCATCTAAAGAATTATTAATCAGATCATGTAAGTCAACCAATAGTCCTCTCCTCCTCCAGATATATTACTTACTATCATACAAATAAATGGGAAATACCGATAGACTTCATCCACGAAAAAATTCCGATTTCCGAAACACTCACTTTATAAATTGCTATCTAGACAAAAGTTAACAATCCCCTGAAGCATATCGACGCAAGACTTGCCGATTGTCTTTTGAATTCACTCAAAATCCCACTCAATTTGCGCCTCGCATTGGTCTAGTCTTAGAGAAGCCCTTCTCCCTCAATGGAAAATCATTCATGTTTTCCGACGGTGAATTTCATGCAATGGCGTCTGAAAAATGAGGTACCCGCGTATTGGTATAAAAAATCCTTTTGATTACTTTTCAAAAGGATTTTTATTAATGTTCAGCTATTATTAAGTAAAGATACAAACCAAAACAATCTCTCTAAATCACTCCTAGACCAAATATTTTTTTCACAACTTAATATGATAATTGGAAACACATATACTAAATGTAATTAAAAAGTAAATTTACCCATCGCCTTCTGTAGCTCGTTAATCAACTCATTTAAAGAATCCGTAGCACGCTTCATATCCTCGATGACAGCTAATTGAGAACTAGATTGTGTCGTTACAATATTGGCATTCTGAGCAGACTTTTGAGCAATTCCTAACATTTCTGCGGAGGAGGCACTAATTTCTTCAGTTGAAGCTGAAAGTTGTTCTGATGATGATGAAACTTCTTGAATTTGATCGGAAACTTGTTTGATGGCTTCAAGAATGTTATTAAACATTTCACCTACATGATTAGCTAGGTCCGTCCCTTCTTGAACATCACTTGCGCTAGCTGACATTACTTGGACAGCCTCTTCTGTATTTACTTGAATATCATCAATTAGACTCGAAATTTTATCAGCCGAGTTTTTTGATTGTTCAGCTAATTTTCGAACTTCTTCTGCAACTACTGCAAATCCTTTACCGTGCTCCCCAGCTCTTGCTGATTCAATCGCTGCGTTTAAAGCTAACAAGTTCGTTTGATCTGAAATACTTGTAATGATACCCGAAATCTCTCCTATTTCTTTCGAACGACTTGCTAACAATCGAACAACATCACTCGATTTGTGCACGGACTGATAAATACTCTCCATTTGTTTAACAACTGTTGCTATACTTCGATTTCCTTGAACTGCCTCTTGCTCCGTCTTTGTTGTCGCTTCAGATACGTCAGACGATGAGGAGGCAACCCGTTGAATACCAATTGCCATCTGATCAATTGCTTCTGTATTTTGCTGAATCGTTTGCAATTGAAGCACTGTGGCAGAGGATACTTCCAGTGTTAAACTTGTAATTACCTCTGAAGCTTCTGAAGCACGCTCAACACCTTTGATAAAATGATCTGAGGCTTCTATTACTTGTTCAGTTGATTGATGGACATGCATGAGAAGATCCCTTAAATTATTAGCCATTTGATTTACACCATTAGCTAAGTGACTCACTTCATCATTTTCGTAATCTTCAATTTTTTCTAAAGATAGGTTACCTTCCGCAATCTTTTCCGCTACTGTTGCTACTTTCCGAATACGATTCGTTACTTTTCTTAGCAGTAAAAACAGAATAATTCCGTTAAGAATAAGTGCTGCAATACCAGATACAACTGCAATGATTAATAATGGTGTTAACTGTGATGTAAATTCTTTTAAAGGTACATCTACTGCCATTATCCACGATGTATTGGGCACCTTCGAATAGAAAAACATACGCTCTTCACCATTCATGGTAACTTTTGAAAAACCTTGTCCATTCTTAAGCATTTCTGTAGTTAAATCTTTCATTTCAGGACTAGATGATTCAAGTAGGTTTTCTTGCAAAACCTTTGTCCCATCCGGATGATGAATGACTAAACCGTCATTTTGGAAAACATATACGATATCTGTTTTCCCTATGTTAAAGTTTGTTGTTTCTGCAAATACTTTATTAATAGGAGATGCCCCACTAACAAGTCCTTTTACTTTTTTGCCTTCATTATGTACAGGTACTTCAAATGAAATAATTAAATTATTTGGATCCGCCTTATCAGGAAATGGATTAGAAATAATAGATTTTCCAGCCATAACATCAGGGAATGTTGTTTCACTACCAATTTGAATAGCTGTTCCCGAGTCAAATATCAGATTTCCTTCTGTATCACCAATACTAATAGAAGAATAGGTACCGTCCATTCGTGCTCTTTCCTCAGCAAAATAGCGTAAAATATCTCCTTGCTGCCCAAAGCGGACTAAATCGATATTCGCCATTACTTCAATTTCTGATTTTCTCGTTTGCAACCACGTTCCAAGCTGAGATGCATGAATGGTCACTTGACTCTCCGCATTATCTTGTAATGAGTTAATAATGATATCTTTAGATGTTCGATAATTTAACCAGCCCATCGCAGTAGTGGTTAAAAGTGTTACGGATAATATAAAGAGCATAATTTTTACTAATAAAGATTTTGTAGTTTTCAAGTTCTATCCCTCATCTCTACAAATTTATTTTTCTGAATTGTAACTCTTCTTACACACTAAGTGTAACATATCCATATATTACATATAATACCTTTTGAGTGTCGATTTAAAAACATCTACTATCATTAAAGATTCAATTAGTACCTACAGCCTACTTTTTAATAAATCCAAGAAAAATAAGGCCATCTTATAGTAGATTTCCCTACTGATAAGACAGCCTTTTCTTATACTTTTACATAAAATACATTTTGTCCAGAATCTACGGCGAACTACTCCCATCTCCACTAATGCTTAGAGGAGAAGTCCTCTGTCAGTAAACGGTAAATAGAAAAGGCAATTAAGAATCAGGTATAACCATTTCTCAATTACCTTTTCAATTTAATTTATTTTCGAATGCCTCGTAACCAAGCAAAAACAATGGATGCGACTAAGATAAAGCCGATATACCCCATCGCAACATAAACTTTCGAAACTAGTTCCGTAAACCCTACTAGACTTGCAACAAAGCCTATGATTCCTATAAATATAACGGCTACTTTAAAGTTAGGTTTCGACGGCTTAAAGAAACGTACTGTGAACGAATAGAACATTCCTACTGCTGTATTATAAATCATACCGAGTAGAGCAATAGACATTAAAATTCCGACAAATGGATGAATCTCATTCGCTAATTGAAGCATCGGAATATCTAAACCTGCTATTGTATCCATCTTTGCAAGCATTGATAGATTAATAAGTAATATTAACGCCCCTAGTAAAAGACCACCAATAATACCGCCCATTCCCGCAACTCTTTCGTTACGAATTGAGCCACTCACAACTGTTAGCATGGAGAAACAGACCCCAATATTAAATGAGACATATAATAGTGCAGCAATCCACCAATTTGAAGCTACCTGTGATTGCTGTTCAGCAATGACAGCTTGCTCGGCAAATGATAAATCCATTGTTGCTATTGAATATACCGCGATGACCATAACAATCGCAAGTAAATATGGCGTAACCATGGCAATAACATTTATGATACTTTTAACATTCATCATCACTGTTAAAATTGTCAGGATAATCATACACAGACTACCAACCCATACTGGCAAGCCAAACATTTGCTTAAACGTTGAACCAGCTCCAGCAAACATAATAACCGCCACACCAAATAAGAAGAACGATAGTAAATAATCGACTACAAAGCCAACGTATTTACCGGAAATTTGGTAGATCAAATCCTTATGTGACGTTGTTTGTAGTCTTGAACTAATTTGCGCAATACACATCCCGACAAAGGCAAACCCTAATGTGGCAATGAGGGCACCGAGAATCCCTTTATAGCCATAGCTCGTAAAATACTGTATGATTTCTTGTCCCGATGCAAATCCTGCACCGACAATAATGCCAACAAAAGCACCACCGATTTGTAAACTCTTCTTCACTTTCTTCTCTCCCCGCTTATTTATAGACCTTCTTGGTGATTGTTAATTGTTCGATTACGTCTATATTAGGCGTATAACCAATGCCAACACCCTGTGGAACTCGGATAAAACCATCTTCCACCACAACTTCTGGTTGAATAATGTCCTCATACCAATAATGGCTAGAACCTGCTGTGTCTCCTGGTAATACGAAATTAGCGAGTGAAGTTAACGCTACATTATGCGCTCGTCCAATACCTGCCTCTAACATACCTCCACACCAGACAGGAATTCCTCTGTCTCTGCAAAAATCATGAATATTTCTAGCTTCCGTTAAGCCCCCTACACGTCCAATCTTTACATTTATGACACCACAACTACCAAGTTCAATAGCTTTTCTTGCATCTTCTAGCGACGTGATGCTTTCGTCCAAACATATCGGTGTTTTCAGTTGTTTTTGTAATTTTGCATGATCAACAATATCATCCGCCGCAAGTGGTTGCTCAATCATTAATAAATTAAATGCATCCAATTGCTGCAAAATATCTATATCGTCTAAAGTATATGCCGAGTTCGCATCTGCCATTAACGGTAAATCGGGAAACTCCCCACGAATTGCTCGAATTACTTCAATGTCATAACCTGGTTTTATTTTCACTTTTACACGTTTATAACCCATTTGTACATGGTTTTTTATTAAAGCTATTAATTTTTCGATTGATGGTTGAATGCCTACACTAACACCTACCTCAATTAGGTTCTTATGTCCTCCTAATGCATGGGCAAGTGACTGTTTTGTTTGTTGTGCATAAATATCCCAGACTGCTCCTTCAATCGAAGCTTTGGCCATACAGTTTCGACGAATAGGGGTAAATAACACACTGACATCATCAGGATGTGCTATTTCTTTATGTAACAAGGCTGGCATTAAAAAGTCCTCTAACATATGCCAGGTCGTTTTTAACGTCTCCTCAGTATACCACGGTGCCACAAAAGCTACCGCTTCACCCCATCCAATCGTACCAGCTACATCCTTTACTTCTAACAGTAATAACTCTTTCTCCTGGATTGTACCAAAGCTTGTTTTAAAGGGGGCTTTCATGGTCATTTTCAAATGTCTAATTGTAATTTCTTCTATCTTCACACTATTCACTCCTTACCTCTATTATAAGGCTAATAAAGAGCGTCTGACTAACAGATAAAAATGAACGTATTCCTTGTGTTTTTTTACACGTACTATTGCATAGCCTTGCTCAAACATCGATGTTAAAATCGTGCGCGTTTTATAGCGCCAGTCTTCCGCCAATTTAGGACTTTCCACTTTCATCTTTTCTAAGTGTTGTGGAATAGCAAGTAAATAGGCGTCTCTATAAAACGCCTGATCTGCTTGAAATGTTCCTTCAGCATCAAGCACTGGTAATCCTGCAACTGATAAAGACCACGGCACAACTTCCTCTGCGTCTTCCTCTAACTCATCCAAACAGTCATCCACATGGTTGCGTTCAATCCACCACTCCACAACTATTCGGTCAGAAGGTAACCCCTCGTTAAAATCATCTTCTAATGGTCCATAATAGTCTTTTTCGTAGTGATGACCGATTGTATTCAACTTAGAAAAAGATAAATTAGCCATACGAGACTCCAAAGGATCGAATAACCATCGAATAAGTTTGAAATTATTTTCTCTCGCATACTCCTTTTGCGCATGCTTAAGCAGCTCACCAATACCTTGCTCTCGATACTGTTTTTCGACACCAATCATATGGGAATGTAATTGTATTTGACCTTCATTAAACCCAACAATACAATAATTAAAGCCAATAAGACGTTCTTCCAAATACGCCCCTAGTATTAGACCACCATTATGCACAGTAGCAAGTAATTGATGCGAAGGTATTGCCTGACTTCCCCAAATATCTGCATTCAAACGCTGTACTTCACCAAGTTCATTCGATGTCGTCAATTTCTTAATATGCACTTGTTCCAACATAATACCAACGCCTCCTCTTCGCTATCTTTAATTAATGTCGTTCACTTCGCTTAATAAACAAAACAGTTACTCATAGATATGGGAACTACATCGTTTATATGAGTCATTACAAAAGTCTATATTTCAATCTCCAACAATATTGACATCAAACTTTTAAATGATGTTTTCATTACGCCCTCCTATTTACATAATATTAAGAATATTATACCGAAAAATACCCCTTTTCTATATAAAAATTTATGTCGTCCTTTAGATATTAATTTACATAAAATAAAAAACCTGAATAGACGTATGATCTATTCAGATTTTCATGATGAAAGCACTATTAATTTATACCCCGCATCGCTTTTGAAATAATTGGAGAAATCACTAAGATGATAATCCCCATTACAATTGATAGTGTACCTATGAAACCAAAGTATGTGAACTCACTTACCACTTCATAAACTTTTACAAGTTGTGCGTTGATAGCCTGTGCAGCCGCACTTGTTAAGAACCAAAGTGACATTGTTTGTGCTGCGAAAGCTTTTGGCGCTAGTTTTGTTGTAGCTGAAAGACCAACTGGTGATAGCAATAATTCCCCGATTACGACTAAGAAGAAAGAAAGTACTAACCATAATGGACTTACTAATGTCTCTCCACCTGAAAGATGTGCAGGAATCATCATGACTAAGAATGAAAGGCCTGCAAAAAATAATGAATAAGAAAACTTTCGTGGTGTCGATGGTTGGTTATCGCCCCATTTATACCATAACGTCGCAAATAAAGGTGCTAGTGTGATGACGAATAAAGGATTTAACGATTGGAACCAAGACGATTTAAGCTGGAAACCACCTACATTTAATTGGGTACGTTCATCTGCGTATGTTGCTAAAATTGTAGCACCTTGTTCTTGAATTGCCCAGAACATAACTGCAGATAAAAACAGTGGAATATACGCAAGTAAACGAGATTTTTCATCGTTTGTCGTTTTTTCACTACGGTACATATATATAAAGAATATTGTAGGAATTAAAATACCTAAAATGGTAATAATTAGACTGAAGACATTCATTGTCAATGTACCTGTTAGAATACCGGCTACAGTTGCGATGATAAGAATTAATGCGACTATACCAAAACGAGTAAATATTTTTTTTCGCTCTTCTGGTTTAAGTGGATTGTTGACCTGCAAACCCGCTAAACCTAAATATTTTTTCTCGGTAACCTTGAATACGATTAATCCAATTAACATACCTATCCCAGCTAGACCAAAACCTAGATGGAAGTTATATGTTTGACCAATAGTTCCTACGACAAATGGGGCGATAAATGCACCCATATTGATACCCATATAGAAAATTGAGAAACCAGCGTCACGGCGATTATCAGTATCTGCATAAATGTCACCAACAAGACTTGATACATTTGATTTTAATAAACCCGTACCTATAACGATAAATGCCATCGAAATAAATAACATCGTCACACCACCAGGAAATGCTAGTAAAGCGTGACCAATCATAATAAAAACGCCACCGTAGAAAATGGTCTTGCGTGTCCCTAAAATTCGGTCAGCAATCCAACCGCCAATAATACCAGACATATACACAAGTGAACCATATATAGCCATAATCGAGTTCGCAGTACCACGATCTAAACCTAGACCGCCTTCGTGCAATTCATAATACATGAAGAAAATAAGAATCGCTCGCATCCCATAATACGAGAAACGTTCCCAAAATTCAGTGAAAAATAATGTGAAAAGTCCCTTCGGTTGTCCAACAAATCCTGTTTGAGGGACGGACTTTACAATTTCATCTTTGCTTAACATATCAATACCCTCTTCCACTTTTACTATCTTAACAAAAATATTATTCCCCATAATGAAGGATAAAAAACTGTAGTCGACTGTGTCAAAGTGTTTTAAATATTTTATTAATTCACTTAAAAATGTTGGAAATTAAGTATTTTTTACGAAAATTAATCACATATAGCATTTTTTCACAAAAATACTTAATGTATCTAAGTATTCACACTTTTCTACAGATGAACAAATGTATTGCTTAGGTAAATTATTTTAGCATACCTTTTTTATTTTTTAAAAATATTTATGCACCTTTTTTTATAAATAAAAAAAATCAACAGCGATTTTTGCCATTGATTTTTCATATTTACTATTTGATTACATATTGTTGGTACTTTGTATAGTCAGCTTCCTTCACTTCAAGCGCTAATAAAGTGCCCGTTTCCTCGTATTCCGTTGAATGAATAGCTGCATTTTCATTCAAATAAGAAACTACATTTCCTTGCTCATATGGAATAAGCATTTTACATGTTACATAGTCAGAGAAAATATGTTGACGAACTATTTGTATTAAATCCGTTAGGCCAACTCCTTGTTTAGCCGAAATCCAAATATTATCGCCACTATTTACTGGATAAGGTACATTTGCTAAATCCGCTTTGTTATAAACGTAAATCGTCGGTATATCCTCTACCTCAACTGCTTTTAAGGTTTCATTTGTCACATCCATCATAAAACGATACTCTGGATTCGATACATCTACTACGTGTAACAGGAGATCAGCATCGCGTGCTTCCTCTAGTGTCGAACGGAATGCCTTTACTAAATGATGCGGTAATTTACTAACGAAGCCAACTGTATCAGTTAATAAGAATGATTTCTTATCTGGTAATTCAATCTGACGTACAGAAGTTTCAAGTGTGGCAAACAACATATCTTTTTCAAAGACTTGCTTATGTTCTTCTTGTCCAATCTGCGCCAACAGCTGATTCATAATCGTTGATTTCCCAGCATTCGTATAACCTACAATCGATACCACTGGAATAGCGTTTTTACGACGCTGCTTACGTTGCGTCTCACGTTGCTCTTTTACTTGCTCTAGATCTCTTTTAATTTTCGAAATTTGATCCTCAATTTTCCGACGATCAAGCTCTAGCTTTGTTTCCCCCGCACCACGGTTTTTAAACCCTCCGCCCGTGCCGCCACCTTGTCGGCTAAGAGATGCATGTAAGCCTACTAAACGCGGCAACATATATTGAAGTTGCGCTAATTCTACTTGCATTTGTGCCTCTCGTGTTTTTGCGCGTCGACCAAATATATCTAATATGAGCATGGTACGATCGATTACCTTTGTTTCAAGGTCTCGCTCTAAATTACGAATTTGTGAAGGGGATAACTCGTCATTGAAAATCACGAGATTAGCCTGTGCCTCATCATAAAAATTTTTAATCTCTACGATTTTCCCTGTCCCAACATAATGGGACGATGTAACACGTTCTAAATTTTGTGTTACTGTTCCTACTACCTCAACGTTCAGGGCTTCTGCCAAATTCTCCAGTTCTTCCATCGAATAGTCAAAATGAGCATCATTACGCAAATTCACACCTACGAGAATTGCTTTTTCTTGTAAAACATCTACTTCTTTAATTTTATCCATTCTCAAACCTCCCACCAATTTACTTGGTGTTACTGTGCCAATTTTTCTCCATCTTAACATATATTTTCCCGACACAGCGATTACTATCGCTATGAAGAAAGCTAATTTAATACAACCTGCTTAATAATTAATGATTTCTTTAGTAAATCATAAGTCAGCACATTAAAGACGGCAGACGTACCATTTGCTTGCTGTAATCTGCTAAGTTATTCACCTTATACCCTACACACTGATATTTAGACATAGAAAGAGGCGCTCCAAAAATATTTTGAGCGCCTTTTTCTTTATTCTTGTACGTAATATAGACTGCCTTCAGATGAAATCACATAATCTGGCTTTGGTGGTTTACCGTCATTCTCTGCGATTTTCTTTTTATGTCCTGCAATATGCTCGGGACTCTTTTCCCAAGCTTTCCACGCTTCTTCAGACTCCCAACGAATTAAAACGATAACTTCTTCATCGCCTCGTCGCGTTTTTTTTACTAATACTTCACGGCTGATGAAACCTTCACGCAGCTCTAAAATTGATGGTTTATTTGGATCTGGCTTAAAGCGTTCTACTACTTTATGAGCATTGCCTTCTGTTACAACAGTACGTCTCATTTGAACAAACATGTATTATCTCTCCTTCATTATCAGAAAATCGTATTCGCGTCCTTTCAGTTACAACAAACGTTGGAGAAGGACTACTGGTGGCTTACTAATGTAATGAGTAGTAGCGTGAATGCCTAGATATTACTAAACCTAAGCATTATTTTCCTTTTAAAAAAGCATGCCTCAAATTGAGACATGCTCCTCGTTATACTAGTGAATTATTTTAATTCATCTAAGATTTCTTGCATTTTTTCCATTTCAGTAGTAATACCGTTACTTGAGAAGTACCAGTTAGTACCGTCTAAGTAAACAATTTTGCCGTTTTGGTAAGCTTTTGTTTTCTTGATGATGTCATTTTCGATGTCTTTTTTGATTACATTTACATCAGAATCAGTACGGTCGATAATTAATAATACTTCTGGATCTACTTTAAGGATTGATTCGTAAGAGAAATCTGAACCATGTGAAGAAGCGTTGATATCAGAAGTTGCTGGTTTGAAACCGAAGTCGTTGTATACGTATGCAAAGCGAGAGTCTGGACCGTTATCGAAACCAGAGACTTTTTTGTCGTTATACATAGCAACTAATGCGTTTTCGTATTGACCAGCTTTTTCTTTTAATTCGTTCACTTTTGCTTCTAAATCTTCTTTAAGTTTTTTAGCTTCTTCTTGTTTACCGAAGATGTTTGCAGCTAAATCAACTGAATCTTCAACACCTTTGATATAGTCTGTGTTATCAGAACCGATGAAGATTACGTTAGGCGTGATTTCTTTTAACTCTTCATAGAATACAGATTGACGACCAGAGATGAAAATTACATCTGGCTCAGCAGCCGCAACTGCTTCTAAGTTAATTTCTTTTAATGAACCAACGTCTTTAATGTCGTCGCTTGGAGCATATTTTTCTTTCACGTGCTCAGGCATGTTACCTTGACCACCGTTAGCAGCAACGCCTACGATACCTTCAACACCTAGTGCATCCAGAGTATCTAAGAAACCATAATCAAATGAAATAATGCGTTTAGGTTCTTCTTCTAATTTAACATCTTCGAATGCTAATTTAGAACCGTCTTCATTTTCTCTTTCAGCTGTTAAAGATGATACAGTCATTGGGAATACAGCTTTATCACCTTTTGATTCAGCCTGATTGCCTGTTTCAGCTGAATCCGCTTTTTGAGAAGACTTGTCCTCTACATCGTCATTACCACAAGCACCTAACATTAAAGTTAATGCTGCTGTAGCAGTTAATAAACGCCATTTTTTCATTATAAATTCTCCTCCTAGAAGTTTACACTTTCACTCATCTGAGAGTGATTATCATTTTCAATCAACTAACGTAATTATAGTTGAAGTATTTTGACGTTGTCAACACACTTTTAAAATAAGTTATTGTGATTGGAAATAGACGCAAATTCGGCATCCATTTTGTTCCTGAACAGGAATGTGCATATCGTACACATCTCGTAATGCTTCAGAGTTAATAATTTCGCTTGTTAAACCATCTTTTACAAGGCGGCCATTTTTCAACGCAACAATGCGATCTGAATAGACAGATGCAAAGTTAATATCGTGTAAAACAATAATAACTGTCTTACCTAATTCATCTACGAGTTTCCGTAAAATTTTCATAATTTGAACCGAATGTTTCATGTCTAAGTTATTTAAAGGTTCATCAAGTAAAATGTATTCTGTATCCTGTGCGATAACCATTGAAATAAAGGCGCGTTGCTTTTGTCCACCCGAAAGTTCATCTAAAAATTTATCTTGAATATCTACTAAGTTCATATACTCAAGCGCTTCATCAATTTTCAGTTCGTCTTCCGCAGTCAAACGACCTTTTGAGTAAGGATAACGTCCGAATGCTACTAGCTCACGGATTGTTAGACGCACATTCAAATGGTTTGACTGTTTTAAGAAAGCAACTCTTTTTGCAAATTCTTGAGATTTCATTTTTTTCACGTCATCTTTATCTAATAAAACTTCCCCGGTATCTGAATCTAATAAGCGGCTAACCATTGATAACAACGTAGATTTACCAGCACCATTTGGACCGATAAATGACGTAATTGTTCTAGGCTGAATTGTCACTGACACATCTTCTACAACAGGTTTTTTACCAAAAAACTTTGTTAATCCCTTGATTTCAATCATCCTGCTGCCCTACTTTCTTTAAGTAATAAGTAAATGAAGTATATACCACCAATAAAGTTGATGATGACACTAACTGTTGTGTTCAATTCGAATACATGTTGTACAAGGAACTGACCACCAACTAGAGCAATAATACTAATCAAACTTGCCCCTAGAATAAGTGTTGAATGCTTGTACGTCACTAAATATTGATAGGCTAAGTTCGATACTATTAACCCTAAAAACGTAATTGGTCCAACTAATGCTGTTGATGTTGCGATCAATATAGATGATAAAATCAATACGTGTAAAACAAGTTTGTCATAGTTAATCCCTAGGTTGATTGCTGTCTCGCGTCCTAAGTTCATAACATCTAGATCCCGCATTATACGACCACCAAAAATAAAACAGATTCCTAAAATAATAGCTGCGATTAATAACAACTCAGATTTTACATTCGTAAAACTTGCGAATAGACGTGTTTGTAAACTTAAATATTCGACAGGGTCGATAATTACTTGTAAAAATGTCACCATGCTACCTAATAACGTCCCAATAACCATACCAGCTAATAACAAAAGGAAAATCGGATATTTATCGGCTCGGAATAAGAAACGGTATAGTAATAATGCGAACAGGACCATCGCAAAAATGGCTGTACCAAAGTTTAAATAACGATCGACAACAAAAATCGAAGCAGATCCTAAGAAGAAATAAATAGCAGTTTGAACTACTTCATACATCGAATCAACACCGATTACTGATGGTGTTAAAATACGGTTCCGAGTAACCGTTTGGAACATAACCGTAGCATAAGCAATTGCAATCCCTGTAATAATCATTGCGCCAACTCGTACTAAACGTTTTGGAAAAGCATAGCTAAAGCCACCTTGAATATTGTATAGCGAATAACAAAGAATCGACACAATCGCAATAATGCCTAAAACGACTAATTTTTTTATATTGCTCTTTTTTACACTACTTTGCATATGCTCTCCCCCTAAATAACATAACTAAGAAGATTGCACTACCGATAACAGCAACCGTCGTATTTACTGGAATCTCATATGGCCATACAATAATACGACTTAAAATATCACATGCAAGTAGGAATACTACTCCAAGTGCTACTGTATGAGGAATTGTTTTACGTAAATTATCGCCTAAGTATAGTGACACGATATTTGGAACAATTAGTCCTAAGAAAGGAATAACCCCTACCGTTAATACCACTGTTGTAGAAATAATGGCGATCAGTACTAATCCAATATTTAATACGGTTTTGTAGCTTAAACCTAAGTTTTTAGCAAAATCCTCACCCATCCCCGCAACGGTAAATTTGTTAGCGAAAATGTATGCAATGATGATTGCCGGTACCGCTACATAAAGTAATTCATAGCGCCCTGAAACGACTAGTGTAAAGCTCCCCATAAAGAAGGCACTTACATTTTGTAAAATTTCAGATTCATAACCTAAGAATGTAGTAATAGAAGAAATAATATTTCCGTACATAATACCGATTAATGGTACGAAAATAACATCTTTAAATTTAATGCGATCTAAGAGACGCATAAAAATAAATGTTCCTACCAATGCAAACGTGAAACCGAACATGATTTGTTGCATATACGTAACATTTGAGAAGAAAATCATTGAAATAATAATACCTAGCTTTGCGGCATCTAACGTACCCGCTGTAGTAGGTGACACAAATTTATTGCGGCTTAGTGATTGCATGATCAAACCTGCAATACTCATACCAGCACCTGCTAAGATAATCGCCATCAACCGCGGTAGTCGGCTCGCTAAGAAAATTTGCGATTCATCTGACTGCCAATCTAGCAAATCAGTTGGCTTAATATCTATTGCCCCTATAAACAGCGAAATGAACGATAAGATAACAGCGGCTACAACCAACATCCATAATCTCATTTCGTAATCCTCATTTATTGTATTTTACATTTTGTAATTATAGTATTTTTAACGCAACTGATAATGAAAATGATTATCAATACGTTCAAAACTCATTATATACCCTTCGTCTTAATTATTTCAACCTCAATTCCTAATTGAAGATTAATTGAAAAAGTAATAGAAACTAATTTCCTACCTAAGAAACAAAATAAGCAACATATTAAGAATTTTAATTTCTACCATCTTCACATAAAAATTTTTGACTCCAAAGTAATTTACGTTTTCTTAAAAATTCAAACGGTCTCAATACGAGTATTAAATTTCAAAGTACTCAATAACTATGTGATTTTTTATCAATTACTACTGAACGAAACATTCCCCTTTACTATAGAAGAAACAACCAATTTTTTCTTATTAATCTAAAGAGGGAATGACCATAAATACACTTAATAATGTATCGATAATAAATAAAAGTACCCTACAAAGTAGACTTTTTAATTGTCTACTTTAATAAGGTACTTTTTAAAGACTCATAGCCTTTTAATGTTATTTTTCCTTTTCTAATAATGCTACCGTACGATCAAATTCCTCTTCAATTTCTTTATTCGGTTTATATGTCGCCATACTTACAACAACTGCGACAATTAAACATGCGAAGAAACCTGGTACGATTTCATACAATGCATCTGCTAAAAACGGTACCTTACCCCAAACAAACGCTGTTGCTGCACCAGTCACCATTCCTAAAAGAGCTCCGTAATTCGTTAGTCGCTTCCAATATAATGATAGTAAAATAATTGGGCCGAATGCCGAACCAAAACCTGCCCACGCAAAGCCCACTAAACTTAAAATTGAACTATCTGGATTCCAAGCTAAAATTGCGGCAATAATTGATACTACTAACACTGCCATTCGACCGACAAATACGTAATGCTTATCATCTGCAGTTTTATTGAATAATGCCTTGTAAATGTCCTCTACAAGCGCTGAAGATGTTACGATTAACTGTGAAGCAATCGTACTCATAATTGCAGCTAAAATTGCAGCTAACATAATACCCGCAATAAAAGGATGGAATAAAATTTGTCCTAATACGATAAATACTGTTTCTGCATCCTTTATTTCGCCACCATTCTGCTGGTAGTAAGCAACACCTACTAACGCAGTACCCATTGCACCAACAAGACTAAGTATCATCCAACCAATACCGATGCGACGTGCTTGCTTTGTTTCTTTAACAGAGTTAATCGCCATAAAGCGTACGATAATATGTGGCTGTCCAAAATAACCTAGCCCCCATGCAATTGACGAAATAACTGCAGCTGCAGTAACCGAAGCTGGTAATAAGCTAAAGTGTTCAGGATTTACAGCTTTGATGGATTCCACCGTATCACCTAGTCCACCTGTTAAAAATAGACCGCATAATGGTACTGTCACAAGTGCTAAAAACATAATTAAACCTTGTATAAAATCTGTATAACTTACAGCTAAAAAGCCTCCAAATAACGTATAAGCAACAACAACGCCTGATACGATTAACAATCCTGTATGATAGTCATAGCCGAATGAACTATCGAAAAATTTACCACCTGCTACCATACCTGAAGATACATAAAACGTGAAGAATACCAAAATAATAATACCGGAAGCAATTCTTATTAACTTCGTGTTATCACGTAAACGATTATCTAAGTAACTTGGGATGGTAATAGAGTCATTTGATACTTGCGTATAAACTCGTAATCTCGGCGCCACTAATAACCAGTTTAAATACGCTCCAATGGTTAACCCAATTGCAATCCACATTTCAACTAGTCCTGACGCATAAATCGCCCCCGGTAAACCCATTAATAGCCATCCTGACATATCCGCCGCTCCTGCGCTTAGTGCAGTCACCGCTGGACCCAATGAACGTCCTCCTAGCATGTAGTCTGTTAAATTCGAGGTTTTTACAAATGAGTACCAACCTATTCCTAGCATCGCGATCATATAAATAATAATCGCCAATAACTGATACATGTTTTCCGACATATATCTTCCCCCTATTCCTTACAAAATTAATATCCTAAAGATTCATCACCTTTAATCATACCGTAAAAAACTATTAATTTTACTAATAATTTTAACACCCTAGCTTGAATGTCGAAAAAAGCATACCTTTTAAAGAATTGTGTTACACTAATCCCATCTATCACACAATAAAGAAGGCGAAACCCATGACATTTGAAGAAATGAAGGCTCATTTACAAGAGCAAATTCTAAACCAACAACTCGTTGCTGCGACAATTAGCCAACCTCGTATGAAGTCGAATGAAATAAAACGCATCAAGCTAAAGCCATTGATGCTGAGAGATGCTTACCATATCCAAATTGAATATCAATATGAACGTATACTAAAACATGAAAACATACTATTAATGGAGTTCCCCGGGAAGCTTGAATCATTTTACGCAGACTTCCGCCAAGTACATATCGACTTTGTAGAAGAAAAGGTGCAAATTCAATTATCAAAGAAAAACAAAGTCTTATGGAAATCGGACAAAACAGCAACACCAAAACAAATTAACTTATCACACAATCGCAAGAAAAACTATTTACTCGACGATGCAACACCATACCCTTTTTTAATTCGTCTCGGAGTACAAACTGAGGATGGCAAAGTAAAAAAACAAAAATATGATAAGTTTAAGCAAATTAACCGCTTCATCGAATTTATCGACGATGCACTTGCCTATTTACCAAAAGACCGCCAAGTGCGTATTTTAGACTTTGGATCAGGTAAGTCGTATTTAACATTTGCCCTCTATCATTATTTAAAAATAGAAAAGGGTTTAGATATTCGTGTGACGGGTTTAGATTTAAAAAAGGAAGTAATAGAGGAATGTTCCCGCATCGCAGAAGACTTAGGCTATGATCAGCTAGAATTTTTAGTTGGGGATATTAATGACTACAACGATGAATCTGCTGTAGATATGGTCGTCACGTTACATGCGTGTGACGTAGCAACTGATATGGCGTTGGCACGTGCAGTTAAATGGGGGGCTCGTGTTATTTTAAGCGTACCTTGCTGTCAGCATGAACTAAATCGACAGCTTCATACACCAGCATTAGATGTTATGCTTCAGCACGGACTCGTTCGTGAACGTTTTGCCGCCTTAGCAACAGATTCCATCCGTGCAGAAATATTATCGCTTGTCGGTTATGAAGCACAACTACTTGAATTTATCGATATGGAAAACACACCAAAGAACATTTTAATTCGTGCGTATCATACAGGTAAAAAGCCAAGTAAGGAACAGCGTGAAAAATACGATGCCTTTATGACATTACTAAACGCAAAACCTTTCTTAGCAAACGAATTGAAAGCTTATCTATAAAATATGAAAAGCCGGGGCATAATATGGGCCTCGGCTTTTTCTTATAGCTCTTGTCGTAACGCTTGAATAACATCAATTTTCGTAGCTTTACGTGCTGGTCGATAACCTGAAATCATTGCTACACCAATACTAATTGTTGAAGCAATGATAACTAATTGCCATGGAATAAGCGAAAATGTGATATCAGTCGAAACGAAAGCATCTTCACCCGTTGCTGTTTTTAAAATGACTGGAAGTAATGCATTTGCTGTAAAACTAATTGCATATGAAATTGCTACAGCAATAACCGTACCTAAAATACCGATAAACGTACTTTCCATTAAAAACAAACGTTGTATTAGCTTAGGACTAGCACCAATGGCCTTCAATACACCAATTTCACGTGTACGCTCTGTAACCGCCATCGTCATCGTATTGAAAATCCCAATGGATGCAATTAAAACTGCAATCGTCCCAACAAAGATCAAACCAATTTTGAGCACTAAGAAAACGACATCTATTTCTTCTAATTGTTCAGTAACTGAATAAACACTATAACCTTTTTCTTTTAGCTTCTCTAAAATCGGTTTTACATTTTCCATAGTATCTGCAAAAATATTAATCTCTGAATAAAAAATTTCTTCCTCTTTTACATCACTTACTGCTGAAAGATTAGATACTAATGCACTTTGCTGCTCTGTACTCATATACACTTTGTTATCAATCATCCAATCATATGAAGGTTCCTTCATGATACCAACAATTGTATACGTCATTTTTTTGGACTCTTTGGTATCGGCTTCATAAGGTAATAAAGATAGTTCAATCTCTTTACCTACTAAAGATTCCTTATAGCCTTCTTCTTTCCCATCATAATATGTTCCTTCAGTTTCAGCCTTTTTATTTTTTTCTTCAATTATTTCTCGATCAGCATCATTTAGCAATGTTTGCCCAAAGTTATAGCCAACGATAATTTCTGTAGGTTTTGTCGGATACTTACCTTCAAACAGCTTATCCGAAACCTGTTTAAAATCATGCATGTTTGTTACAAACAGTTCCGAAGAGGTATCTCGGTCTTCAAAATAAGATCGAGCTGTTGCATTTACAGAAATCGTTTCGAGCACAGTTTCCACATGCTCCATCTTTTCAATTCCCTTGATTTGCTCGTCAGTAAACTGAGTCTCACCGTAAACCTGAATTTTTGTTACTTTTTCGTTTGAAAGAATGTCTTTACGAATGGAATCTTGCAAACCGAATCCAACTGAAGCAAGTACAATTAAAAATGCACAGCCCATTGTTGCAGCTAGCACTGTCATAAATACACGCAACTTATTTTTCTTTATATGTTGTGTGACAAATTCTAGTTGATCTTTAAACAACATGTTACTTACTCTCCTTTACAAGCTCACCGTCATACATTCGGAAGCGTCGATGTGCAATTGTTGCAACCTCGTCATCGTGTGTAATAATGACAAAAGTTAAGCCTAGTTCACGATTCAAACTTTGAATCAGTAATAAAATATCTTGCTCTGTTTCCGAATCAAGACTACCGGTTGGCTCGTCTGCCAACAAAATAGGGGGATTTGTAATTAAGGCTCTCGCAATACTTACTCGTTGTTGTTGTCCCCCAGAAAGTTCATTTGGATAATGGTCTGCTACTGCTGTTAAACCTACTTTATCCATGATTTTCTTCACTTTTTCTTTTCGTACAGCGTTGCTAGTACCTTGTAGTTTCAACGGTAATTCGATGTTTTCAAATGCAGTTAAGCCCGGCATGAGCTGGAAATTCTGAAAGATAAAGCCGAACTGTTGTAGACGAAACGCTGCGCTCTCTGTTTCGTTAAGATTCGCTGTTTCTTGTCCATTTATTTTGATGGAACCTTGCTCAGGCTTCATAAACCCTGCTAAAGATTGTAGTAGGGTCGATTTCCCAGAACCACTCTTCCCGACAATCGCAACAATCTCTCCTTGTTTCACCTCAAAATTTACGCCTTTTAACACAGGTACATGCTTTTCCTTACCTTTTTTCCCAATTAAAAATGTATGTTGTAAGTTCTCAACTTGAATCATTCGTTTATTGACGCCCCTTTCTTATACTTACACCATTGTAGAGAATAATTCTTAATAAACCTGGAGGATAAAAATGAAGATATTCTTAAGAATAAGGAGGTTTTTTTAGAAACAGCAGTTCAAAACAACATCATTCCCATTGGGATACTTATCATAAATAACCAGTAGTTAGTAGAGATAAATTCGTTATGTTACAGGAATGTAAAGATTTGCGTCTCTCAGTAAAATTTAGTATAGAAATTTTAAAGATTTTGTTATGATAATAAAGTTTAAAAGTAAAAAAAATTAATTTATATATATCCAGGAGGATTCGATTTCCATGCTTAACTCAAAAAAACAAGACCCTTTCTTTGTAGCACTGCATAAAATTGCTGAAAACATGAGAGAGGCCATACATTACGCAAATGATTTTCGCATCCAAAGTGTCGCTGACTTAAAAGAAATTAGCATTACAATGAAAAACTATGAAACAGCTGGCGATAAATTAATTCACGAACTGATCGTGATGCTGAACAAGTCATTTATGACACCAATCGAACGTGAAGATATTTTAGAACTTGCGATTCGTATGGATGATGTATTAGATGGCACAGAACATTGTATTGCCCACTTCGAAATGTTCTCATTGACAGAAGTTGACGAATCAATGCGTATTTTCTTAGGCTATATTTCTAAAAGTGCTGATGAAATTGTCAAAGCAACAGAAGAGTTAAAGAAAAAGAATCTAATTGGAATGCGTCCTCATGCTATTTTAATTAAGGATTACGAGCGTGAATGTGACGAAGTACAACGTACATCTATCAAACAATTATTCTTAAATGAAAAAGATCCAATCCGACTTATTAAGTTTAAAGACATTTATGAGCAACTAGAAGATATTGCAGATTATTGTCAAAACGTTGCAAACACAATGGAAACAATTATCATGCGTAACGCGTAATTAGGAGATGGATATTCACAATGGACACACTTATTTTACTAACCGTATTGGTTGTCATTTTCGCTCTAACATTTGACTTTATCAACGGTTTCCACGATACCGCAAATGCTATTGCAACATCGGTTTCAACAAGAGCACTACCTCCGCGCGTTGCTATTTTTATGGCAGCTATCATGAACTTTATTGGAGCAATTACATTTGTAGGTGTAGCAAAAGCACTGACGAAAGACATTGTAGATCCATTTTCATTAAATGCCTTTCAAGGAGACACAACAGGTTCTGTCGTAATTTTAGCCGCATTACTATCAGCGATTACTTGGAATCTGATAACTTGGTATTTTGGTATCCCATCAAGTTCTTCTCATACTTTGATTGGTTCTATTGCCGGAGCAGCGGCTGCGTCATCAGGCTTTGGGGTTCTAAACTACGGAGGATTCACAAAAATTATTATGGCATTAGTCATTTCACCAATTCTTGCAATTTGTGTCGGCTTCCTTGTGATGTCATTGTTTAAACTTTGGTTCAAAGATTTAAACCTTTACCGTACAAACAAAGGCTTCCGAAAGGTACAAATTATCACAGCTGCTATACAATCATTTACGCATGGTACGAACGATGCACAAAAAGCGATGGGAATCATGACAATGGCATTAATCGCAGCAGGCTTACATTCAGGCGATGAAATTCCATTCTGGGTACGAGCATCTGCCGCACTGGCTATGGGTCTCGGTACATCAATCGGAGGATACAAAATCATCAAAACAGTCGGTGGTAAAATCATGAAAATTCGCCCTGTTAACGGGGTTGCCGCTGACTTATCTTCTGCTTCAATTATTTTTGGGGCAACGTTAATTCACTTACCAGTATCAACAACGCATGTTATTTCTTCATCTATTATGGGTGTAGGTTCAGCACAACGTGTCCGTGGCGTTAACTGGGGCATGGCTCGTAAGATCGTGACAACATGGATCATTACTATGCCTATTTCAGCTGCTATGGCTGCTGGTATTTATCTCGTATTATCACTATTCTTTTAGTTTTTAAGACTCCTGCTAATCATAGAGCAGGAGTCTTTACTTTTTCACACGACAAAATACGACACATCCTTTACACTTAGATTACTTAGTATAAAAGGAGTGCTTATACATATGAAAGCTTTCTCAGCATTTGTCACAGCACACGCGAAAGTAATTGTCGCTATTTGGACCATAGCTTTTATCGTCATGGCTGTCTTCGCTATACAACTTCCAAGTAAGCTGCAAGGCGACGGCTTTTTCGTGGAAGGAGATCATACTTACGTCACAAATGAGCTATCAGAAACATTCGATTTGCCAGCAGAAACGATTCTTGTCGTTTTTGATCCTGCAGATTCTAAGAAAATCCAAGATACATTACAAACCTTAAAGAAAGTAGATGACATTCAGTCTATTCAATCACCAATTGACGACCCCGATTTACAAAAGGACGGCATCGCATATGCAATGCTCCATTTTGGCAACGACGTCGATAATCTTCCTGATGTTGTCTCTGAAATTCGTTCATTGATTGAGGGAGAGGGAGTTCATCTTACTGGTGGACCAGTTATTTCAGAGGATATTAACATGGCAAGTCAAAAGGATTTAGCGTCTGCTGAAGCCATTGGACTTCCGATTGCGCTTGTTGTGTTATTACTCGCATTCGGTACTGTCGTGGCAGCGCTACTGCCAATTTTAATCGGCGTGGTCACTGTTGTCACAGCGTTTGGCATGATGACGTTGTTAAGTGGCACATTTAATTTATCCATTTTCGTTTTAAATATTGTACCTATGCTCGGCCTTGCGCTTAGTATTGATTTTGCACTACTGCTCATTAATCGTTATCGTGAGGAGCGTGGACAAACCACTATTGCTCAGGCGATTCAAACATCTATTCAAACAGCAGGACGTTCGATTATCTTTTCCGCCGTTTGTGTCATGATTGGGTTAGGTGCGATGATTGTCATTGACGTGGAAATATTCCACAACATAGCACTTGGTGGCACAATTGTCGTAATGTTTGCAGTACTAGCTGGATTAACTCTACTACCGGCTACAATGATGCTACTTGGTGACCGTATAAATAAATGGCGCATACTACGTGTGAAGCCAGGTGGTGCTAATCGTTGGCGCGGCTTTGCGGGCTTCGTGATGAAACACCCAGTGATGATTGTAATCGTGGCGTTATTACTACTCGGGGTTGGCATGATTCCACTTAAGGATATTAAGCTGACAATTCCAGAGGTTGATGCACTACCGACTAATTACGATGCACGTGCTGCATATGATAAACTGGATGAAACATTCGATCTTGCTAAATCGTCTACCTTATATTTACTCGCTGAACGTGAAGATGGCTGGGAGGATGAAACGGCACTTGAGCTTATTTATGACATCCAACAGCAGCTACTGGACGACCCACTTGTAGACGAAGTATCCACTATTTATCAAGCTGCCCAAGCCAAGTCGCCAGAAGATTTAACAGCAGCACTAGCGAGTCCAGAGGTAGCAGAGAAGCTCCAGCCTTTTCTTGCGGCTTTTGCAAAGGATAAGCAATTATTTATGCCGATTACGTTAAATACATCAGGTTCTTCAACAGAAGCACAAGAATTTGCTAGAACATGGATGAACAAGGATTTAGGCGTCGATTTTGCTCTAGGTGGACAAGCGAAATTCAACCAAGAAATTTTCGATGAAATTTCTAGCAAAATCTTATTAGCAGTGTCAATTATTATTGTTTCGACGTTCTTTATCTTAATGCTAGCTTTTCGTTCTATTTTAATTCCAATCAAAGCGATTATTATGAACATTATCGGCTTATCTTCTGCTTTCGGAATTCTCGTGTATATTTTCCAATATGGGCATTTTGGGCTCGAAGCTGGCACTCTCGTCCTCATTATCCCAGTGATTGTATTCTGTCTTGTATTTGGCTTAAGTATGGATTATGAAGTATTTCTTATCTCACGTATTCAAGAGGAATATCAAAAAGGCGCAGATAACACACGTGCCACAATCGATGGCTTAACATCAACAAGTCGTATTATTACATCTGCTGCGCTTATCATGATTGTCATCACAGGAGCCTTTGCATTTACAGACGTGATGCCTGTCAAACAAATAGGCGTTGGTATCGCCATTGCTGTTGCGATTGACGCAACAATTATTCGCCTAATGCTCGTACCAAGCTTAATGAAGCTATTTGGCGATTGGAACTGGTGGTTACCCTTTACGAAGAGAAAATAAAAAATCCGAGACCGTCATTTTGTGACAGTCTCGGATTTTTCCTTAAGCATGTTAAAACTTTGTATGATACCATTCTTTTGCAGCTTCTACTTCGGGCATTGTTAACTGATGTCCATAGTTAAACCAAGCAGTTGTTACATCCGCGCCTGCTGTTGATAAAAGCGCCTCTAAATCCTCAGATTCCTGCGCAGAACACATCGGATCATTTGTTCCAGCTGAAATAAATATAGGGATATTTGTTAGTGTCGGCAGTTCAATCCCTCGTCTTGGCACCATCGGATGATGCAAAATCGCACCTGCCAATGCATCCTCGTAATGGAATAGCAGACTTGCTGCGATATTTGCCCCATTTGAATAGCCAATGGCAACAACTCGTGTACGGTCAAAACTGTGCTCTTCTGCAGCCTGTGCTATGAAATCATTCAATTCCCTTGTACGGAAAATTAAATCTTCCATATCAAAAACACCTTCTGCCAAACGACGGAAAAATCGCGGCATTCCGTTTTCTAACACATTTCCACGTACACTTAAAATATTTGCTGTGTCATCTATTTTCTTCGCAAGACTGATTAAATCGTGCTCATTTCCACCTGTACCATGTAATAGTAAAAGTGTTGGTTTTGTTTCATCTGTTCCTTTGTGAAAAACGTGTTGCATAAACACATCACCTCTCAATTATCTTGAATTCGAGATAATTGCAGCTCGCGGAAAAATGAAATACAAACTATTCGACTTATTTTCTTCCCAATTTTCACTGTTCGGCTGTTTTTCATTATTTTTGTAGAAATTAGTAATTGTTAGTATCGAAATTAAACTTACAATGATTACAATCCCAATGACGATTCCTACTAATTTTTTCCCATTCATCCCGTCTTTCCCCCATCTTACTTAGTTCTTTTTACGAAATCCTTCTTCAAGTAAATACGACTTAGCCGCATCATACGTACCAAAAGCTTCCTCTAAATTCTCTCCATGATAAACATTCCAAGAACGTTGCTCACAAACTAAATCAAGTTTTTCCCCTTCACGGTTACGCCAAATTTCAACAGTTGGCTCTTCATCTTCTATCTCTTCTGATAAATATGTGATTGCATCTTCCACAATTTCTCGAAGCTGTGTTTCATCATAATCATGAATATTCACTAGCCCCTTATCATTTGCTTCTTTTTCATAACGCAATAAATCTCCAACGAATACAAAGCCATTACCGTTCGGATGTAGCTTTTCAACCACGATTGTTTTTTCATATAGGCTATTCTCAAAATGATAGTTTACGCGCTTTAATGAAATCTCCTTCTTTTTCAACCCAGGAAATGATTCTATAATCGCTTGTTTTTGTTCAAATGTTAGCATGTTAAATGCTCCTTTTCTTTCAATCTACCTTACAGTATAGCGCATTTCTCACCCTAAATCGTACAATAAAATAACTTTCCATAGAATAAAAAAACAGTAGTACTAACCAAAATTATGGCTTGTACTACTATTCGTAGTTTGTTATTCATGTTGCTATTTATACATTTTATTTTTCACAAAGTGAATGACATCGGCAACGTATTGTTCACGATATGGTACAAAATGTGTCGCACTTACTGGGCGTGCTAGATGAACCCTTTGACCATTTGGGAAAAATTCATAGCCTTCTATATTCAGCGTAACTGTTTTTCCTAAAAAGAATGCCTCAGCTTCATCAAGCTTTGCTCTTACAACACCTGACACTTCTTCATACTGCACTGCAAATGCATCCCAATTATGTTCGAATGGATTAATAAATACATGACAAAATTCATTATCAATCATTTTTTCCGACACGATACTGCATGAAGTCATCCCCATCCGAACCACTTCTTCAATGTTTAAATTTAATCCTAATTCCTCTTTCACTTCACGAATGCCTGCCTCAACTGTTTCAGTCGCCAACAAATGTCCAGCTGCCGTGATATCCAGTAACCCTGGATAATCTTTCTTTTGAGAGCTACGAATCTGAAAATAAATATATTCTTCATTCGCTAGCCAACAATGGAATGTCTCGTGCCATAAGCCTTTTTTATGTGCTTCTGCACGTGTCGCTGTTCCAAGATATTCGTGTTTTTCATTAAATACCTTAATGATTTCTAGCTCCATTTTACATAACCCCTATACGGACTTCGTCGCAGTTTTCTTAATTGTATTTCGTTCCCCATAAATATTCGTCACAATCACTTTTAACACCGCATAAAACGGTACAGCGATGACGATGCCGATAAAACCGGCAATATTCCCCGCAGCTAAAATAATTGTAATAACTGTTAACGGATGTATATCGAGAGATTTCCCCATCACATTTGGCGTAATGAAGTTACTTTCAATTTGCTGTGCAAGGAGCGTGATAACAGATACCCACACTACTAGTACCGGATCTTGAATGACTGCTATAACAACAGCAGGCGCAAAGGCAATCCAAGGTCCAATAAAGGGAATCATATTCATAAAGAATGCTAAAATCACCAGTAATAATGCGTACTCTAAACCAATGATTAAATAACCGACAGCTATAAACACGGCGAGAATGAAGCTAATTAATAGTTGTCCTTGAATGTAGGTGCGTAGTACGCCGTCAATTTCACTTAACGTCTTCTTTACCCATTCACGTCGCTCGCCTTGAAAATACTTATAAATTGAAGGAGCAAACTTCTCATGATCCTTTAACATAAAAATAAAGAAGAATGGGATTAATATCATTAACATTGATACAGATACGATTGATTGTAAAAATGTCACGAGCCACCCACTTGCCACAATCGCAATATCTTGAACCGAATTTGTGATATCTTCAATAAGTGCGTTTAATTGTGGTGGGAAGTTTTCCTTATTGCTTGTCACGTAATCTAGTGCCTTTTGAATTTCTTCACCAATCATTGGTGCAGCTTTCACCAAATTATTCACCTGCGTTGCGATTGGTGAACCAATGATAAATAAAAGTCCTCCTACAAGCGCTACAAGTCCTAAAACAATAGTTAGAATACTTACCCACCTCGGCCACCCGCGCTTCTCTAATAAGCGCTGAATCGGCTCTGTGACGTAATACAAAACACCACCAAGTAATAAAGGTACAAAAATAGCTTTAAAAATAATGACAAGCGGAGAAAAAATCCAATGAATCTCAATAAAATATTTAATAACTAATAATGTCAGTAGCAAGCCAATTCCTACTTGAAACCATAACTTCCTTGTCAATTCATTCACTTCCTTCTACTACATATACTAAAATACTACTTATATATTGTCCAAATCGCAAGTTTCCTAATATAACTAAATATAAAAAGGTTACGACTGGGCCGTAACCTTTTTGTTATTTACAGTTTCGAGTCATCCACTGAATTTAAATAATTTTCGATGTGCCCAATTACAGATTCAACACAGCCATCTTCAAAAGGAGAGATTAACCCTGCCTCTTTTACTAGCTTGGTAAATGACATCGAACCACCAAGACCACATAAATGCACGTAATCCTTCCATGCTGCTTCAAACTCTTCACGTGAACGTTTCCAAAATTGGAACGCACAAATTTGCGCCAACGTATAGTCGATGTAATAGAATGGGCTCGCATAAATATGCGCCTGACGTTGCCATATAGCGCCTGCCTCTAAATAACTATTACCGTCATAGTCACGATGCGGCAAATATTTCTCCTCAATTTTCTTCCATGCAGCTTTACGCTCTGCAGGTGTCATTTCAGGGTTCTCATACACGACATGCTGGAACTCATCAACTGCTACTCCATAAGGCAGGAATAGTAGACCACTGCTTAAATGGGAGAACTTATATTTCTCGGTGTCCCCTTCGAAGAATAGCTCCATCCATGGCCAAGTGAAAAATTCCATACTCATAGAATGAATTTCACAAGATTCATATGTTGGCCATAGATATTCAGGGATGCCAATATCACGGCTTGAATACACTTGGAAAGCATGTCCAGCCTCATGTGTTAAGACATCGATATCTCCCGAAGTACCGTTGAAGTTTGAAAAAATAAACGGCGCTTGGTAATTTTCGATAAATGTGCAATAACCCCCGCTTTCTTTCCCCTTCTTTGCAACTAGATCCATCAGTTCATTATCAATCATGAAATTAAAGAATTCTCCTGTTTCAGCTGATAATTCTTCATACATTTTTTTGCCGTTTGCTACAATCCACTCCGGGTCACCTTTTGGGGTTGCGTTTCCTGATAGAAAGTTTAAACTCTCATCATAAAATTTAAAGTCTTCGATGCCGATACGATTTGCTTGGCGTTCAGATAATTTTGTTGCCACTGGTACGATTAAATCCCGTACTTGATCACGGAAATTCCCTACCATTTTTGCATTATAATCAATACGATTCATCAGTATATAACCTAACTCTACATAGTTTTTATAGCCAAGCTTTACAGCCATCTCATGGCGCACCTTTACTAGCTCATCATATATACGATCGAATGTCGCTTCATGCTCTGAGAAGAAACCAAATCTAGCTTCCATTGCCGCCTTACGCATATCACGATCAGTGGATTCCGCATAAGGGCCAAGCTGTGCAAGGGTTAACGTTTCACCATTAAATTCGATTTGTGCAGAGGCAACTAGCTTACTATATTCAGAAACAAGTTTATTTTCCTTTTGCATTAGACCTATTACTTCTGGGGAGAATGCTTTGATTTGATATGCGGCTAAATCAAAAAGTTGCTGTCCCCATTTTCCCTCAAGTTGTGTGCGGTAAGGTGAAGCTACTAAAGCTTTATAGTATTCGGTCGATACTTCCTCAAGCTCTGGACCTACTTCGTCGAAATAATCTCGCTCCGCTTGATAAAACTCATCTGTCGTATCAATTGATGCACGAAGAAACACTAGGTTAGCCATTGTTGCATAGTCATTACTCAGTGCATTAAATTTCTCAATGATGTCACTTTGACCTTCTACAGATTGTGCATTTTTGAATTGCTCAATTAACGTAAGTTGTTGCTCTTTCAACGCCTCTACATTTGGACGTTGATATTCATAATCTTTAAAAGTTGTCATAGCAATACCCCCAATAATGTTGTATTTCTAATTATATGCAGAATCTCTACTATTAAGAAATGGAATATAGTTTTAATAGCCCATTACATAAGTTTTTAATAGCGCTGCTCTCTCACGTAACCTCATTTTTTCTTCTACTGATTTCGGTGTTTGTGCAGGTACAACATCTACTTCAAGGTCTAGACTCTCTGCTAAATATTGCGCACGAGTTAGATGAAAATCACTCGAAATAATTGTCAAATTTTTTTCATCTTCAGGGAGTAGTTCCTTCGAAAACGATAAATTCTCATACGTGGAGGTTGAAGCATCTTCTTGTATAATTCGCTCCTTCGCAATTCCCGCTTCCAGCAAATATGTATACATCCGCTCCGCTTCACTCATAGGTTCTTCTTGTCCTTGCCCCCCCGAAACAATCACTTTTACATGTGGATGCTTTTGCAAATATTCTATAGCCGTCTCTAAGCGGTATTGTAAAGATAAGCTTGGTTCACCGTTTTTGTTCACCTTCGCCCCTAGTATAATGGCATAAGCATTCGATCCATCTGCATGTGGATCTACCCCTCTGTCTAGTAGCTTACCTGACCAAAAGTACAAGAGAAATCCCCCCACTAGTATGATACTTGCCACACCTATCAACCGTTTCCTCATAACACCCACCCCCTGTCATTTACTAGTAGAGACGAAAAAAACTTACCTGAAGTTTCTGCCTATCATAGTGAAAAGGAACTATCTTATTCACACCTTAAGATAGCTCCTTTCTTTTAATTATCTTATAGTAAAACGTTTTATAGATTCTTGTAATGCGGTAATTTCATCTGTTAAATCATTTGAAGATTCACTAACTACTTGAATCGCCCTTTGTTGCTCGTCAACAGAAGCCGTTACTTCCTCTGATGACGCAGCATTTTTCTCGCTAATCGTAGCAATACTTTCAATCGATTGCATCATCGTATCTTTCGAGTTATTTAAATACTCTACTCCCGCAGTCATGTCCTCAATTGCAGAATTAATTTTATTTACTGCAGATTCAATTTCTTTAAATGATGTTTCTGTAATTGCTACAGAATTATTTTGTTCTTGGACGATTGTATGAGTTTTATGCATTTCACCAGTCACTAAATTTGTTTCACTTTCAATACCGCGTAATGTCGTACGTACTAAATCTGTTGCTACTGATGTTTGGTCAGCAAGTTTGCGTACTTCCTCAGCCACGACTGCGAACCCTTTGCCATGTTCACCTGCCCGCGCTGCCTCAATAGATGCATTTAATGCTAATAAATTCGTTTGGTCAGAAATTTCATTGATTGTCCCTACAATGCCTTCAATTTCTCTCACTTTCACGATTAAACTATCGAATACTGTTTGTACATTATTGATAAGCGCAGATGACTGCTCTGATTTTTCTTTTAAACGATCTAGATTCACAAGACCTTCTTCATTTGACTGTTTCATCGCACGAGAAGAATCTAACATCAATTCATTTTTATCGTGTAAAACAACAATTTGTTGTGCAAAGTCCATCGCAGTACGATTTGTATCTTCCGCATCTGACGCCTGCTGCATTGCACCTTTAGAAACTTCCGTAATCGCTTTCACAATTTCATCACCATAAGCATTTGTTTCTTCTGCCACTGCTGTTAAGCTAGAAGATGTCGATTGAATTTCAACAATTGCTTCCTCAACATCTGTAATAAGTGTTTTTAATTGATCGACCATTTCATTGAAGCCCTCATTCAATTGTCCAACCTCATCTGATCGCTGTAATTGTTCGATTTCTACAGTTAAATTACCTTTTGCTACCTCACGTACTCGTCTTGACAAACGGAGAATCGGTAAGGCTAAATGTCTGGAAACCAAAATAACAATAATCGTACCTATAACAACTGCTCCTAGTAATGTAAGACTAATCACCACTAACAGTGAGTTCGCCCCTGCATTGAAGTCCTGCATGTACGTACCCGATGCGACGATCCAATCCCAATTTGGATCTAATTTCGAATAAATAATTTTATCGGCTTTTTCAGTTTTTCCTGGTAGTTCAAAATCATAAACTGTGTAGCCCCCACCCTCCAATGCTCTATCGGTTACTTCACGAATAAAATATTTGCCACTGCTATCTTGATCTTCCCATAAACTATCCCCTTCACGCGTTGGATGTGTCGTTAATGTCCCTTTATGATCTAATATATATAAATAGCCATACTCCCCTAAATCTCCAGGATAGTTAATCGGTCGCTTTCCTTCGCTATCTTTTGGACCCAATAGCGCCTCACGTACTCTTTCTTGTGCAACTTCTAAAGGGATGTCGCCTCTTTCTACACTTTCATTGGTAATTTCAATTAGTTGCATGGCTGATTCCACACTATTCAGAAGGACTTGCTCCCCTATTTCTTCCATCCCTCTTTTGGCTTTTTCATAACTAACTATCCCAATTATTAAGCTAGGCACGATTAATAAGGCCATAGAAATGATTATAAGTTTCCCTTGTATAGAACGTAAAAATCTCATACCTCAACCCCCTTTTTTTCTCTAAGTTCACAAAATCTACTAATATATATTATGGTATGGTTTGAATATTTACACAATGGGTATTTCACAATTCCTCTATAAAATCTGCAATTAACTGAAAAATACATTTTCTGAATGTAAAAACTATCTTCATATCGGAAAAACCGCACACAAAGATAGTCTATAGATGTCTCTTACAATTTAAATGTGTTAATAACTTGGATTACTTCCTCTGATGTTTTGTCTAAAGTTTCCACAACCTCATTTAATTCAGTTACCATTGCAACTTGTAAATCAGATACAGCCGCTACTTCCTTCATACTTTTCACACTTTGAAGAACAACGTCACGCATCTGTTCTGTAGTTGCAAGCACCTCCTCAGATCCTGCTGACATTTCCTCAATAACAGCTGACTCTTCTTGGATTTTATCGTTTACATCAACAACAGATTGTAAAATCTGTACAAGACTATTACCGATTTGTTGCACAGCTTTATTGCCCCCCTGTACATCTTCTGTACTGCTTGTCATTTCTAGTAAGGCACGTTCTGTAATGCCTTTAAAGCTCGTTATCTGTTGTTGAATATCATCTGCAGATGCTTTGGACATTTCTGCAAGCTTTCGTACCTCGTCAGCAACAACTGCAAAACCCTTACCTGATTCACCAGCTCTTGCTGCTTCAATCGCTGCATTTAGTGCTAATAAGTTTGTTTGGTCGGCTATGCTTGTAATTACAGACACCATTTCTTCAATTGAACGGAATTTTTCACCCATTTCTTCAACATGACCAGCAGTTCGCAATACTGAAGATTCCACACTTTGAATTTGTGACACGACGTTTTGTGAGTGTGCAGCACTGGATTCTACTAATGCTGTCATAGTGGTTGAAGATCCCGCAATTTCAGAAGTTGTATCAGCTAAACGCTGGATACCGATTGACATTTCATTCATTGTTAAAACAACTTCTTCATTATTTAACTGTTGCCGCTCACTACTTGCTGCAATTTCAATAATACGATCAGCGATTTTCGAATTAGACGCTTCCACATGTTGTGAAGTCGTATCTATTTTTTCTACTACTTCTTTCAATGCAGAAGAACGTTGTTGAATCAATTGGAACGTATCTCTTAACTTTAATAATGATGATTGGAAAGCGCTGGCGAAAATCGTAATCTCATTTTTCCCCTTGTGGCCAATCTTTGTCACTTGGGTACTAGCCTTCGCAATATCCCCCTGTGCAAAACTTTCAGCTGCTTCACCTAAGTGTATTAGTGGTTTTAATGCACGATTAACGTAACTATACATTACAAACATTGCAATAGCTGTTAATACTACTATAAAGACAATTAAAGCTGGCAAAATAGATTTTAATACTATTTTGCTCACGCCTTCTACTTGTGTGGCCTCAATATCCACTCCTAAAAATGCAATAATGTTACCAGTTGAGTCTTTCAACGGCACAGTTCCTGACAAATAATCTCCAAAATCACTATGTAATATGTCTGAATAATTGCTGCCTGTATCAATAACCTCTTTTAAATCCTCATAGTATGTAGAAGATGATTCATGACCAATAATCCCAGCATTCTCTTGGTCATCAGCAGGCATACCATCCACTAAAAACGTTACTTTTTCATCTTCTTTCGGTACCGCAAACGTATAGGCATATAAGACCCCGTTTGTTTCACGTATAGTATTTAACTCTTCTCGTAGTCGCCAATATAATTCAGATTCTGTTGGGTCTTTAGAAATTTCAGCGTAGTCATTTACATTTAATTGCTTTGCAATATTAGTTGCGACAGCGACAGCTTGTGAACCCATCGTTTGTTTAACCGCTAACTTCGTAGTATGTATCGTCGTCAAAATAAAAAAAATCAATAAAGTTGTCAACGTGGCTAACGAAATAAAGATAATTTTATTGCTTAATTTATCTGTTGTTCGCATTTTCAGTACGTTCCTCTCTTTAATTTATTGTGATACTAACTCATTACTATTACTCACATTTAAAATTATTGCAACAATTGCGACTTTTTTTGTGCTATTTACAATTTAAAAAGAAATAATTAGCATTTATTCAATAGAGGAAAGAGTTGATGTTACGAAGGGGAATGCTTTTAATTACGTGATTAGCTCAATAAAAAACCAGTAGCCTATATGACTACTGGTTTCTCAATTTGATAAAAAGATTATTCACCTAAATCAGCATTATGGTAGACGTTTTGTACATCTTCTAAATCTTCTAATACATCAATTAATTTTTCAAACTTTGCAATGTCATCACCTGTTAGAGTGACTTCCGTTTGTGGAAGCATTGTAAGCTCTGCTACTGTAAATTCTTCAACACCTGCAGCTTTAAGTGCTTCTTGTGCAGCAAAGAATTGATCTGGTTCTGCATAAACGATCACTGCCTCATCTTCTTCAAGAATGTCACGAGCGTCTACATCAGCTTCCATTAAAATTTCAAGAACTTCATCAGCAGTTTTACCTTCTAAACCGATAACAGCTGTTGAATCAAACATGTACGCAACTGATCCACTTACACCCATGTTACCGTTGTTTTTACCGAAGGCTGCACGTACATCAGATGCAGTACGGTTTACGTTATTAGTTAAAGCATCTACGATAAGCATTGTACCTGCTGGCCCGAAACCTTCATAACGTAATTCATCGAAGTTTTCATCGCCGCCACCTTTTGCTTTTTCGATTGCTTTTTCAATAATATGCTTTGGTACGCTATATGTTTTTGCACGTTCAAGAACTACTTTAAGAGCACGGTTTGATTCTGGATCTGGTTCGCCTGATTTAGCTGCTACATAAATTTCACGACCAAATTTAGCATTTATACGACTTGTACTTTGGTCTTTAGACGCCTTCTTTTCTTTAATGTTGTTCCACTTACGACCCATGATTTTCACTCTCTTTCAAGATTATTTATAAAAATATTAGATATACAACAATAAATGGTATTTAAATACTGTAGTATTATACACTACTTCACCACGAAAAAAAAAGAGGAATGATACGTATTATGCGCACTCTCCCTCTATTTTCACTTATAAATCTTTGGCGTTATACATCGCAAATTCAATTATAACATGTGCTCTTGTTTAATTTTTTGCAATAATGCCTGACAACCTTCCTCTACTAGGTCATAGGTTTCTTGGAAATCGCCTGTATAGTATGGATCTGGCACATCTTTTTTATGGTCAGTTAAATCTAAAAAACGGAAGATCTTCGGCGAATCCGGATTTCCAAGCATCTTATTGATGTTACCAATATTACTATCATCCATGCCCACTATATATTCGAATTGTTCGAAATCGCCCTTCTTCAATTGACGTGCCTCCATCCCCGTTGTTGAAATACCGTATTCTCGGAGTTTTTCCTGCGTCCCATGATGCGGTGGTTCCCCAATATGGTTGGTACTTGTCGCAGCTGAATCCACTTCTATTTTGTCACTTAAATTTTCTTGCGCCACTAAATCACGCATCTTTGCTTCTGCCATTGGCGAACGGCAAATATTTCCTAAACAAACAAAAAGTACACGAATCATTACTATTCCTCCTCAGATTGCTTACGCCTTTACGTAATTCAGCTAGCATTTTTGATACCTACTGAAAAAAAATTGAATATAAAACACTCAAAATCAAAATGATTTTGAGTGTTATTATTTACTTCTTTTTATCAGCAATACGTTGATGTAATTCTTCCGTTAACCTTAAAAGTTCGTCTTCCAAATGTTGCGTAAATTCTTCACGACCTTCTTTGCCTTTACCTGTAACATAAAATGGCTCACCGTAAATCAAATACCCTTTATGACCTTTGAAAACATCGCCTACTGTACGTGCTCCTACATAAGCAGCTGGCACTATTTGGGATTTTGAAAGTTGTGCAATTGTTATTGCGCCTTGTTTTAAATCCGTTCCTTCAGCGTTACGTGTACCGGACGGGAAAATCCCAACAATTTTGCCTTCCTTCAGTAATTGTGAAGGAATTTTAATAACACTTGGTCCAGGATTATCTCGGTCTACAGGAAATGCATTCAGACGATTAATTAACCAGCCAAGGCCCTTCATATCAAACAACTGTTTTTTTGCCATAAAGTGAATTTCACGCGGATACACAGAAATACCTAAATTCAAAATATCAACATAGCCTGTATGTGTACAGGCAATAATAAACCCACCATCTTTCGGTAAGTTTTGCTCTTCATATATACCTGCCTTAGAACCCGTCAACTTAAAAATTGCTTTCACAATGTTTGCTGCTAATTTATACACTGTCACATTCCTACCTTATATTTTGATTAAGACTATTGTAATCGATAATACCGGCATACTGCAATTGCATGAAAATTCATCAAATTTTGCCCACTAAAATATCCAAATCAATCGTAATTTCTGTGAGTGTTACCTCTATATCCTCTACCTTATGCCAGCCCATTGGTGTCATTTCAAGCAACGCTGGTATAAGTTCAGTTGCTATCGGCATTGTATACGTCAAACGCTCTACATTCACTTCTGAAAAGCTTTCTTTAAAGCGCTCTACTGTTTGAGCATTAGAATACGTTTCTTTTTCAGAATCTGCATAAAGCTGCGCACGAAGTTCTTGTAAATATCCGCTTTGTGGAACGATTTTTACAACGCAGCCACTAGGTGTTAAAAGTCGTTTGAACTCACCGTAGTTCGCTGGCGATAAAATATTTAATATTGCATCAAAACTTGCTTCCGCATATGGACTTTTCGCTAGGTCACCGACACACCAAATTTGCTCACCATAATGACGTGCTGCAGTTAAAATACCCTCTTTGGCAATATCGATCCCTACACCTATAGCACCTTCAAGCTGCATCATAATACGCGCTAAATGTGATCCTTCACCGCACCCTGTATCTAATACGGTTTTTGCGCCTGCTATTTTATCTGCAATTTTTTCTTCTAGTAAATCATATAATCCACTTTCAATGATTGCTTTTCTTGATTCAAATAATTCCTTACTATATTTTGACGTAGCTGCATGCGTCATCATATTCACATAGCCTTGCTTGGCAACATCAAAAGAATGATTTACCGTGCACATAAGACTACCTTGTTCACGTACTTGCATTTGTGCTGTACAAATTGGGCAGGCAAATAACGTAATGTTTTCGTTCATCAAAGCCGCCCCTGCAGCTCTTTTTGATAATGTTCCCACTATTTTGCCTCCTTTTGTTCTGTTGGCGAAACGAGTACATATCGCTCCCATTTCCTACTTTTCCATCTAAAGTATACGATAATTGCACGCAACCATTCATCTGCTGAAATGGCTAACCAAATCCCTATTAAGCCCCATTCTAACACGAAGACAAAGAAATAACCGAGTGGCAAACTCATACATACCATCGACAAAAAACCGATTTTCACAGGGAATCTTGCATCCCCTGAGGCTCGTAGCGAGTTAATAATGACGATATTCATTGTACGCCCTGTTTCAAGTAAAATACTAAGTGCCAATACAGAAGCCCCTATTTTGATAATCTCTGGATTGTCGGTAAACATACTGATTAGTGGCTTCCTGAAAATCGTCACGACTAGAACCATTGTAATTGTAAAGATAAATGCTGCACGCACACTTAACCAAAGCTGCTGATATGCCTCATCCTTATTACCAGCACCTACATAACGTCCAATAATTATCGCTGTCCCCATACCAATCGCAATGGAAAATAAGTATGTAAACATTGAAATATTCATTGCATACTGTCTTGCCGCTAATGTTTCTGCCCCTAAATACGTTGCATAGTATAAGAAAATGATTTGGCAAAACTGATACATTATCTGCTCAAATGCTGACGGTAAGCCGATATTAAGAATTTTGCGCACATATTCCTTTGAATACGCGAAATAATATTCTAACTTCACACGTACTTCCATGACCCGATAGAGCAACCAGAAAAATACGAGTACGGCAAGTGACCGGCTAATAACAGAAGAAATAGCCGCCCCTTGTACACCTAGCTCTGGTAAACCTAAGTTACCGAAAATCAAACCGTAGTTCAACACAACGTGCAAAATGTTCATGCCTAGTGACACGTACATCGTCTGCTTCGTCCAGCCATGCACACGAATAACCGCCGCAAGTGCATTAATGATTGCCTGTAAAAATATGAAACTACCGATAATCACTAAATAGCTTTGCGCATGTGCAAGCACTTCGCCTTTTAAATTCATCATCGTCATTAAATGACTAGAACCCAAGAAGAATACCATACTCATAATCAACCCGACTGCTACATTCATTGTGACCGCTAGCGCGGAAATCTTCGCTGCCTCAAGATAGCGCCTCGAACCTAAATACTGAGACACAACTATCGCGGCCCCATTTCCGACAACTTCAAGGATTAAAATTGCAATATGAATATATTGATTTGCTGCTCCGACACCAGAGACAGCATCATCTGATAAGGCACTAAGCATAAACGTATCTGCTAGCCCCATTAACATAAATAAAAATACTTCTAAGAAAATGGGCCATGTTAAGTGAAATAAACTTAACTGTCCATCTCCTTTTTTCTTCATGACTGCATCAGTCAACTTACGTCACTTCTTCCTGTAATGAATAAAAACATACTGTATCTTAACATATTTCTTCCAAAAAAATATCCCCTCCCTCATTTCCGAGGGAAGGAATATATCTAGCGCAAGCAATATGCCTGTAACTGCTCACGTTTGTCTTTTGTCAGATTAAATTCTTGTTCTAAAAATATCTCCTTTGAGCCATAGCGTATATCCATCTCATTAAATGCTGCTTGTAAATAATCTTCTTTAGCAGACATTAGCGCGTGAAATTGCTGTAATTCTTTATCATTAAAATCCTGTTGAATAACTTGTTTCATACGTTCTACCATTGGGCGGAGATGAATATTGGTATCTAAATAATCCTGCATAATTGTCGCTTCAGGTACATCAAGTGCTAATAAAATCAATGCACCACCAATCCCTGTGCGATCTTTTCCTACTGCACAATGATGAACGAGGCCTAAGTTTTCGGGTTGTTGAATCGTCGCCATTAATTTCTTAAATGAAGCATTATTAAATGGCATCTGTGCATAAAAATCTCGGAACATATCTGAATTGACAACTTTGTAGAAGTTTTGTCGCCCCATTGTTTTTTCAGCATTTGTTGGCATTTCAAAAGCATGATTGCCCTTCGCTGGAATTTGTATATACTTAGTATTAGAAAATTCCGGATTCGGATTACTTTGGGCTTCATGGTCGTCCCGGTAATCAAAAATCGTTTTAATCCCTAACGCTTCAAAACGCTCCTTATCTGCCGCTGTCATCTTACCAAGTGCTGCTGAGCGATAAAACAAGCCTTCCTTTACAAATCGCCCATCTCTTGTCTTATAGCCACCCATATCACGGAAATTATAGACTGCCTCAAACGGAATAACTTTCATGTCAAATTGTCTCATCCATTACGCCTCCTTTGATTTAGCCATTACCTTTACCTCTATTTTATAAAATTAAAAGATAGAATACCAATTTCAGCAGTAAAAAGCCGCCTCATAAAATGAGACGACTTCCTACAACATTTACTTATTGAAATAATTCAGGGTATACAGCTTTTGCTACTAGCTCAACTGCTTCACCAATGCGTGGACCTGGACGAGATAATGTATCTTCATCTAATGAGAATACTTGTTTATTTTGAACAGCTTGTACCGTGTTCCAGCCGTTACGACCTAAAATTCCCCCTACTACATCTTTATCACCTATACTTGGTACTAATATAACTTCAGGGTTTTTCGTAATGATTTCTTCTTCCGAAACTTGTATCCAACCTTTTTGATCGCCAAATACGTTGTTTACTTTAGCTGCATCTAAAATATCTTGTTGGAATGTGTCATCTCCAAGGGTAAAAATGTTAGGTGGTGAACTAACTTCGTAATATACATTTTTTGGTGTTTCCACGTCTTTTACTTTTGCTTCAACAACAGCAATTTTCTCTTTAATCTCTTTGTTTAACTGTTTACCTTTATCTTCAACACCCATTACTTTTGCAAGTTGCTCGATGTCACCGTAAACGTCTTCAAAAGATGTTGCTGATTGAATAACAAACACTTTTACACCAGCATCTTCAAGTACCTTTAGCGCATCTTTTTCACCAACTGTATAAGCAATAACTACATCCGGATTCAAACCTAAAATACGCTCACTGTTAAATACCATCGAATCCGAAACACGCTCAATTTCTAACGCTTCGGCTGGATATGTATCATAATCAGTTGCGCCAACAATCTTATCGCCTACACCTAATGCAAATAATATTTCCGTGTTACTAGGTGCTAATGAAATCACTGTTTCTGGTACGGCATCAAATGCTATTTCTTCACCGCGGTCATCCTTCACTTTATAGCCTAACTCTTCAGTTTGTGCACCTTGTTTTGATGTATCCTCTTTCGCCTTTTCATCTGCTGTGCCACAGCCTACAAGTAAAAATGCAAGCATTAATACTGAAAGCCATTGGAATTTAACTATCTTTTTCAATTTAGACATTCTCCTTTTTCTTTTTCATTGGGTAAGACTTACTTATAAATGGAATTTCTACAATGCCTGCTTGTCGATTCATGTAAACAGCCATAACAAAAAATACGTTGGCTAGTAAACCTAAATAATTAAATAGAATTTCTGGTACTTCTCGTTCCTCAGAAACTTTATGAAGTGAACGATATGACTTTTTTGCCTCGCTACGACATAAGTGTAATGCCGCTGCTGCCTCCGTACCCTGCGGTAAAACAAAGCTTTGAATTTCTTCTTTGACATGGCTCACATAGAAATCATAGCGATTACTTAGCCAAGCTAAATCCTCATCAGTAACCGCTAATTTCCCTCGTACTGATCCATTAACATGATAAGCCATAGGTAAAATTTCAAGCAGGTCTTCTTTTACTACATCCACTTCTTCTTTTTTGACAGCTACAAGCGCCACTCCTACATGAGTTGTTAAGCAGTCGGTACGTATTTCAAAGTCAACAGTTGTTACTTTCTCACGCATAAATGGATAACTGGAATAGCGTGCATCTTTTTTCAAATCTAGACCCTCCCTTCTACTATAAGAATGTTCTTGCTGCTATAAGACCCTATACATTTCGATAAGTTCATTCGCGCATTAATAGTGCGTCTGGAATGCTATATACCAGTAAAAATAGGTATAAAAAAAGCCGCTCCCCTTCGAAAAGGAACGACGAAAATAGCATAATTGATCACGCTCTATAACGCTCAATATGTATTTGCCGTATATCCTCTTATCTTCCGAAGAGTACTTATACGCTCAAATAAAGGTCGGTCTCCTGGCTTGTACAGCTTCACTACAAAGATTATGTAGCGAAATAATAAGAACCTTCCCATCCACTAGAAGCATTTTTCTTCTATCGACAGTGGTTTCTCTCTTATATCTTCTGTACTTACAGTTGCGGAAACAGCTCCGGTTTTTCACCGAATTCCCGATTATGCTAATAGTTAGCACCTTTATTCTGCAAGAATTATTCACTTGTTAAGCAGTTTATCATAAATTAACGCCCTTTAATAGTTGAAAGGTTACGAATACTCACATAACCCAGCACTATTTCCCCTAATCTACAAAATCCCAGTTTTTTCGCACGAAACAACTGCACTACGAACTTAAAATAATCATTAATTTATATTGGATCACCGATTTAGTAGCTCGTGCCTTAAACCTACCGTATACTATATCAATAAAACATTTGCGCCTATAGAAAAACAGCCATCCTCGACATTTAACGAAGGGCTGTCTTGTATTTCCTTTTGTATTTGGTATCCTGCTCTTTCTCAATTAAATCCTGGGCAATATTCAATATCTTTATATCATTTGTTGCATCAAATAAATTTTTTAAGGATACTATGATATCATAACGAATAAGTGTCGGATGTTTTTCATCGACACATGTGTGGAATCGATTCGCTAAACGCGAAACAACTAAATCCCTTTGTACCTGTCCACCTAATCCGATACGCCAAATCGATTGCAGTGTATGTCTTGCCGTAACAGTGTTTTCATCATAAGTTACAGCCCAAATTTTCATAAAGTCTTCTAATACCCGTTCTTCTGGATCACTTTTTGCCGCAAGTGCACATAAAAGCTGTGCTGACTGTGCGCGTACATGCCCATTTTTATATGTAAGTGCCTTGATAAGCTGTTCCCAGACCGAATACGTCCAATCTACAGGTTCTTTTACAATTTTCATTAACTCTTCAAAAGTTTCATATTGAATATCACGGTCATGCTCTGTTAAATTACTAAAAAGTTGTAATATATCTTTTTCCATTATCCATCCCTACCTTTATTTCTTTCAGAACGCCATAATTTCGTAAAAAATTTATGTTACACTTAATAAATCATCAATTTTTTAAAATTTTATAAGCAGGTGAGTTTTTTGAATAAAACAATTTCAAGAAAAACATTGTTCCTAACACTTGTCATTATCGGTTTAATTATTGCGGGATACTTCATTGTACCTGTCTCGGTTCCCATTATTTTAGCCGGAATTACCGCCTTTTTGTTAGAGCCTATTGTCATGTTTTTCAAACGTAAATGGAAAATGTCACGAAAAATAGCTGTCGCTGTTATTTATATAGTAAGTGCCGCATTTATTGCTGTTATGTGTTACTTTACTATTACACAATTAATGTCGCAAATTATTTCCATTTCTAAACAAGCACCTTATTATATTTCAAAGCTAACTGATATGTGGCTACAGATGCAGGGGCAAATTTCCCAATATACCGAAAACTTCCCAACCGAGGTTCGAACTTCACTACAAAATACTACATTGGATTTCATCAAAAAGGTAGAAGAATCCTTTTTAACCTTCTTCAATTATAGCAAAGTTACGAGCTTACTTTCAGATATACCTAGTCTTTTTATTAGCCTTCTTGTTTATATGATTGCCTTATTTTTATTTATGCTCGATATTCCTAAAATAAAACGCAATGTATACAAATATTTAAAACCAGAAACTGCAAACAAGATGAAGATCATTACTACCCGCTTAAAAGATGCTCTCTTCGGCTTTATGAAGGCTCAAGTACTCGTGAGTTTTATCATTGGTGGAGTTGCACTTATCGGTTTATATATAATCCAGCCAAAGTATGCTATAACAATGGCATTTATCATTTGGATTATTGATGTCATCCCATTTCTCGGTTCTATTATCATTTTAGCACCTTGGGGGACTTATCATTTATTAATGGGCAATACACCGTTAGCTATCAAATTATTCATCTTAGCTACTATTCTACTCATTATTCGTCGAACAGTCGAACCTAAGGTTATGGGGGCCCATATTGGCTTATCTCCTTTACCTACTCTAATTGCCATGTTTATTGGCTTGCAGTTATTTGGAATTGTTGGGTTGCTAGTCGGTCCATTTGTCATTATCTTGTTCTTTGCCTTAAAAGAAACAGGAATTATTAAATTAAATTTTAAGATTTAGAAATAAACAGTTCTTTATCGACAAAAAACCTTACTCGAAATATGAGTAAGGTTTTTCTATCGCTATAAACTATTCATTAATAAGAGTCTCTAACGCTACAATAATCATGTCATTAAACGTTGTTTGACGTTCTTCTGCTGTAGTTTCTTCACCGGTAATAACATGATCACTTACTGTCATGATACTTAAAACGTCGATACCATATTTAGCTCCAAGTGTATAAAGAGCTGACGTCTCCATATCTACACCTAGCACACCATAATCAGCTAGCTTATGAATCATCGTATCATCGTCTTCATAGAATGCATCGCCAGTATATACATTCCCTACATGCACTTTCAAATCTGCGTTTTGTTTAGATAAACGATATGCTCTCTCAAGAAGAGTAAAGCTTGCGTTTGGTGCATAATTAATTTGCGGAAAAATAATGTTTTGCATTTTTGAATCATTCGTAGCAGCCATCGCCATGACGATGTCGCGGATTTTCACTTCACGCTTCATAGCTCCAATTGTACCAATACGGATAATATTTTTCACACCATAATCTTTAATGAGCTCAGTAGCATAAATACTCATTGAAGGAGCACCCATTCCAGAAGATTGAATAGAAATCTTCTGCCCTTTATATGTCCCCGTATAACCATACATTCCACGAACTGTATTGTGACACTCAACATTCTCTAAAAAAGTATCTGCAATATATTTAGCACGAAGTGGATCTCCTGGCATCAATACTTTTTCAGATAGTTGAGCTTCTTTTGCATTTAAATGAATACTCATAATACTTCTTACCTCCAGAAAATTGATATGTTAAATTTATTACGCTTCTTCCGTTTGCTTTTTCAATTGTGCTGATGAATAAATCCAGCTTAAAACTAAACCTACCGCAAATGTTAATAATACGCCAAGGCTGTTACCTTCAAAAATTCCTTTGGCAAAAATAGCAGGGAAAATTGGATTTGAAGTGAACAGAAGTCCTATAATAACACTCACAAACCATATAATTACATTCCCTTTATTCACATCAATATTTTTATCACCTGAAATGATTTCAGGATCATAACCTTGCTTTTTACGTAGAATAATGTAATCTGCTACGAATACAGCAGTCCAAGCAGCCAAACCAATACCGACAACCCCTAAGAACATTTGGAATGAACCTAAGAAGTCACCATTGATGAATAACACATACGTCGGAAGCAATACCATGATCGCACCGTGGAAAATAATCGAAGTTCGATCTGAGAGTTTTATATTTGTAGCTTCTAAAGCATTACGTCCTGAACGAAGTGAAATAACTGCCGGCGGAATAATACCACCTAGTGCTGTAATAAAGTATGGAATTACCATCCATTTAGGCATTTGTAAAGCTAATGCTGCAATTGGATCCGCTGAGCTAACTAGTTCAGGATTCGTTGCATTCATTAAAATACCTAAGAACATAATGACAAATAGTGGTGAAGCTGACGCGAACGTTGTTGTCCAGAAAATCGATTTATTCGAAGACTCAGGACTTTGATAACAAGAATAGTCACTCGCGCACATTGCCCAGCTAAGTGCAGAACCAGCAATAATGATAGAAATAGCAGGTAATACCCCGCCGATCCAGTCTCCATTTGGCATATTCACAAGTGCTGACCAATCAGTTTGCGGCACTAAAATAATCAATACAACGACTGTTAGTGCGCCGAAAATATAAGTAAATATCGTTTGAGCTTTAACAAGTGTCTCTTGTTTTACAAGAGACAATGCCATAATTGCAATCGCAAGACCGATTAGCCCGATTATTTGTGTCATTGTTGTTACTTCCATTCCAACTGCAGTAACAATTGCATTAATGGAGAAAATACCAGTAGGAACATTACCGACACTTAGCCAACCAATTAAACAGATCCATGCCAATACAGCTGGAATCAGGTTCCCTTTTGTTCCAAATGGTGCACGTGATAAAACAAATGTCGGTGCTTGTCCCAGCTTACCTGGTAAGCTAAGATATCCGATCAACGCAAACGATGCCGCCCCTAATAATGCAGCTACAACGGATTGAATGAAGTTAAGACCATAACTAACAATAATTCCGCCATAAACCAATCCCATGATACCGATATTCAGTGAAAACCAAATCCAAAACAGTTGCTTAGGTTGTCCGACTCTTTCATTTTCGGGAATTAAATCCGGGTATTTTTGACTCATTTCCTAAGACCTCTTTCTATTTTATAGTTAACTTTCCCTAAAACATTGTAGCTAATGAGTGATTCATGATTTCATATTAAAGTAGATTATGACCTCACTTTCCTATATCAATATTAAGTCTGATGTCAGACTTCTTTAAGTTAAAAAAGAAAAACATGTGATTTCTTATGTCTGAAACCACTTACATTTAAATAATAACATCACATAAATCATAATTAAAAATACTTTTTTGATAAAAATTTGTTTTATGTGTCATTTTTTGACATTCGATTTAGTACAGATTAAACCGTCTCTCTCCTCAAAAAAAAGGTCAACTTTATAGTAAAAACACTACAAAGTTGACCCTGTTATAATACGCCAAACCTAATATTTTTTATATGCGACCGAAGCCTACTAAATATTTGTTCCACCAATCTAATGATTCAATAACGACACCTTTATTTTGCGCGTTAATCATTGTATTGTTACCTAAGTAAATACCTACATGTGCTACACCTGATCCATAGCTGAAGAATACTAAGTCCCCAACACGTGCTTCACTAGCAGAAATGCGTTTTGTCGATAAATATTGCTGTGATGCTGTACGTGGTAATGACACACCTGCTTGTTTGTAAGACCATTGTACAAGACCTGAACAGTCAAAACCTGTTGATGGGTTGCTACCGCCCCAAACATACGATCGACCTAAAAATTGCTTCGCTGTTGAAATAGCATCTCCTGAAGAGGCAGTACCTGCTCCTGAACCAACTACGATTGTTTGTGGTTTACCGCTTTTCGTTGTTTGTGCCACTGGTGCAGCTGCTTGAAGCGCACGAAGACGAGCTGCTTCTTCTTCAGCAGCTTTACGCGCTGCCTCTAAGCGTTCTTCCTCTTGCTTTGTAGCAATTTGAGCTTGTAATGCTAATGATTTTGCTTCATTTTCAGCTTTTTTAACTTCCATTTCGCTTTCCGTTTGTTGAAGCTCTTGGAATTGCTTTTGTAATTCTTTTTGTTTTTCATCTAATGTAGCTTTTTGTACTTTTAAACTTGCTTTATCAGCTTCTTGTTGATCAACTAATTCTTGGTCGGCATCCATTAATGTTTTAACCGCTACGACACGGTCCATTAAATCTGCAAAGCTTTTCGCTTCAAGTACCACGCTTAAATAAACACCCACTGTGTTATCTTGTGCTTGGTATGCAGCCATACGATCACTTAAAATAGCTGTACGTTGCTCAATACGCTTTTCTGTCTCAACAATACTTGCATCTACTTCTTTAATATCTGCTTGTACTTGATTGAACACTTTTACTTTTGCATCCATATCTTTTTGAAGCTGTGTTAACTCTTCATCTAATTTTTTCACTTCTGCATCGATTTTTGCCTTCTTCTCAATCATTTGTTGAGATGTTTCTTCTGCATGTGCTTCTATTGGTTGAGCTGTATTAAATAATATGCCGCCAGCTAAAGCTAGTGCTAGCACCATTGATTTGCGCCACTTATTACGTTTACCCACAAATACTCATTTCCCTTCGAACATTTATTTCGCTCTTCGCTTCTATGTATACAACCACTTGAACGATGTTTTATATTTTTATTTCCCTATATTTATATTAGCCGTTATCTAGTTTAGCATTTTCACCCAAACTTTTATACTATTTTTCAGCTTTTTAATAGTTTAGTAAAACTCGCAATGTATTTGTAATATTATCGAAAACGACATTTTTCTCTACTTTATGCAACTAATCGACTGTAAAACGATATATATATCTATGACTACATCAAATCTCCACCGACATTTGTAATATTCCTGTAATATACAGAAGATTGACTCCACAGCAATAAAAAGAAGGCAGGGGAAATAATCCCCTGCCTATTGCTTCATTGAGCGTATAGCTTGAATCGATAATCGTACTAATAGAATTGCACATAAGAACAGTCCTAAATAGGCTGCTGTATTCAAATACACTGCATATGCATCGCGAATAAATTGCGAAATTGCTAATAGAGCGACTGATATAATACCAAATGTAATACCGACAAGTAATAAGACAAACCGTGCAAACAGTTGTGTCACAAAGCGTGCGTTATGTTCATCAGAGAAAACATCATGATGTAAAATAATTTTCCCGCTTTCAACTCGCTGAATGAGCTGGTCTAAACGTCTTGGCATTTTCCTTAAAGTAGGAATAAGCATTGATAGCTCTTCTTGCAAACGTTCCTTTGTTTCCCTCGGTTCTTTAAATGGCTTTAAAAAGGAGGCTCGCATATAAGTAGCTGAAAAATCTTTTGCTTCCGTAAAAATATCAAACTGTCCATCGATTACTCTTAATGTCCCATCCAATGTAACAAGAGATCGCAAAGCTAACCCTACTGACGGATAGAATGCAAGTCCAAAATCACGTACTACCGTAAATAACGAATAGATTAATTCTTCAGTTGGAATACGTTCCACATAAGAAATTTTCAGCAGTATTTGGTCTATTGCTTGTTCCACTTTTGCACGTTCCACACGGTCAGTATTTTCAACTAAAAGCATTAAGCCGTCATATAAAACCCCTGAATCATTTTGCTGGATTCCCATTAAAAACAACTTCAATCCTTCTTGCTGCGTTGAGCCTAAACGACCTACCGCACCAAAATCAAGAAGAATTGGCGTACCGTCTCGCCCATCAATGTAAATGTTTCCTGGATGAGGATCCGCGTGGAATATCCCTGAAAACAGCATTTGCTCAAAAAATGAATACAGAACTGTTCTTGCAAACTCTCTCGGGTCTATCTGCAATCGTCTAAATTCTGACTGGCCTACCGCTACACTTTTTCCGTGAACATACTCCATTACGATGATATCCTCATCACAATACTGCGTATATATTTTCGGAATACGCACCTTATAATCACTTTTCGCCAGCGCATTTGTGACTTGCAATGTGTTACGTACCTCAATATCTAAATGAATTTCTTCACGTAGTCCGTCGGCAAATCCTCCTGCAAGTTCTCGAAACCCTAAAGACTCTGCCCATGTCGACTTACTCGTAAACCAGTTTGCAAATTCCTCTAATATATCTAAATCATCACGCATAATACCTTTCACTTCAGGACGCAGTAATTTCACCACAACTTCATCGTGATTTTTCAGTCGCGCTTTATGTACTTGCCCTATTGAAGCCGCCGCAAGAGGTTCCATCTGGAATGTAGTAAATACCTGATTGATCTCTTTTAGTAAAGATTGTTCCAAAATGTTTGTTACTTGCTCACTTGGCAACGGTTTAACACTTTGTTGAAGCCGTTCTAACTCTTCTATAAACACTGGTGAGAATAGTTCTTTACGTGTCGATAATACCTGCCCGAATTTGATAAAGATTCCACCACATTGCTCTAATGTATTACGTAAAGCAATAGCTAGCTCTTTCTCATTTTCACGTTGTCTTGCGTATTTAATCGTTTGTACAACACCATTAGTTACGGCAATCCTTAATACTTGTCGTAGACGCTTTTGCTGACGCCAATAACTACGCATTCTAAATAATAACGATTTTTGACTATTACGGCGTTCTCCACCCGCTATTCCAATCGGGTCAAATAATTCAAATACCAAATACAACAGCATAGAAATGAGCAGCATACTTCCTACCCATATAAGCGTACTGACTTCGGTTACCATTTCCATCATGCTTTCTGATAAAAAATCCGTATGGCGTAAATATGAATACCAATACACAAAGGATGTAAGAATTACACTAAGAAAAACCGATAGCACCCGCCGTACGAAGTTAATATTCGAGCCAATTAACCGGCCACTGACAAAATAGATAAAACCTGAAACGATAAGTAGTTGAATAAGAAATTTTATATACATCAACAGCGTCACCTCTAGTGTATCTCTGTAATTTTGGTTCATTACCCTAACGTAGGTTTGACTTTCGTTCCAACTGAGCACTTTCCGGGGGGCGTCAGATGAGCCGGCTTCGAGCCAACACGATGTTGGTCACAAAGGCGTGTGCTGCTTTCGCACCGATAAATTGTCACAGGACGTGCCGTTTTTAACCTTCATTCCCTTATTGTGATCCCCTAGAAGTCGCCAAGCGTCATCCCAAAATTGTGGTGATGAATCATAATACCGCTAGTATACCAAATACACGTCCGTACTTTCTTATTAGAACCCGCTGTAAGTTTCTTAAAAATTCAAATACTACTAATCTTTTTTGTTGATAAAATACCAACAGGGGTATATTATCAACTTAAGGCAATGCCTTTGATTGTTGTCTTCAAAGAAAATCTTAATTTTTATAACAGTTTACACTCTTTATACCCATGCAAGTATATTAAGTAAAAAGGACGTGTATGTACATGAATAAAAAGTTTTTAGTAGTAGGTGGCGTTGCAGGCGGTGCCTCAACAGCTGCACGAATTCGACGTTTAGACGAGCAAGCCGAGGTGATCATGTTTGAGAAGGGGCCAAATGTCTCATTTTCAAACTGTTCTTTACCCTTCCATTTAAGTGGTATCGTTGAGAACAGTAACAAGCTCGTTTTAATGACTCCTCAGGCTTTCCAAACAAAATACAATATTGAAGCACGAGTAAATCAAGAAATCGTGCGTATTAATCGTGATAAAAAAACAGTCACTGTCAAAAATGTAACCTCAGGTGAATCTTATGAAGAAAGTTATGATGTATTAGTTCTTTCACCCGGTGCTAGCCCGATCGTACCAAACTTAGAAGGAATCAATAACCCACATGTCTTTACTGTACGCAATGTCGTGGATATCGACCGTTTAAATAATTATGTAAAAAGTGATGATATAGAAAATATTGCCGTTATTGGCGGTGGATTTATCGGCGTAGAAGTAGCTGAAAATCTACGTCTTGCAGGCTTTAACGTTTCACTTGTTGAATTTAGCAATCAAATTATGACGCCGTTTGATTATGATATGGCTCAAATTTTACACAAAGAAATGTTGGATAAGGGTGTCAATGTAATTGTAAATGACGGTCTAGCGAAAGTAACAGAAGACTATGTAGAGCTAAATTCAGGTAAACGAGTAAAAGCCCAAGCAGTCGTACTAGCTATCGGCGTTCGTCCTGAAACCTCGTTAGCTAAAGAAGCTGGACTTGCTATCGGGGAACTTGGTGGCATTCAAGTAGACGGCAACTTCGTCACTTCAGATCCATCCATTTATGCTGTGGGGGATGCCATAGAAGTATTCCATCAGCTAACACGTAAACCGACTCGCCTAGCATTGGCAGGTCCTGCACAACGTCAAGCACGTGCAGCGGCAAACCATATGTACAATATGCCACAACATAACAAAGGCGTTATCGGTTCATCTAGCGTGCAAATTTTTGATCTCGCTTGCGCTTCAACAGGCTTAAACGAGAAAGCAGCACTTGCTAACGGTTTCCAGGCAAAAAGTGTCTATATTATTGCCCCTGATAAAGTCGGCCTAATGCCCAATAGTAATCCACTCCATTTCAAGCTCATTTACGAAGTACCAACAGGAAAAATACTTGGTGCACAAGCAATTGGGAAAGGAAATGCTGATAAACGTATCGATGTCATTGCAACAATGATTACAATGGGGGGTACACTGGAAGATTTAAAAGAGCTTGAATTATCGTACTCACCAATGTTTAGTACGGCACGTGATGTTGTCAATTTAGCGGCGCTTGTAGCACAAAACCAATTATTTGGTCGTTACAAACAAGTCAATGTCGACGAGGTCCGAAGTCTTGTAGAAAATAATGCTTATATTTTGGATGTCCGTGAGAAAAATGAATTTGAAGCTGGTCATTTGATAAACGCAGTAAACATTCCACTAAGCGAGCTTCGTGAACGTATGGACGAAATCCCAAAAGATGTGCCTATCTACGTGCATTGTCGCTCAGGTCAGCGAAGTTACAATGCAGTTATGGCTCTACAAAATAATGGCTACTCTAATGTCTATAATGTATCTGGTTCGTTCCTCGGTATTTGTTTATATGAATACTTCAATGACCTTACAACTGGCCGTAAAAAAATTGTTACAGAATATAACTTTAAGTAACATAAAGGGGATGCCGTCATATTGCGGCATCCCTTTTATTTAATTCGTAGATAGTACTTGCTCCCAATCAATCGTGCCATTTTTTACTTGCTCGCGCTTCTCTTTATCCATGATATCGTTTGGACGACCACCTTTTGGCCAATCTTTATCATGGTTTGCCCATTCAGGACGGTCTTGCGATAAAATATATGCTGCTAAATCTGAGGCCTCTTGGTCTGTTAATGTACCACTGGCTCCAATAGGCATATTATTTTGTATATAGCCAGCCATTTTCGACATACGAATCATACCTGCGCCATCATTGAATGAGTTTTCCCCCCATAACGCTGGACCCGTATTGGCACCAGTACCTGAACCATCAGCTGCATGACAGGAAATACAAGATTGTCCATACAACGCTTCGCCGTTAGCTACATCGGGCACAGGAACATTCTTCATGTTACTCGTACCTGCCCATTCACGTTCTGCACCAATAGGTACACCTTCTGAAATATAAGCAAAGTATGCAACCATTGCCTCTAACTCATCACTATTTGCTTCGAATTTTTTACCGTTCATACTACGCACCATACAACCATTAATGCGCTCCTCAATCGTCACAATATCTCCTGAGCGTCCAATATATTGTGGATAATTTGCCATAACCCCTACTAAAGATGATGCCTGCTCATCATAACCCGCTCCCGCATGACAGCTTGTACACGATAATTGATTGCCAACGTATTCTTCTGCTGCTACATGTGTGTTATTCACAAGTTCATAGCCATATAAGATATCTTCTTTCATAGGACCATCTGGTACTTCTTCAATGCTCGGTGGCGCATATACAATTTTTTGAGTCGCTGCAGTTGCTTGTGTTTGTACAGCCTCTTCCTGTATTTCACCTTTTGCATCTCCTAAAATTTTGTCGCTAATTACCGCTCCAACAAAAAGTGTACCTGCTAATAAAATTGTTCCGCCTATTCCGGCTACTGCTATTTTCATTATGTATACCCCCTCTTGTATCGTTACTCTTATGTTACCAATATAATGAATTTTTCGATGTGATTTTTCTCACACCCCACAATTTTAGAACCAAACAAACGATACAATTGGATATAATTTGAAATTATTTTTGTCCTATAACACAACAAACAAGACTTAATACCTCTTTTTGTATTTATTTATTTGTGAAAAGAACAAATACGCTAAAGTGCTCGTTTACATCCGATCGTCAAAAACGCCACATCCAAGTGGCATTTCCGAAATGACTCACATCGTGTGAGCCTCAAGCTGCTTGCGAGCCCGAAGCAAAAGTGTGCATTCCACCCCTTTGCCCCTTTGCCCGAGGGATCGAAGCGACCTCAAAGATGTAGCGCTTTAACCTAGACGACAACTATGTCCTAGGTTATCCACAGGTTAATAATTTTTAGTTGCCTTAACAATAAAAAAGCCGAGCACAGTTACGTACTCGACGTGTTTATATACTCTTATAATTTACACTCACCGTCTGCACATACAACTTCTCCGTCACCAACCATCTTCAACACTGGTTTAATGCCTGCAATTTCAGCTGCTTGATGCAATGTACGGACGAAAACTTCATTCGGTTCAGCACCTTTAATGCCGTAGCGATTTTCAAACACAAAGAACGGAACGCTTTGTACACCAATCTGCTGAGCATCATAGCGATCTTTGTCCAATACTTCTATAAAGTCATTTGAGGATAGAACTGACTTTGCATCTTCTATATCTAAATCTAAATCCACGATCACTTCAAGCAAGAACGCATCTTCATTTAAATCTTTCCCTGCTGTAAAGTACCCATTCATCAATGCTTCAGTAAAAGCCGCTTCCTTGCCAAACTGCGTTGTCCATTTCGCAAGGCGGTGAGCTTTTTCAGTATGTGCCGTTTTCATCTCTTCAAAATTGTAGTGAAGACCCACTTCACCCGCACGCATTGTAATACCTTTTGTCATTTCTTTTACTTCATCTATAGAAGCATCAAATTTCGCAGCCATTCCTTCATACAATGAAGGTGCATTTTCCTTTGGTGTCTCTGGACCAATTTGATATGTTTTATATTCAATTTCTACTTGACCTGCGTAGCCAGCTTTTTCAATTGCATGTTCTAATTCTCGCTTGCCAATATAACAGAACGGACATGTAAAATCCGAGAAAATTTCAATTTTCATTTTTAAAGCCTCCTACAATATATCCAACCAAATTTTTATAGCTGTTGCTAAAATCAGCACCGCTAAGAATCCTTGTAATGCTTTCGTGTTCATTTTTTTTCCCGCTTTTGCGCCGAGTGGAGCCGCAATTAAACTGGCAACAATCATAATCGCTGCTGGGTAATAATCGACTTGCCCTGTCATAAGTTTACCAATTGTACCACCAATAGACGAAATAAAAGTAATCGCGAGACTCGTCGCAATCGTCATACGCGTAGGTATCCCTAAAACCACGAGCATAATAGGTACCAGCAAGAAGCCACCAGCAGCCCCAACTATACCCGAACCAACGCCGACAATTAATGCGAGCCCTGCAGCTAACACCTTATTGAATGTGACTTCATCCATTGGCTTATCGTCAATTTGCTTCTTCGGAATAAACATCATAATTGCTGCAATTAATGCCAAAATACCATAGACAACATTAACGCCTTCTTCCGATAAAAACTGCGAACCATAACTTCCGATAAAGCTACCTACTAAAATGGCACCACCCATATAAATAATAAGGGATTTATTTAAATAACCACCTTTTCGATAGGCCCAAACGCCCGCAATTGAAGCGAAAAATACTTGCACTGCACTAATTCCCGATACCTCATGTGCCGTAAACGCTGTAAAACCAAGTAACGGCGGAATATATAATAACATCGGATACTTAATAATCGAGCCACCAATGCCAAGCATTCCCGATACATACGAGCCAACAAAACCGATTAAAAATATCGTGATGATCCATGTTATATCCATTTAAATTTCCCTTCCCTCTATATTGAAAAAGTGAGTGTCATGCTTGAACACTCACCTACTGAATTACGCTTTTTGAATAAAAAATTTAAGAACGCCAGCGTCTTCAGACTGATCTAAAATTGTGTGGCCACCCGCTTTTGCCCAGGCTGGAATATCTGCTAGAGAACCTTTATCTGTTACGTGTACTTCTAAAATTTCACCTGAAGTTAATGTATCCATTGCCTTTTTTGTTTTGACGATTGGCATTGGACAAGACAAGCCTTTTGCATCTAATTGTAAATTTGAATTCATGATGAGCTCCTTTTGAACGGCAAACGTTGTAAGCGATTTTACCGGCTCTTTTTATTTTTAGTAAACTTACGAAGGATGAGCACCTTCGCATCTCTATATTTACATGCGACTAACATGCATGCGTATTCATTACATTTCAGCATTTCTATTTTTCCTCTATCCCACTTGCATTTCGGATATTAACGGACTTTTTCTGCTTTTATCTTACGGCACATCGGTTTGGACCGATTTCCATTTCGGTTTGCTCTTCTTGTGCTGGTGTAATTTTCCCCATGTTCACTTGTCGAATTTCCTGGTACGCATTCGGTTGCGGTGGTAAATTATCCGTCACAATACTACGGAACTTTGCTTCATCCTTAATATTCAGACCATGGTTTTCTGCAAATAACTCACCTAGACGTTTAGAAACAGTACCATCTTCATTTAACTCATCAATAATCATAAAGTGCGCTGGTAATACAATTAAGTCATTCGACAATTCACGGTAACGTTTGTAAAGTGTGTCACGTAAATCACCAACCCAATCTTCGGCAAGTCCTGCTAAATCAGGACGTCCAATTGAATCGATAAATAATATGTCCCCAGTTAATAAGTATTTACCATCAACTACGAATGAAGTTGAACCGATCGTGTGACCTGGTGAATAAAGCGCACCTACGTCGATTTTCGATGCACCAATTTGTACTGCTGTACCGTCTACTAAAGGTGTGTAGTCAAATACTACTTCTTCCGCATCCTTTGGTGGTAAATAATACGTTGCACCAGTTTCAGCTGCGATATGACGTCCACCTGAGATATGGTCAGCATGTAAATGTGTATCAAATACATGCTTAATTTTCACACTTTTTTCTTCTGCAAACTTCGTAAATACTTCTGTAAAGCGTACTGCGTCAATAATCGCTGCCTCGCCCTCAGAGATCACCATATAAGAAAGACAACCTTTTCCTAAGCGAACGAATTGGTAAAGCTCACCGCCACCTGTTAAATCACCGACTTTAATCGGCTCTAAGTATTCACTCCACGTTTTCATACCACCTGCTAGATATCCAACATTGCGACCAGCATCCGCTAGCATTTCTGCAACCATTAGAGATGATCCTTCTTTTGCACAAACGACTAATACATCTTTATCTGTTGGGATTTTCGGTAAAATATCTTCTACACCATCTAGTAACTCGAAATACGGAATATTGAGGTATTCAAACTTATGCCCATCAATTTTCCAATCTTCCAATGCATCGTTATTACGTACATCTAGAATAAATAATTCATCATTATTGATTACCTTTTTCGCTACATCAGCAGCGCTCCATTGTTGAACTGACATCCAATTACCCCCATTGGTATTATTTTATTGATTTTTTTAGCGGAAAGGAAATCCCTCTCCGCTTATCTGCCTAATGTTTACTAATTAGAATGTTAATGATGGCGCTGCATCTTTAGCAAATTCTAAGAATGTTACCGCGCCGCCCACTTCAATACCATCAACGAAATCCTCTGTCGTTAAGCCCATTACATCCATCGTCATTTGACAACCGATAAATGTAACACCTAACTCTTGTGCCATCTCTACTAATTGCGGAATCGCAGGTACATTAGCTTTAGCAAACCCTTCAGCAAAATGCTCTGTTCCAGCAGGCATAGGTAATGCATGCATCCCTTGCTTGTGAATTAAATTTAACCCTTCAAATGTAAAGAAGATTGCTACTTCCTTCTCAGAAGCTGCCGCTGCTGTTGCGATATTGAACACTTTATACGCATCGAAAAGACCACCGTTACTTGCAATAATTGCTACTTTGTTTGACATAATAAATTCCTCCAATTAAATTGATTTTTTTAGTTCGTCCTTCCAAGCTGTCATACCTGGTAGGACGTTGAACACCTTAGTAAATCCATTTACAGCAAGCTTTTGAGCCGCTAAATCGCTCCGCTTACCCGTACGACAAATCACATAAATTTCTTGATCTTTGTCAAGTTCAGCCATTCGAGCAGGTAGCTCACCCATCGGTACCGATTTCGCCCCCTCAATGTGACCAAAAGCAAATTCTACTTCCTCACGCACATCAAGAATAAGTCCACCTCTACCAACGATTTCACCTAGATTAATTGTCTGCTCAAATGTTTTTTCGACTACTGTGTCGTCTGCACATTTACGAATATAGTGCTTTAACACAGCACCTTCCTCAGTAGTCCCAATATATTGATGGCCTACTGTTTCTGCCCAAGCCGCAATATCTGCTTTCGAGCCCTTATCTGTTGCTGCAACTTCTAAAATTTGACCATCTACTAATTCAGCCATTGCCTTCTTCGTTTTAACAATGGGCATAGGGCACGCTAGCCCTTTGGCATCTAGCTGAAAATCCGCTTTAATACTCATAACTTCCTCCTCATACCTGATAGGGTATTATTTTTCACAAAAAAATATAGCGAGGCAGTGTGAGTCCATTTCTTACTGGACTTCACCTTCCCATGCGAGCATGCCGCCAACCATATTTGTCACGTCAAAGCCCTGACTTTCTAAAAATTGGGTAGCACGACCACTTCGAGCACCTGAACGACAAACTATAATATACGGTTCTTTTTTACTTAATTCATTCATTCGAAACTCAAGCAGCCCCAGTGGGATATGGATAATACCAGGTATTCGGCCAGCTTCCACTTCATCAACTTCACGTACGTCGATTAGATTTAAAGATTGTCCTTGCTCCAAATCTTCCTGCACATCTTTAGCTGAAATTTCCTTCATATTGTTCTCCCCCTAATAAGCGCTCATGCCGCCGCGGACATTTGTCACGTTTTCAAATCCTTGTTTTTTTAACTGTTTACACGCTTGACTACTGCGCATACCACTTTGGCAAATCACCACAATTTCTTTATCTTTCGGTAATTTATCGAAACTAGAACCGAGTGGGATATTTTTAAATTGCGGAATGTTACGTCCCTTGTACTCACCTGATGTACGTACATCTATGAACACTTTATCTTTATCATTCAACACATTTTTCAGTTGTGCTGTTGAAATTGACTGCACACCTTTTGTCGGTTTCATCCGCCATGCTAAAAATGCTACAAGAATGGCTATAATAATCCATGTTTCCAAACAATCTTCCTCCTCATTTATACTATTAAGGGTATAACTTATTTATCTACTTTTCACGATTAAATCCATTGCTTCCTGAATGGCTGAATTCATTTTTTCCGAATTCCCATCAGCAGTGGTTACACAACCCAGTAGGTTTTCACTTACAATTACACCAATCGTCCGATCTACTGCTGAACGTACGGCAGATAGCTGTGTAATCACATCTTTACAGTCTTTACCTTCTTCCATCATGCGCAAAATTCCACGCAATTGACCTTCCATTCGCTTCACTCGATTTGCTGTTTTCGCATCGTATGCCATACTGTGCACGCCTCCCTCCGAAACAACTGGTTGAACCTTCTTACAACACCTATAATATACCCCGCAAGGTATAATGTCAACATGAAAGCTTATTGCTTTTTTATAATTTAATTACATCATATAAAAAGCACTGCCACGAGAATAACTACTCGTGGCAGTGCTGAATTGAAATATTTATTTTGCTAATTGCATTGCTGGGCCAAAAAATTCATAATGAATTTTTTCGTCTGCAATGCCAATTTCATGTAAGTTTTTAATAACTGCTTCCATAAATCCTACTGGACCGCATACATAAACGTCTGCATTGTTCGCTACCTTTTCAGCTAATAATTCCTTTGTAATAAGTTTGTCTTCATCAGAATATAGCGCTGTATAAGATGCATTTGGAAGGGTATTTACTTTTGCTTGGATATCATCACTAAACGCAACTACTTTTTCATTACGTGCACATTGAATAAAGTTCACTTCATTTGCAGCATCATTAGATAAAGACTGTAGCATACTGTTTAATGGTGTTACACCGATACCACCACTAATAAATGTGATTGGTGCCGATGATTCCTCTAGAACAAATACGCCTGCTGGTACACTTACATCTACCATATCACCAACTTGTAATGTGTCATGAATAAAGTTCGATACTTTACCATTTGGTGTATGATCACTTTCGCGTTTCACTGAAATACGATAGCCATCTTCTGCATTTGCTTGTGAAAGTGTATATTGACGGTTCATTAAATATTCTTCGTTCGGCATTTTCACACGAACACTAATATATTGACCTGGTTGATAAGCTGGTAGTGGTGAGCCATCTTCAGTTACAAAATACACGGATGTAACAAGTTCACTTTCAGATACTTTTTTCGCTACCTTTAACGGTTTGAATAAACGCCATCCACCATTGACTTCAGCTTTTTGATATAACTCTTCTTCTACTTGGATAAAAATATCTGCAATAACGCCATATGCCTCAGCCCATGCATTAATAATGTCATCGGTTGCCGCATCGCCAAGAACTTCTTTAATCGCTTGCAATAAGTTCTCTCCAACGATTGGGTAGTGCTCCGGTAAAATTCCTAAACTACGATGTTTATGTGCAATTTGCATAACAGCTGGTAAAATCGCTTCTAAATTTTCAATATGAACTGCTGCCGCATATACAGTGTTTGCTAACGCTGTTTGTTGGCGTCCTTTTTCTTGGTTCGTATGATTGAAAATATTCAATAATTCTGGGTGTTTCTCAAACATATTTTTATAGAACGTCTTTGTAATCGCCACACCATGAACTTCTAATACCGATACTGTCGCTTTAATAATTTGAATCGTTTCTTGTTTTAACATATCTCATAACCACCCTTTCGTAACTAAAATATAGCGCTTTCATTTCTTTAAAGCAATATGTAAAATATATCTTTAACAAAATGGACATAATTAATGTATTTTAAATACATCTTAAAAAAAAGCATTCGTCACACAATGAAATTGAAGAAAATGCTATAATCATTATTGAACTTCAGAAAGTAGGGTGGTCCAATGCGATTAACTTTATACACTGATTACTCCCTTCGGACACTCATTTATCTAGGTGCCAAGGAAGATGGTCAACTATCAACTATTCAAGAAATTTCAGATGCCTATAATATATCAAAAAACCATTTAATGAAGGTGACACATCAACTCGGTCAGCTTGGTTACATTGAAACAATCCGCGGGCGTGGGGGCGGTATTCGTCTTGCCATTGATCCAAAAGCTCTTACAATTGGTGAAATTGTTCGACATACTGAAGAGGATTTCCATCTTGTTGAATGCTTTGACAAAGAGAATAACTTATGTAAAATTGCACCGGAATGCCAGCTAAAAGGTGTGCTTTATGAAGCATTACAAGCCTATCTTGCTGTGCTAGATGGCTATTCGTTAGACGACTTTTTACATTCGAAAGAAAAACTGATGGCACTCCTGCTCGGCGATTAAAAATACCCGCTCAACGAAGGTTGGACGGGTACTTTTATATTTATTAAATTGAATTTTTGTTATTAGAAAACCTGCCAAGCACATGGCACCATTAAAATTGCTATCCACAATGTGGACAACTCAATTATTACATCCTTCTGCAAATTACCCACAGTAAGATACCCACATAATCCACAATACTATCAGACACGAAAACAGGGAATTTTCCACCTTGTTTTTACAAATTCTTCGAAAAAACGATCATATCAATAGCACGTATGCCATTTTCATAAATAGGCTCGGAATAGTTGCTGAAAAAATCTTTTTTAATCTTGTCCATTCGGAAACCAGCTTTTTGATAAAAGGCAATATTCTCTATACTCGAATTTGCTGTACCCACAATGATTTGTGTATAACCTTTAGCTCGATATTTGTCATAAATGATTTGAAGTACGATTTTACCTATCCCTTTACCTTGGAATTCTGAAACAACAGCCATATTTTTTAATTCAATCGTCGCTTCGGATTGCTCAATGAGTAAAGCAACCCCCACTAAATCCTCACCACAATGAATAGCATATAACTCCCCATCATTCATATAGTTTCGAACGATTTCCTCATCTTCATCTGCTAGTAACAAATAAGGTAAATAGTACTCACGTTCACTTGTAATTTCCTCTAATATAGTATGAGAACGAATAAAGTCCTCGCGCTCAAAAACATTCAACACACACGGCTGTTTTTCTTTTACCTCTAGCCATTTATGCACCTGTGGATAATCTCTCTCAACATATAAACGGATAAATGGCAGCTTTTCCTGTGCCTTTTTCGAGCGAATATTCACTTCTCTAGCTCCAGCAAAAACGCGTTCTAGTCCTAGTTCAAAAAAGGCAATTTTAAGAATCGAAATTTTCGCCTCCATATTATAGCCCTTACCCCAAAATTCATAGCCAAGCCACGAACCTATATGACAACTCTTTGTTTGATGATCGATGAACATGAGTGACGTTACGCCAATGACTTGCCCTTCCTCATTTAAAACAACACGCGGCACTGTTTTTCCAGCCTCTTCATCTACACATTCACGTTTAATGAAATTAATTGTATCTTCCACTTTGCCAATAGGTAATCCTAGTGCATCTCTCACTTGTGGCATCGACGATAATGCATGTATTGCTTCTGCATATTTTAAATTGTGCTTTACTAAAGTTATTGCCATACTTTATTCCCCTTTACAAAAGCACATTGACTAGGCTGCGCCTCTTTCCAAACTAATATTTCTATACTATTCGCACTTAACTTGGATTATACGTAAACTGCCAGGATACACCAAAGCGGTCTTGAATCCAAGCAAACTTCTCAGAAAAACCATAATGACCAAGTGGCATTAAGGCTTGCCCATCTACCAAAACTTCCGCCGCGAGGTTATCGATTTCTTCTAGCGTTTCACATTCTACGAAAATCGATGTTGCTGGCGTAAACGTAAAGTTATGCTTGATCACACTGTCATTCACCATTACTTTAAGCCCTTTCAGATTTAGCACTGCCATTGCGACTTGCTGAGAATTTTCCATATAAGTTAAACTTTCAACAGTTAAATCTTTGAACCACTCTTTATATTGTTGAATTGCCGCATTTGCTTGACCTTGAAACATTAAAAACGTTGTCGCACTCTTCATTTATTCAAACCTCCCTCATAGATAGTAATCCACTCCGTTAGCGTCATTTTTGACACAAGTTCACCAATTAAATCATATGGGATATTTTTTACGTTCGTAAATCGAATACAGCTTTTCCCCATGTTCAGTTTCGTTGGTACACGCTTACCGTATTCTTCTTGAAACCACGACAACAAAGTTTCATCTGCATAAACACCCATATGATATAATGCCAAATGTCGCTTTTGCGCAGCTAATGCTATGAAAGGTAGTGGTGTATTTGGCGTACAATGATAGCCCTTCGGATATGTTGAAAGCGGCACTACAAAACTGATCATGTCATATTGCATTGCACGCTCAAAGCCGTCAGGCAAATTCGATTCCACGACATCTACGAGCTTGGCAAAATCCGCTCTCCATTTTTCATCTATTTGCTCAATATATTCATTCATGCCTTCTCCTCACTTTGCGCTTTTTTTACATAGCTCCTTCGACTTACTGCCTTGTCTAGTAAGCTTATGCATTTCTACTAAATCGTTCCCAAATACTGCGTCGTTATAAATGATTCGATCGCATGGAATATTAATACGATTCCCTCATTTCATTTGTACTAAATTTATCATAAAAAAATCATCAATCCACTATAGAATGATGATTTTTACATATTATTTAATTTTCGAACTCATAACCACGCCTTTAATAATCGGAAAAGCTGTCCCGATTATTACAAGCGGTAGGAACCACCAGCCTAGAGATTGCGCATCTCCTAAAGCAATTCGTACCATTTGGAAGCTAATAATCGCAAATAAAATTAAACAGCAGTTCTTTACTTCATTTAATATTTTCCTGCTATTTAAATAAAGTGCTTCTACATTATTTTCGTTTAAACGTGCTGAGTAGTTATGCATATGTGGTGCCTTTTCAAGTAGACCCATTAGAATCCACAAGAATACACCGATAAATGGCAAAATGATTAGTTCAAATTTCGAACCCCAGCGATCCACTTCCCCAGCTGCATTAAAATGACCTGGAACTTCATCCGGTATTTTACCCCATACGGCAATAATGTAAAGCATGGATCCGATAAAAATCCCGCCACCAATCCAGTCCCAGATTTTTTCACGCTTCGTTTTTGGTAAATCTAAAATCGGCCTATACATCATCTCTCACCCTCGTTTTTTACTTCTTACTGTTTTCTACGGTGCTCTGTACCATTTAGTTTCCCTTTTATTTGAAAATAATTATGTAAAGTCAACGTTCATATCTTCCGTGCATTTTATAGCACATACAATTTTCATAATGCCCCTTCATTCCACATTATTACGCTTTCTATTTTCTCATAAAAAGAGCGTTATGTTATCAAGTAATCCCCTCTAAATATCGGCTTCACCAAAGGGTATTATCAACAAACTGGATTACCTGAAATCCAAGAGAATTTAATCATCAAAAACTAAATTCCTACAAAAGTAAGTAGTAGACTACTATTAAACAGAAAATAAATAATTTTTAGAATATTATTGACAGAAAGGCAATATCAAAGTATTATTGCTTTCAACAACACATTGTAGGCCTAGATTGGAAATAGTAAAAATGCCTGTGTACTTGTAGAGAGCCGGTGGTTGGTGCAAACCGGTAGGCGCACATTTTGAACTCGTCCATGAGCCACTCCCCGAAAACCAACCTGATTCAGCAGCATTCTCCCACTTCTATAAGGCGGAGAGATGACTGCAAATATTTGTTCTTATTCGGTGGTGCATAAAAACACCAGCTGAATCTGGTTAAAGCCTCCGGCGGATGTCACAGATTTTTTAAAGGAGTTAATCGTGCAAACACGATTAAAAATCTGGACGCAAATACGCCAAGGCGAATTTGATAGTAAGGGATGTCGGTTTCCTCCGTTATAGGGATAGACAGTGATAGCTGTCGACAAGGGGGCTTTTTCTGTAAAGATGAAGTCAATTAGAGTGGTACCGCGAGCATAAACTCGTCTCTATATTTTTATATAGAGACGAGTTTTTTTATTTTAAACAAAAAAAGGAGTGTTTGAAAATGGGAAGAAAAATTTGGGTGTTTGATACAACTTTACGTGATGGCGAGCAAGTCCCAGGGGCAAAACTAAACTTATACGAAAAAGTAGAGATTGCACAGCAACTCAAAAAATTAGGCGTCGATATTATTGAGGCTGGTTTCCCGGCTTCATCACAAGGTGACTTTGAAGCGGTAAAAGCTGTCGCACAAAAAGTCGGCAACACAAATGACATTATGATTACAGCGTTAGCGCGTGCAGTGCAAGCAGACATCGATTCCGTTTACAATGCTGTAAAATACGCTGAAAACCCAATGATTCATATGGTACTTGGTACTTCTGATATTCATGTTGAAAAGAAATTTAGTAAATCTAAAGATCAAATTTTACAAATCGGTGTAGATGCCGTGAAATATGCTAAAACACTTTTACCGCAAGTGCAGTATTCAACAGAGGACGCATCACGTTCTGACTTCGAATACCTATGGAAAACAATCGAAGCTGTCATGAAAGCCGGGGCAACAATGATTAACGTACCCGATACAGTTGGTTTTGCAGAACCAGAAGAATTCGGCGCTATGATCTATAAGCTAAATGATCGCATGAAAAACCTAAACGACAGTGTATTACTAAGTGTGCACTGCCATAACGACCTTGGTATGGCTACAGCTAATACACTCGCGGCTATTAAAAACGGTGCAGATAAAGTTGAATGTACAATTAACGGTATCGGAGAACGCGCAGGAAATGCCGCACTTGAAGAAGTTGTGATGGCCCTAAAAACTCGTAGTTCTGTTTATAACGCTGAAACGCGCATCAACACAAAAGAAATTATGAATACATCCCGCCTTGTGTCGAGCTTCATGGGCTTAGACGTACAAGTAAACAAAGCAATCACTGGTGACAATGCATTTGCTCACTCATCTGGTATCCATCAGGATGGTCTATTAAAATCTCGTGATGCTTACGAAATCGTGCATCCTGAGGACGTAGGATTAGATGATATGGAATTAGTATTAACAGCTCGTTCAGGGCGTCACGCAGTGAAAAATGCGCTTGAAAAACTAGGTTTCAATCAGTTATCTGATGAAGAGTTTGAGGGAGTATTTGAAGGCTTTTTACAACTTGCGGATGCGAAAAAAGAAGTATACGATCATGATTTATATGTAATCGTAGAAAGCTATTATGAAAAACACGATGCAAATAATGCCAATGCTACTCATTTTAGCGATCAATTTTTCGACTTTGCGGATTTACAAGTCGTCAGCAATGCAAGCTTCCCATCTGCTAGTGTGAAAATTCGCAGAGGAGGAGAAATATTTAAAGCTAGTGCTGTCGGTTCTGGCCCGATTGATGCCCTGTATTCTGCCATTGCAGACGTTACAAAGATTAACGTTAAGTTAGTAGAATATAATATTAACAGCGTATCTCGTGGTAAAGAAGCTCTTGGTAAAGTAAAAATTACGATTGAACACGAAGGTGAAAAGTATATCGCTAAAGCTGCGGATACAGATATTTTGAAAGCAAGTGCGCTTGCATATATTAATGCCATTAATAGCATTGTGGTTACAAAATTAACACCTGTTATGAACGTCTAGTCTCGGTTGTTAACTAAGCAGTGTTACTGGATACCCGGATGGCTATATGCTCCAGCTGAGCGATGCTGCTGGATACCTGAGCGGTTTTTGGCCTCAGCTGAGCGGTGCTACTGTACACCCGAGCGCTTATTTACTTCTGCTGAGCGTTACTGCTGGATACCTGAGCGGTTATTTGCTTCACCTGAGCGTTACTGCTGATACCCGAGCGGTTTTTGGCTTCACCTGAGCAATACTACTGGATACCCGAGCGCTGACAATAAAAAGCAGTATGACCACTAAACTGGTTATACTGCTTTGTGCATTTATTTACTGTCATTCACTAATTTATTATATTCTTCTTCAATCATCCCTACATCTATTCGCTCAAACAATGGGGCAACCTTCCCAATCTTTAACGGAAGCTCAATTTGCTCAGCCCACTCAACTTTTTCTACATCTAGCATGCCACGAATTTTCTCCGCTGAAAATGGTAGAAATGGCTGTAATAACTGACCCAGATTTGCAATGATATAAACACAAGTCACGAGTGTTACATCACCGCCTGCCGTATCATCCTTCACCTGAATCCACGGTTGCTGCTCGTCAAAGTATCGGTTAGCAGCTCGAATATAGTCAAAAATCTCTTCTAATGCCTGCTTAAAATGTCCGCCTTCAATTTGCTGACCAGCATCTACGAAGAGCTTCAAGGTACGCTGTTTTACATCTTTATCTACAGAAGCCTGTGGAACTTTACTTTCAAATGACTTTTCTAGAAACTTCAAGATACGATTGACAAAATTCCCATATGCACCGAGCAATTCCCCATTATGACTGTAGATAAATTCCCGCCATGAGAAGTCCGTATCACGGTTTTCTGGCGCATTTATCGTTAAAAAGTAACGAATTGAATCGGGATTATACTTACTTAAAATATAAGGCACCCACACCGCCCAATTTTGACTTGTGGATAACTTCCTCTTCTCCAACGTCAAATATTCATTCGAGACGATATGCGTTGGGAGTGCCTTCTGATTGATACCCATTAATATCCCTGGCCAAATAATCGTGTGGAATGGAATATTGTCCTTACCGTGTACATAATACGAAATCGTTTCCTCATTCCATAAGTCTTCAATCGCAATCTCATGTTGTTTTGCCCATTCCATACTTGCCGTTAAATAACCCGCCACTGCTTCAATCCACACGTAAATTTTTTTACCTTCAAACCCAACCACAGGTACGTCAACGCCATTTGGTAAATCTCTTGTCACAGCACGATCTGGCACACCTTCAGTCAAATAACGCTCGGTTAAGCCTAGCGCATTTTCACGCCAACGACCACTAGCCTTCGCATCTGCCAAATACGATTCAAGCCTTCCTTGGAACTGACTGAATGCAAAGTAAAAATGCTCTGTTATTCTAATCTCTGGCTCATTACCACAAATTTTACAGCGTTTGTCGATTAAATCGAGTGGGTCCAAAATGGTCGAGCAATTATCACACTGATCACCACGTGCCTTTGCTCCACAAGTTGGACAAACACCTTCGACGAAACGATCGGGTAAAAATTGCTTGTCCGACTCACAATATGCCTGCTCAATTTTCTTCTTATACAAATGCCCGTTTGCTAACAACTGTAAAAAAATAGTTTGCACCGCTTCGTGATGATGCCTCATGTCTGTTCTTGTGTACATATCATACGTAAATCCTAAATCATGAAAACACTTCGTAAATTCTGCATGATAGTAATCAGCAATTGCCGTTGTTGTCGTATTTTCCTGTGCTGCTCGAATTGAAATCGGCGTACCATTACAGTCACTTCCCGAAACATATAAAACGTTTTCGCCTTTTTGTCGGTAATATCTAGCCAAAATATCACCTGGTAATAATGCTGCAACATGCCCTAAATGCAGTGAACCATTTGCGTATGGCCACGCACCACCAATAACTATTGTCATTCTTTCTTGCTCCCCTCACTAAAAAAAATTTCAATTACAGCCTCGACGTAATTGCCGCTGACACTTCACTTTCGCGCAGATAAACATTAAGTCCAGATTTAGAATTATGCGCACACAATTCAAAATCTGCGACAACCGTCAAAGGCTTTATGTTCATTTAGCCGATGTTTGGACACCTGCTAAATGGACATAAAAAAAACGCCCTAATCATTACGATTAGGACGAGTTTACCCGTGGTACCACCTATATTTACAAATAGCTTACACCATTTGCCTCATTCAGTACGTCTCCTTGTTGCGAGAGATACCGCTGCTGTTGTAACGAGTGCCTGCCTCGTCGTAGCCTACTTGCTAATGCTTTCGGTACGAAGCTCAAAGGTCATTTTCAAAAGGGTCCATTTACCTCATTTCCACCAACAGAGGCTCTCTATCAAATATCATCCAATTTACTTTTCCTTCTCAACGCATTTCTATAAGTTTGGCATAATTTTACCTTTTTCTGTTTTGAAATGCAATCTAAATATCAGAAATCATGCTATAACCCTATCCACAAAAAGTTTTGCACGATGTCGAATATGTTCAATACATTCTGCTTCTGTCGTTTGTAAATCTGATTCGAAAGCAGTTATAGAGCCATCTACCTTATAGGTATTTGCAGGAACATCCACTTTTACAGTCATGTACCGATTTCCATTATACATGACTACACCAGTTACCTTTCCTGTTGCTATATCAATATAAGGATAGTCGTACTTAACCATTGTTTCAGAAGCCTTCTTTTTTGTATTCGCACGCTTTCCTCGCCCAAACAAGAAACCTCCTACAACCGTCGCTATTACCGTACTTCGTAACACCTTAAATTTTTTCATACTTCATCCCCCTATAAAAAGAACACAGATACTGCTTAACAATACCTGTGTTCCATTTTTATTATTTTTTCTTTATTTGCTTTATGCTCTTCGAAATCTGCTTCCACTTACGCTGTTCATCAAGTCTTGCCTGCGTATTCGTTTTACGTTCTATAAAGGCCAACTCTTTCTGCAATTTAAAATAACTTTGCAGGCGCGATTCCTCTAATTCTTCGTCACGAAGCGCTTGCTGCACAGCACATTGTGGCTCATTTTGATGCGAGCAATCACGATAACGACAAAGAGCGGCAAACTCATCAATATCCTTAAAACTAGAAGACAAATTGTCGCCTTGATCCCATAATTGCAGCTCGCGCATTCCCGGTGTATCAATTAAACAACCGCCACTTGGCAATACGACTAATTCTCGATGCGTCGTTGTATGACGCCCTTTCGCATCGTCCTCACGAATATCCGAAACTTTCATTAACGCATCTTCAACTAGCGCATTAGTCAGCGTCGATTTCCCAGCCCCGGAAGAGCCGAGCAATGCACCTGTTACCCCTTCTGTAAAGAGTGCTCGAATTTCCTCTAACCCTTCGCCTGACAACGCACTCGTCACAAAAATATCTACACCAAATGCAATTGCTTCAACTTCACTTACATATTGCAATACGCTCGAACATAAATCTGCTTTTGTCAGTACAATCACTGACTTCGCACCAGAATCCCAAGCTGCCACCAAATATCGCTCTAAGCGACGAATATTAAAATCTGCATTTAAACTCATCACAAGGAGCACAATATCAACGTTCGATGCCACGATTTGCTCTGTTATCTCTTTACCTGCAACTTTTCGTATAAATACGGACTTCCTAGTAAATAATTTATGAATAATAGCCTTTTCCTCACCAGGCATTTTCTCAACAAGCACCCAATCTCCGACTGCCGGGAAGTCCCCACGTGAAAGAGATGTATAGGCAAAGTGCCCTGCAACTGTTGCCAGCCACTCCCCCTCTTCTGCTAACACACGATACGAATGCTTATGCTCCAATACAACTCGTGCAGGTACGCAGTTCTTAAACTTTGCTTCTTCCATAAATGCTGTCATTTGCTCTTTAAAATATGATGAAAACCCTAATGTTGTTACTTTCAATTTTTCTTCCTCCTGAATGTGCTTAATCAATTATGCCTCGGCGTAGTTGGTTTTTCACACCAACTTTATAAAATGAAAAAAACCTTATAACTGCAATTCGGCAGTTACAAGGTTTCACAGGCACGTTCAAGAGAATATACAATCAAATTGTATATTTTAGGCGTGTGAAATTGAACAAACCGAATTGCAGTTCGCTAAAAACGGATCTATTCATCATGTCACATCACCTACTTCCGATATAGTTATTTTCAATATATCGAAACCCTTTAAGATTGTCAAATCCAAATTAAGAAGCATGTATCCTATTCTTCCTAGCATACACTGAAAGAGATCACTTTTTGCGAAGGAGATGTTTTAGATTGCCTAAAATTGTTTCTATTGGTACATATCAACCCCCTTACACATTACAGCAAATAAACGCAGAGGAATTAACAAGAGAGCTCTTTTATGAGAAAATCCCACGGTTAGAACGTTACTTAAAAGTATTTGAAACTGGCGATATCGAAACGCGACATTTTTGCGTGCCAGCTGAATGGCATCGCACTGAGCACACTTTTGAAGAACGTAATAATTTATATATCGAGCTTGCGACAAATTATAGCGTAGAAGTCATTACATCCTGCCTACAAAACGATGCATTCCTACACACACCTATTACTACTGAAGAAATTGATGCCATTATTTTTGTCAGCAGCACAGGCATCTCTACCCCTAGTATCGATGCGCGGGTCATGAACCGACTCCCCTTTTCAGACAGGCTAAAGCGCATACCACTATGGGGGCTTGGCTGTGCTGGTGGGGCAGCTGGTGTAAGTAGAGCCTATGATTTTTGCAAGGCACATCCACAAGCTAAGGTACTTGTCGTGTGCGTCGAACTTTGTAGTCTTACATTTCAACAGAACGATTTTTCAAAAAGCAATTTAATCGGTGCTTCTTTATTCGCAGACGGTGCAGCTTGCATACTCGTATGCGGCGATGATGTCACTACCCTAACCAAAAAACGTATCCCTTCTATCCTTACAACCGGCTCTAAATGGATGCCTGACTCAGAGAATGTGATGGGCTGGAATATAAAAAACAATGGTCTTCACGTCATTTTTCAAAAAAGTATACCTTCTATTATCACAAGTTGGTTCGGCCCATTCATCGAGCAATTCCTTGCAGAACAGCAGCTCTACAGTGAACAACTCAATCATTTCATTGCACATCCAGGTGGCAAGAAAGTATTAAAAGCCTATGAAGATACTCTGTACCTAACTGAACAAAAAACCGACGTTTCTCGAGAAATATTAAAGCGCCATGGCAATATGTCGTCTCCTACCGTCCTCTATGTATTAGAACAGTTTATGTTAAGAGAATGTAATGTTAATGACACTGGTTTACTTGTCGCTCTCGGACCTGGCTTCTGTGCGGAAGCCGTACTACTAAAATGGAGGGAGTAGTATGATCTTTTACATCATTGTATTTCTAGTCATTGCTCAACGACTAACTGAGGTTTTTATCGCAAAGCGTAATGAAAAATGGATGCTGTCACAAGGGGCCTATGAATTTGGGGCCTCTCATTATCCATATATGCTCGCACTGCATAGTAGTTTTTTTCTTTTTTTAATAGTAGAAGTAATCACGAATAACAGCAGTCTCTCGCCCTTATTTCCCCTATTATTTATTTTGTTTGTAGCCGTTCAAGCATTGCGTATTTGGTGCTTACGTTCATTAGGTCCATTTTGGAATACAAAAATCATTATTTTACCTGGGGCCGAAGTTGTTAAAAAGGGGCCATATGTATTTTTCCGACACCCGAATTACGCTGTCGTTTGCTTAGAGATTTTACTGTTGCCCCTTATGTTCCAAGCCTATTTCACAGCTTTTTGTTTTACACTTTTAAATATCACTATGCTATCTGTGCGAATTCCACTTGAAGAGAAAGCGTTGAGAGAAAGTACAAATTATAATCATGTCTTCCAAAAGAAAATCTTATAATCACACTTTTTATTATATTAACATTGCTAGAGGGGCTGTCCTAAAAGTAAAAATAGTATGCTGTGAGTACCTCCAGCATACTGTTTTTTTGATATACAGGTAAAAACCGCGTAGACTCCTGCAGGAACAACACGAGACGTGAGACGCAACAAACCGCGCGTAACGAGGGTTGCGACTTACACTGTGCCCGCGGAAAGCGTAGCGGGTTTTTATCATATAGAAAGCTACACGTTGTGCTTAAAGAAACTTATTAGACAAGCCCATGCTCTGCTATCGATGGCATTTCTCATTGATTATTCTTAGATTTATTGCCATCAATATCTACAGTGAGCTGATTCAATTTCTGTTCTAAATCATCTAAGATGCGTAATTTCGCATCCAGCTGCTCTTCAAAATCCTTCGATTGCCCCAATACTTTATTCACTTGAGCGTCTACGTATGCTAAAGCTTGAGGGTTATTTGCAAATTCACCTTTTAAAGAAGTTGAACTGCTTCCTATAAGATCTTCGCTCGGTTCTTTTAAATAAGCTAGTTCCTTCAGTAGCTTATCAATTTCATTATTTTTTACATCTATCTCTTTCACTAAATATTTTTTGACATTATCAGACTCGCTAATCTCTTTGTGTGTCATTTCGAATTTTTCTACTACACTATGCATTTGCTTACCTGTTTCTTGAATGTAAACGATCATCATATCTTCAAGATTTTCGATAAATGCTTTATAATCGGCTTCCCAAAGTTCTAACCGATCCTGCTTATAGACTTCCAACTCATCTTGCACTTTTTTTAAGTCTTCAGACAACTGTTTGTTCTTTATTCGTAAATCATCCCTATCCTTCAATAGCGAATCAATTGAAGAAATGTGCTTTTCACGCTGTTTTTCCTGAGATTGAATGGTCTCAGTATAATTATTTACTTCCTTTTCAAATTCTTTTTTTAACTTAAAGAGCTCCTTGGATAGCTCCTTTTCCTTACTTGTTAATTGGACATTTTCTCGCTCTAGTCTAAGTACTAGTGAATAATAATCGCTATTTCTGAGTTTATCTACTTCATTTTTATATTTAGCCAATTCCGTTTTCAAAAAAACATTCATTTGTTGCAATTGAAGAGGTTCGTCGTTTTTAAGGCTTTCATTATCCACATTTATCACTCCCCTCACTTAAATCCTTTCAATAATTCCATAATCTCTTCAAATTCCTTTTTGTTATTCTCTATAGTTTGATCAAGTTCCGCTAAGATCTTTAATTCAAACTCCTCATTTCCTTCTTCAGTTGTTTTTCGTCTTTCACCAGATAACACATAAGCTAATAATAAATTCAGCGTGCCCTTTTCTAAAAAAACAAAACTTCGGTCATCTTCCTTTAGGAGCTCAGGCTGATCTTTCATAAATCCGTTGGTAAGCCGCTTCATTAGCACTTCTTGTATATCCTTATCAGTCATTGTCATCCCCCTGCATGTGGCTAAATCCATTGAGATTGATTGGATTAATGACAGCAATACCATCTTTTAATTGATCACAATACGTAGTACCTATAATACTTCCTGCATAGGATACATCATGGGACCATCTAATCTGAAAGTTTGAAAATGAAATAGTCTCATTCGGTTCAATAGATGTTCTGCCTAATGGCCTTAGCCAAAATTCATTTTTATTCGATTTATCATTTGTTCGTTCCCAATCAGGTGAGCTTTTTAGACTCTGCTTAAAATGTTCGTAAACATACTTACCCGAGAAAGAAAAAGGTGAGTCTTCAGGAAACTTTATACATAAGTAAGGGTTAGTTAACGGCTTGTTACCGATGTTACGTATATGGTAAGAACCTAAACATAAACTTTCCTGTTCTGGAGCATGCGAGATATTCAATGAGGAAGTAAAATAGCTAATCATGTCTACACTATCAGAAAAAGCAAGCTCCTCTATCATCTTTCTAATTTCAGCTGCGTATGTTTGGGTTTGCTGTTTGAGTTCGTTAATTTTCACTTCTACAGCTTCCTTACTGGTTTCCATAATTAAAACCTCCCTGTTATTACTAGCAAGAAAAAAAATTACACGCCAATCACTTTATGTAATAAAACAAAAATAAAGAGAGGATTACCCTCTCTTCATCATATGTTTTTTGCTCTTGAGTTAGCACAATTACATGCCATTTGGGAATATAACTGGGCATTGTGGTGGTCGGGCTGCCCCTGGACATGCGAATGGTAAATCTGCTCTTGGTTCACAGAATGTTGCTAAGAACTCAACAGTAACTGGGAATGTAGACTGGATACTCTGACAAACTGCTACCGTAATCGTCAACGCCGAGAACGTGATTGTACCTGTACCAGCAGTAAGCGTACCTGTTGTGCACACAAAACAATCTAAATCAGTGTACGTAATTTCTACATCTGTTCCTTTAGGTGCACACAATGTAATTTGTTCGCAACGTGAAACCGGAATATTCGCACTTGTTAGCATTGACCCATTTGATAAACAAACAGTAAGTGTAAGAACGAAATTCTTTTGAACATTCAGCTGTTGAAGACATACAGTTGCTCCATCAATAGTGAACGTACGGTTCTCACGATTCAGAATCACAATCGGATTCGTCGCTGCTGGAGTTACTTTACATTTAACCGTTGCCCCTGTTAAATCTGTTGCTGGCGTTACACCTGGAAAAGAAATTGAACCAGCCGGCGAAATATCAAATGACAGCTCTTTAACAATCCAGTCATACACCTTATCAACATTTATACAAATGAGTTCTGGCGCCTGGGATGGCATATTCTCTTGCATCTATATTGACACCTCCATAATTTTTTTATCTTTCGTTTGTAGCATATGACGCTAAAATAATAGTGCTTAGGCATTCAAATAAATTATCATGTTAATTGAACAATTATCCGACCAGACACTAGATAATGACGAGGCTGATCCAATCTCCTTCATTATGATAGCGCTATTGGATATGCAGCTTTAGCGATATCAGCTATTTCTTTCAATGCCTTCTACTATATAATGCAAACGGCTATGATTTAGTGGGTATTTGTAACACAAAATCAATATTTTTAATAAAATACTAGTAGAACGGAAGGAGTGAACTATAATGGAAGATGCCAAATTGTACTCCGCTCAAGAAATTGAAAAGCTTAAACAAAACATTGCAGTATACAGGGAAACATTAACTACATTAAAAAATGAAACTTCAATTGAGGATTATCTTTTGATGAAGAATGAATTTGATAAATTTAAAAAGCAAGTATCAAATTTGGACAGTTTAACTAAAACGATGGATGTAAAGCAAAATATGCAAATTGGAGAATACGAGGAGCAAGTAAAGCAAATTTCAAATCAAATTGACTTCCTAAACCAAACTGTTGAGGAAATCAACCAAGAAATTTTGATGATTTTGCAAAAGTTAATTACAAATGAGGACAATGAACTTGCAGAGAATAAAACTGCACCTGCCAGTAATAGCAATTTTTCAAATGATACTGCTAGTAAAATAATGAGAAGAGCAACCCCCCCCAATCAAACATCGATAATTAATACGCAACCCTCCTTCAAGCTGTTACAAAGTTTGGCTGGGAAAGCTATTGAAATTCAAAACACAGGAAACCCTTCACCCAGCGTTGAAACTCAGCCCTCCCCAGCAGAAACGCGTCATTTTAACCAACAATACTTTCAATTAACAAGCTCACACCCAAGTCAGATATATAATGGTTTATATAGAAACACTAAAATGGAATCAACCCTTCAATTTAAAAACGCAACAGTTATACAAGAAACCCCAGCAAGTGCGTCTGAAAATAGTACGAATAATTCATCTCCAATAGCTGAAGAGCCTGTGGATACACCTATCTCTGATACTGCTGAAGCACAGCTCTCCGAAGAAATTGTGCTACCCACAGAAAAAATTATTGAAATCCAAAATTCAACGCCGATTGAAGAACTAAGTGATCAAGTTGAGTCACCAAAAGAAGTAACGGATGAGAAAAATAAAAAAGAGCCAACCTCTTTGTTTTTTAATATTTTTAGAAGAAGAAACTAAACTTCGAATCACGGAAATTTAAGCTAACAACATAGAACCAGCCATAGCCATATACAACCAACCTAACTTTATTTGGGAGGTTGTTTTTTTGTGCTTACCTTGCTAGATCCGTTTCTTTAGTAACTTTCACTATACGTATTGTTAATGGACATCTACACACAGTTGATTGCCCTTCCTTCTTGTTTTTCATTGAATAGAATAACGATGAAAGGCGGTAGAAGGTCATTTACAGATAATGTAATAATAGATACAACATTCTTGGACCGTTCCTTCCTACTTAATGAAACTTCTTTTGAAGCCCTTTGTATAAATCCAGAATCCTGCAGAAATGTCCCTTTATGTATTTAGAGGACTATACGATCCTCATATGACATATCTAAATTGACTCTCTATACGTAGTTAATTGCCCTTCCAAACTGCTCTTTACTGAATATGATAATGATGAAAGGAGGTGTAAATATGTGTTCAAATTGTATGAATAATTGCGGAGGTAGCTGCTCATCAGGTCGACACAATTGTCAGAACCTTGGACCTTTTACTGCTGTTGATGTTGCTTGTATTACTCCACCAACTCATAAAGCTAAGGGTTCAATCATTCCATTCTCCTCTGGAATTGTACCTGCTATTTTGACAGCAGCTCTTGGTGCAACCCTTGCAACAACTAGTCTTGTTGGATTCGGTACTTCTTTCCCTGGCGTGTCGCTTTTAGGTAATACCATAGATTTAGCAGGTCTCCTTCAAACCGAAGTTTTTGCTGTTCCGCGGGCAGGTAATATTACATCTATCGCAGCTTCCTTTACTGTAGTTGCAGGTTTAAACCTTGCAGCAGGATCTACTGTCAGAGCTCAAATCTATCGTGCACCTGCAACTGGTACTGTATTCACTGCCACAAATGCAATGGTTGATTTGGTTCCAACAATTGCAGTACCACTCTCTGTAAACCAGGTAATGAGCGGTTTAGCGAATGTCGTCCCACCTGTACCTGTATCGGCGGGTGACCGTTTAGTAATGGTATTTTCAGTTATTACTCCAGGAGGACTTACAAGCATTGTTTCAATCACTGGTCATGCAAGTGCCGGTATAACAATAGACTAATAACGTCCTATTACGGAAAACCTAACTTATTAGTAATTTAAAATTAAGGTGGAAAATAGCTGACTCAAATACACTCACAGGTATTTATTTGCCTATGATGATTCATTTGGCTTGCCTATATCCACCCACAAATCAAATATTACACAATTTAACAAAAATAAAAAACAGGCGACTTTTTGTTCAATATTGAACAAAAAGTCGCCTGTTTCCAACTACGAAAAGCTTACAACTATTTTAATGCCCTCTGACTTTCAAAAATTATTTTTCACCTTTATTTCGCTAAAGCTTCCTGAATATGTGCAAGGTGATGCTTACCATGCCAAGCGTATAGACCAACTGCATGTTCAAGCTTTATCAGTCCCGTATCAGGATGCTTAAAAGCTCTTCGTAATTGCTCAGAAGTTAGACTTGTTAAGAGAAAAACCCAACGCTCATGCAAACTTTCAATCATTTTATACGAAACTTCAATTGGCATTTCTGAATCCGGTAGCTTTGCCCACTCAACTTCATTATAGGGCTTAATCGTCGGTTCTTCTTCAGTTAAAGCCAGCTTAAAACGGATATAGCTATTCAAATGACTATCGGCAATATGATGTACAAGTTGAGACACGGTCCAACTATTTTCTCGATACGTTTTTTCTAATGACTGTTCACTCACACCACTAAGTACCTCTGCTAACTGTCTTGGCAATAGACGGATATCCTCAATCCAGCCTTCAACATCCTTTTCTAAAATATCTTCTGGACATTGGAATTGACCAATTGGGTATCTTTCATTTTTCATCATAATCCCTCCCATTGTTACTATTCAAATTCATAAAATACATGTATCGAATTACTGCACATTCATTTCGAGTAAAATCCCATTCACTAGTGGTTGTAATGGGTGAGTTATAGATATATCCGTTGCCTTTGAAAATTGCTGTACTGCATCCACCATTGATAGCTGAGCGACAGAAAATAATGACTGTCCCTGCGCTGCTTCATACAGAAATTGCAGTATTGTATGCCTCCCTTTCCCCCTTCATAAGAAGCCCAAATGTATTTTCAATTACATGTATTTCGATATTTATTGTTCTTTCGTGGATTTTTGCGTATTCTTGAAGTCGTTCAATCGTACCAGTAACAGTTGCCGGGTTTGTAAACAATAGAGTTTGTGGCTGTTGCTCACGACAAATGACCTCAAAGTATGGCTCATCGATTTTAATAATTGGAATCTCTAGTGATAAACGTTCATCTTTCAATACAGTAATTATATTTGTACAAGTGATTAAAATTGCATCAACATCGCAGCTCGCGATCCACTCTAGATGCTCCTTTACTTTTACTAGTGCATCCACTTCGTTAAATTGTTCGTCCTGCATCATCTTAAACATAAATCCCGAATCGACAAAATGCACAAGCTCTATTTCATGTATTGCCAGCGCCGTTTCTATATAGGCAATATTCGAATGATGTGCATGCAAACAGCCTAGTCTTTTCTTCACCCTAAATCACCTTAGCCGATAACGATTTAGCCATCGTCACAACAGGAATCGCTATACCGTTACGGTTTTCTACAACTTCTTCTTTCGTAATTACATACTCCAAAGATTGATATAAAGCAATATTTCTAAGAACGTCCATACGAACTTTACATTCACTGATTAGTCTTCCTTGTACACATGCATAGTTTTCGATTTCTGCAACTAACGCCTTCGCTAAACCCTGCCCTTGTTTTTCTGGAACTACAGATAGTCTGAAAAAATAAATCCCCTTTTCATTCATCGTAAATCGTACCATTGCTACTGCCTGCGCCTCTATATACGCAATGAAAGCTTGTTCTCCTTCATTTAATGCTTGCTCAATCGAAGTCACTGTTTCACTTAAAGCACTAGAAGGTGGCGTTGCATTTTCGTACTCTTTAAAAGCCTGCAGCATGACCTCATGGATCACTGGTGCATCTGCAAATTTCGCTAATACTATGTTCATTCATCCCATCCCCCTTTTGGTTTAATATTCATTTTAATGTATTTTTAAACATAAATAAACCGTATTATCTAAAGATAATACGGTTTGTTATTCCACGGTTAGCGCCATTCAACTTTCTGATTTTTGCTTTATAATTCGAATTATTATTGGCCAGCTATAAATAAATCTTCCTTTTTAAAAATTTTTTCATTCGATAAACCGCGTCACTCTGCCTGTCCCGTAATTTCTTGTTTTGAAAGAAAAAAAACTGCTATTAATATAAACCCAAATCCTATAAAATGGAGAGACAAGATTTCCTCACCTAAGATAACCACAGATAAAATAGTACTACTCATCGGTAAAAAACTAGTTAATACGCCCGTCGTACTTGCCGGAACTTTTGAAACACCTTGATGCATCAAAATAAAAGCAATGACTGTTACAACTAAACCGAAATATAAAACTAATCCCCATTCTGTAATAGTTACCTCTTTAAACTCAAATTGCCTACCCTCAAAAAGGGCAATAGGCAGAAATAAAATAGCACCAAAGACACTGACAACCGTTGAGATGGCAAGTGGGCTAACTCTTTGCGTAACAAATTTCCCAAATATAATAAACAAAGCCTCACTTATCACTGCAGCAATAATAAGCAAGTTTCCGAATAGAAAAGATGAGCCACTATCTGCGCTTGTAAGAAATCCGTAAACATTTATAATCACCGTTCCTAAAATAGCAAATAGTATTCCTATCACCAGATGAGTTGTTATTTTTTCTTTAAGAATGAAAAAGGAAAGTACGCCCGTAACCGCAGGTATTGTGCTTGTAATTAATCCCCCTTCAATAGCTGTGGCTTTTGTTAAACCATACAACATGAAAATATTGAACAAAAAAACACCGAATAACGCTTGCAAAAACAAGAATAAAAAATCTTTCTTTTGAATTGACGATATCCCTTCCACTTTTATCAATAAGGGCACGAGGATTATTACTGCTATAAGAAATCTTAATTCAGAAGCTAAGAACACCGGAAAACTTTGAACAATTAATTTACCAGCCACAACCGAACTACCTACAATAATTATGGCTACTATTATTTTCAAGCTTGCTAGTAAGCGGTCATTCAATAGCACTCGACGCTGTTTGAAAAAGACGGATTAATAATATCGGTTACTGCTAGATAAAGATTTTCCGGATACTCAGCTATACGATGACATAAATACAGGTACCACTCTCTTCCATAGGATAAATAAACCTTACATTTATACCCTTTTCTTGCTAAAGCTTTTAATGCATTTGGACGTATTCCATAAAGCATTTCTATCTCCACGCAACCATGTTTAAAATATTGACGATGCTCCATTTCTTGAATTAGTAGCTCATCATGGGTAGCGATTGATACTGGATGATTCGCTTCTACTAATTGTTCGACAAAATTTAGATAACGTTCATTCAATTCTTTTGATCTTGTCATAGCAATAATAGGATCTTCTTGAAAGGCACCTTTTACAAGTCGGATTTTCCCAGGGTATTGTATTAGTTCCTGCATATCAGAATCTGTGCGATACAAGTGTGCTTGAATCGTTATGCCGACATTTGTATATTGTGTCGCTACTCTTTTATAGATATCAAGTATGTCACTCGATTTAGTTGACTCTTCCATACTTACCATCAGTGTAATACCATAGTGATTTGCTGTATGAGCAAGCTCTAACAAATTCTTATATGCCAGTTCTGGATTTACCGATAGCCCAATATGAGATAAATCAAATGACACAGTTTGTTTCATTGTCAACGAACCCATTTCTTCGATTAGTTCTAAAAATTCTTTTTTAGCTTTTTGGCATTCTTCTAACTCAGTTGTATTTTCTCCAATGAATTCTAATGAAATATGATAATCTTGCGAAATTAATTGTTTTGCACTTGTAATTGCATCTTGTCTTTTTTCTCCAGTTACATATCGCTTTGCAACTTTTAATAGTAATGGATACAGCTCGTTTGATTGTTGAATAAGGTGTTTAAACTGTTCATTTCTTGCAGCTGATTTTAATGCTTGAATCACTTGAATTTCTGAATCTTTCATCTTCACTCAACTCCTATTTGTTATTTAAAACCAATTTATCACGTTAAAAATGGCCGAAGTAGTGCCAATTATTATCTTTTTTGAAGGTACCAATTCTATAGAGGGAGACTACTAAGAGATGCTATGGATACCCATTGATCGATCGTTAGACATACCTTTAAATAGACAAATTTATCAGAAGCTTCGAGAAAAGATTTTAAGCGGAGATTTACAATCTGGAGAAAGACTTCCATCCACACGAGAATTATCTTCTGCGCTAGCAGTATCTCGGAATGTGATTTTAGAAGCATATGACCAATTATTAGCGGAGGGCTTTTTAGATTCACGGAGGGGGGCAGGGACATTTGTTGCGAAGGAGACATTTTTGCAGCAACATAAAGATCCATCTGCTTTTCTTACTTTGAATAGCATTGAAAAAAGCATAAAAGAAGATCACATCATTAACTTTCGTTCAGGAATACCCGCTTTAGATTTATTTCCACGTAAAGCTTGGTCAAAGTTGTCTCATCGTATTTGGAATGACATTGCCCCATCTAACTTTGGCTATGATATTCCAGAAGGTCGACTAGAATTAAGACAAGCTTTATCACGCTATCTACAACGGACAAGGGGTGTAGATTGTCATCCAGAACAAATTGTGATTACTTCTGGAGCAACCCAAGCATTAACACTTGTTGCTAAATTACTTTTATCACCAAATGACATTGCATTGATTGAGGATCCCATCACAGATGATATCCAATCTATTTTTAAAGCTTCTGGCTCTACCCTTTATCCAATACCTGTTGATGAATGCGGGATGAGGACATCTTTATTACCAGAAGGGACACGTCCTAAGTTCATCTTTGTAACGCCTTCGCACCAGTTTCCTATAGGCGGGACATTACCAATTCAACGGCGCATCCAATTAATTAACTATGCAAGAAAGAACGATTGTTATCTCGTCGAGGATGATTATGATAGCGAGTTTCGATACGAGGGATCGCCAGTGAGCTCTCTACAGGGGTTAGATCCAGCGCATGTACTTTATATTGGTTCATTCAGTAAAATCTTATCACCAGCACTACGAATAGGTTATTTAATTCTTCCTATACATCTTATTGAAAAATGTCGCAAGCTTAAATGGTTTTCGGACTTACATACTCCTTCTTTTGATCAGCTGATCCTCGCTCAATTTATTACAGAAGGTTACTTAGAACGACATATTGCAAAGATGAAAAAGTTTTATAAAAACCAAAGAGACTATCTAATTCATTGTTTAACTACAACATTTTCAACTAACATTCATATTTTGGGCTTTTCAACAGGCTTACACCTCATTGCTGAATTGAATGATGTCCAATTCTCACAAGAACTACTCAAAAAAATCGAACAATTTGGCGTAAAAGTTTACCCAGTAGAAGATCATTCAATTGAAAAAGGGAAGCATCATCATCGAATTATTTTAGGCTACGGGCATTTAACAAAAGAAGATATAGAAAAAGGCGTATTTAAACTACATCAGGCACTTTATAGTACCAACTCTACGTAGTTAGATTTCAACGTTTACTGATAATGCCGTACTACTGTTTTCTAAGTACTAGGACAACACTTCGATCAGAGCACGTAAAAATCCTAAAAAAACTTTATGAAGGAGTAATTTATATATATGGAGACTACAACAAATATAAAAATTATCTACTCTGAAGACTGCGGTAACAACTATAGAAATAAATTAATTAGAGAGTTTTATATTGCCTTTACTAAAAAAAATATAGATTTCATCTTGGATCATGTTGAAAATGATGTTCATTGGCAAATTGTCGATATTGCCTTTATCCTTGGAAAAGAACAATTCACGAAAAGAATTAAGCAACACATGGAAAATGTTAGAATAAAAACACTGCACATTAAAAATATCGTCATTAATGGTCGGACAAGTGCAGTAAATGGTATTGTACAATCAGTCGAAAATAAGAATTATAGCTTCTGCGATATTTATCATTTCAGTAATGCAGGGAAACATGCTAAAATCCAAAGAATTTCTAGTTATATTAATAATTTTTCTATGGAGGTGACAAATGTTTGCTATCATTAACAAAATTCAAAATGACTATGTAGCCCAATTCACACGCCCACTCCCTCACGCTGTCGACACTGTTTGGGCGGTGCTCACGGTAAATGATAAACTTCAAAAATGGATGAGTAATTTAGAAATCGTTGATCTTCGTAAAAATGGAAAGATGAAATTTAATATGAATGATGGATCTGGTGACTTCGAGGTATTAACAATCGTGGATTATGTCGAAAAAGAAATCATCGAATTCGATTGGGGAAAAGATACGGTTCGTTTTGAGCTCTCTCCTACAGTAGAAGGTTCATTATTAGTATTAAATGAGTCTATTCATGAAATAACCGCACATACACCAAAAGATTTAGCTGGTTGGCATGTATGTCTAGAACAACTTTCCGACTTATTAAATGGTATCCTCCATGAAGAGTTTCCAATGGATAATTGGAAAAATTCATACGAGCAATACAAACTCATTGTAGAAAATATTAAATGAAATTAATTTAACTCTTAATAACCCTCGAGTAATCTTCACTATCACAGTGTTGATCACTCGAAGGTTTTCTACTATCCTCCAAACGCAGTTACTATTTCAGGTACCTTCATTGGATTTCAATTGAATCTAGCACGCTTCATAAACACCCAAGTGTACTAACCACGCTGTTCTATTGCTCTACCTTTCCTCAGCCCTTTCATCGTAAACAGTATCTATGAAAGTTCATTAATCCGCTTCGTTAACTCATTAAACTTTTGATCGAGCGTAGCATATTCTTTATCCTTTATTGTTAAAAAACTTAATTTCCCTAATACTTCTTGCCTTTCCGTCTCAAGCTTTAAACGAATAGCAACAGTATCATCAATCTGAGGAGGTGTTTCTTCCCATCGTCTTTGAATGCTACCATTGGCAATCTGTAATGTATTATTCGTCGTTTTTTCAAGGAAATAACGATCATGGGATACAACGAGTAGTGTACCTTGATAATGTGCTAACGTTTGCTCAAGCTGTTCTCGAGAAGGCAAATCAAGATGGTTTGTCGGCTCATCCAAAATCAGTACATTTTTCTCTTCCAAAATATATGCCATGAGCTTACATTTTACCCGTTCACCCATGCTCATATTGTCAATTAGTGAAGTCCAATGGGCAGGTGTGAATCCTAAATGCCTCATTAAATTTTGGACTTTACCTCTCTCCTCAAATGTCTCTTTAAAAAATAGTTGCTCAGGTGTTTTGTGTAGAGGCAAATCAAATACTTCCTGTGTTAAATAGCCAATATTAGCAGCTGGTGAAATCCACACATCACCTGTTGCCTCCTCTTGACCAATTAGTATTTTCAATAAAGTTGTTTTCCCACTGCCATTTGGACCTACTATAGCAAGCTTTTCGCCATATTTAATGGTAAAGTGAGCGTCTTTAAATAATAAACGTTCACCATAAGATTTGGCTAAGTGCTTAACCTCTAAAAAACGTTTCCCTACTCGCTGATTCGACTCTATTGAAAATTGCACGCTATCTTCTGGTGCAACACGTTCAACCTTTACTTTGGCAAGTTCCTTTTCCAAACGCTTTTTCTTCGACTTCACCTGTGCATCCATACGCTTTGCCTTTACGCGATAATGCTCTTTAAAGCCCTCCTGCTTCGTTGACTGAGCATGTGCTTTTTGAGACCAAGACGTCAGTTCCTTCATTTGTGCCTCAATACGTTCTATATCTTTCTGTTGCTTTTCATAAGCACGTTCTTGCGTTAGCCTTTGCTGCTTACGAGCCTCAATATAGCTTGTATAATTTCCACTATGTTCAAAGAGTCGGGCATTTTCTAGCGACCAAATTCTTGTTACCACTTCATCTAAAAAATAGCGGTCATGCGAAACCACAAGTATGGTACCAGGATAATTTTTCATCTCATCTATCAGCATTGCCGTACCCTGTTCATCTAAATGATTGGTCGGTTCGTCTAATAATAATAGCTGTGCATTTTGTGCAAAACCATTTGCTAACCTCATTTTAAGCTTTTCACCGCCACTTAATGCAGCATATTCAACGCTTGGCACTCTCCATTTCGCCAATAAATCAGCTTCTTCCGCTGAAATATCATGTGAAGAATACTGCTCACTTTCTTGTTCGACATACGTAATATCACCGCTCTTGAACCATTGCAAATGACCTTTTGTCGGTGATATTGAACCGTTGATAAGCTGCAATAAAGTAGATTTCCCCGCACCGTTTTTGCCTATAATACCGATTACCTCACCTTGTTTTACTGTCGCATGTATATTATCGAAAATCAGCGTGTTCTTAATTTCATAACCTATATCTTGTAATATTAAAAGTTCCCTCATATAATCCATTCCTCTCTATTCGGAGGCATAAAAAAATCCCTCCAATGTTCTTGGAAGGATTAGCTGCATAAACCAATTACGCCTCGTTATCGCGTAGATAAACAAAACGTCAAAATTTTGAATTGTGCAAGCACAATTCAAAATCTGTGACATTCGCTAGAGGCTTTATTTTCATTCAGTCGAATTTGCTGAATGAAGATAAAATACACAAATAAGCTATTTCAATGTAATAGCTCGTTGTTTATGGAAAATGGGCAGACTAATCCTATTTTTGATTCATTGAAATTTTAAATTCCAAGTGTAAAAATAAGATTAGTTGTTCATCGGCCACCCATCTTCCCTTCATTCATAGTTACAGTTATTTTAACATTGATTTCTACAAAATGAAAACGTTACTTAATCGGTAACCAAATTTCTGAGTAGTAATCAGGACTTGTAGCATCGCCATTACTATACACTTCTAGCTCAGGGCCGTTCGTCAGTTCATATGCATTTGACGGTAGCCATTCTTGGTAGATTTTCTCCCACATAGTAGTGATAGCTGTAGGCATAGCTCCCTTTACTTCAAACACTGCCCACTTCGCTGCTGGGACTGTAAATGTTTCAAATCCTTTCGTATCCTCACCAGCGTAATTTGTGGCTATCCAATAATCCATGAGATTATTTTCACCCATATCACACACACCAATTACACCCTGGATTTCGCCCGTATTTAAAGGAAACAGTTGATCATTCGTACCATCCTCATAAATATTCTGCCAAAACTTTGTAATTTCCTTCGTTTGTTCTCCGTTAACACACGAAAATGTTCGTTTAACACCGACTACTCGAAAACCTTCTTTTTCTACAATCTTATACTGCATTGGATCTGCTCCCTTCAATTGTACATGAATAACAAGCTTATTGTAGGAGTGAATCATGCCCGCTTCCTTCCGAACATCAGACGGCTTCATACCATGCTGTTTTCGGAAAGCTTTAGCAAATGCTTCAGGCGTTTCATAGCCATATTTGTAGGCAACATCGATTATCTTACATTGATTACTTGCGATTTCTTGTGCAGCTAACGTTAATCTTCTTCCACGAATATATTCGCCTACCGACATACCCGTTAATATTGAGAACGCACGCTGAAAATGAAAAGAAGATGAATGAGCAACCTTGGCGATTTGCTCAACTTTCAACTCTTCCGTTAAATGCTCTTCGATATATTCAATTGCTTGCTGAATCGATTGTAGCCACATGAAGCATCACTCCTTACTTTTATCATATCGAAAATAGAAAATTAAACTGGTCATTTCTTGCTGCAATTGGACAGCTTTTCGACGACAAACACCTTCACTCTGATACCTACGTCACTATTCAGAGGTAATTTGGTTTCGGAGCTTTTTCGTAAGTTTAGAAAAAATCAGTTCATACGAATGCTGAATAAGCTTTTCTACAAATTCATCAGACAGATTTGAGTCAAAATAAATAGAATTCCAATGTGTTTTGTTCATATAATAGCCAGGGATTATGCCCTCATAAGTTTCTCTTAGACCCTCAGCACGACTCGGTTCACACTTTAAAGTGATAACAGACCTCCCATTTGCATCCGTTCCCATCATCGCAAACATTTTCCCACCAACATGATAACGGTCTGCTTGCCATTCTGGTTGGTAGTCATGTGTCGCGCCCAATAGAGATAGACAATAATCTTTTAATTTCTCCTTATTCATAACAAAAGCTCCTTTACATAATATATGTGGTCTTCCTTTTGCTTAAAAATTAAATGACTACTTTAACTGAGCAAAAATAGTTACTAATATTTCCACACTCCACTGCTAGATAGAGCTTTTAGCGGCGGCGGAAGAACCCAGAAGGAACAGTACGAGACAGTAGACGCAACAAATAGTGCATAGCGAGGGTTGCGGCTTACGGTGTGCCTGCGGAAACTCTAATACTTTAGTAGAATGAAAAACTGTTTTGAAATTTACTCATTGTTAGTGGCAAACATGATGTATAAATACAATCTTCCATATAATAAGTATATACACAAAATAATAGATATAAATACACGAAATTTTCTGATATAATAAATTTTTTTAAAGTAAGTAATGGAGGAAATCTATGCAAACTGAATACACAATTTTGGATTGGAGTACTATTATTGAATCTGTTAAAACTGGCGAACAAGGATTTTCATCGACAAAAGAAATTAGAATCAATGATATGAAATATAGAATTATCGACTATTCTCCTGGCTATTTAGCAGACCATTGGTGTGAAAAAGGACACATCGTATTTGTCCTAGAAGGAACACTAATTAGTGAATTATCTGATGGCAGTTCATCAATTCTAAACAAAGGTATGGGTTATGTTGTGAGCGATTATTTAAGCTCTCACCGTTCTAGAACTGATATAGGCGCAAAATTGTTAATTATCGATACTATAGAATAGAGGCACTCAGAATGTTACACCATTCTTTGAGCACCCTACTCGACTACATAAAATATAAATCTCTTAGGACGTTTTCTACGTTAAAAAGTTATACTTTCTACGTTACTCTTCGTTCAGATTCATTATAGTTAATCTGAATATTTTATCTCAAGTGTCAATATAAATGCACATCAAAAAGAGCCACATATACTTTGCATACGTAGCCCTATGAATTATTTAGTTAAAAGCATTGGAAAGAACGAATATTATTCATATGAATTGTGCGGAGCCTCCAGCCATTTCTACTACTCCAGCGGAATCCCGTCACCACATCTCTTGTCACAGCCACTGGAAAGAACCAAAAATTCCTTCCGCTATCCAGCCAAATATAGGTATGCCTAAATAAACAAGAACGTATTCCTGAAGGACCTACCTGCCAAGCTGGTATCGGTGGAGAAAAGTTTGGTGGCGGACCTCCTGGCGGTGGACCAAATGATGGTGGCCCCCCTGGTGGCGGACCAAATGGCGGCGGTCCCATTGGCGGAGGACCGAATGGTGGTGGGCCTCCTGATGGTGGACCGAATGATGGTGGACCGAATGATGGCGGACGTCCTGGTGGTGGACCGAATGGTGGTGGGCCCATCGGTGGTCGGCCAGATGGTGGTGGATCAAATTGAGCATAATACAAATCATGTTCCCCCTTTCTACATAACTTACTATATGCATATGTCATCAAAGGGTGAAATTTATCATACTATAGCTCTTTGCCTAATCACTATAGATATGCGCCTATCAAACGCCATTCTTCCAATTTCTCCTCAAAAGATTTAATATTTTTGCCTGGAATCGGACTTGTCGATGGCATCTTTTTATATGGACGATTAGCCAAAACCTCAAAACCAACATGCTTTTTAAACACATCAAATGCCTTTGTACCGTTAAAAATAAGCAAACGAATATTTGGATATTGCTTTAAAAAAGCATGAAAATCATTTGGCTTTTCATTACGAATCGTCGCATCTAAGCTTCCCTTTCTCTCACAAGATGCTATTGTATCCCATAATCCAATACCATGTTCTCTTAGCAGATCAAGCCTTGCTTCATAATCCATTGGCACAGCAACCGCTAATATCTCCCCTACAATCGGCCAAAAGTGATTACGAGGATTTCCGTAGTATTGCTGCTTTTCTAGCGATTGTTTACTTGGCATTGATCCGACAATCAATACTTTTGTCGACGTATCCACAATCGGTGGCAACACATTCGTAAGTTTATTTGTCATAGCAATCACCCCTTTCCATTATTGTAATAGAAAATCTGAGCCGGCGAGGATTTCTTCTGTCGATTTCACATAAAGATCCTTGTCATTAGAACAATTCACCTTATACGTCCGAACAATTTCGTATCCGATACAGTAGCCAACCCATCTAGGCAGCTGACCACCATATAAAAATTCGAAATGATTATGCACCCCTTGCACTTCTAGGTAAGGTAAAAAATGCTCTTGCCAGACCAAAATAAGTTCATCCATCGTGTACAGCTTCAACCACGGTGCTAGCCACCTTTCTCCGTATAATTCCTCCACCGCACATTCTGCTAGCCCCTCTAACAAAAGTGAATCTTTCAAAGTTACATCATCAAGGGACTTATTTAGAAACTGGAGCCGACAAGCATGATTGTATTCATGGGCAAATAATGCACGAAGCTCTTCTTTTTCTAGTTCCGCAGAAACAAATAAGAACACCGCTTCTTTATACGCAACGCCATTTTTGTTTGTAATTGCATTTTCTTTTGTAATCGGAAAGATATAAATGGGTACTTCCGGACCATTCCATTTCTCTTTTAAACGTTCGTATTCCGCCTTTACCGTTTGCCAAATCCCCTTCCTCTCCAATTCCACTACATCAACTGTTTCATGCGGCATAAATAATCCATTTTGAAATAATTCATACTGTATTTCTTCTGGATATGCATCCAAAAACACATCTTTTAGAGGGCTACAGATGACCTCACAGTGGATTTTTTCAAGGCTTTTCCCGTTTGGCTCCTTATAAACATCCAACAACTTCAATAACCACTTTTCTGTTGGCATCACAGACACACTTCTCCCCCTTTTTCCCTAGTTTATGATTACGCTAGACAATCGGCTAGTATCTCATAGATTCAGATGCATATATTACTATGTAACTTCGTGGAAAGGGGGGATATTTGTGAATCCAACTGAAGCTTATAATGTTTGTTGTAGATATCAGGGCAAACGCGTAAGAATTACATGTAAAGATGGCAGAGAACACTTTGGGAGAATTACAAGGATAGATAGAGACCAAGTGTGGATTCAACCTGATAGACGATTAGGAGGCTATGGTCTAGGTTTCTGGGGTCCAAGGTTTGGTTTTAGAGGATTTGGCTTAGGTATTGCACTAGGTGTTATTGCCGGCATTGCAATAGCTCCACTTTTCTTTTTTTAATGAAAACGAGCCAGCTCAAATTGTATTATATTTGAGTTGGCTCTTTTCTTCGTGCAAAAACGTGTAAGGCTGCCTTAAAAGTTGATTTGCTAACTTATTTGGCAACCTCTTTTTGATTTCCATTAATTAGTTCCGAAACTGTGACAAATTTATAGCCCTGGCTTTGCAGCTTTGGCAATATTTTTTCCAGTGCTCTAACGGTTTGATCACGATTTCCGCCTCCATCATGAAACAATATCACGTCCCCAGGCCGCGTTCCATTTAGCACCTTGTTGACAATTTTATTTACACCAGGTCCCTTCCAATCTTGTGTATCCTGATGGTAAGACCACATCACCACTTTATAGCCTTCATCCGCTACAGCGTTAATCATCTGTTCATTGTAATTGCCGCCAACAGGACGAAATAATTCAGGCAGAAAGCCCGTAATACTGTAAATCAATTCATTCGTTTGCTGTAATTCATCCTGCAATTCCGTTACGGATGCATTATAAGGATGCGTATACGTATGATTCGCAATTTCATGCCCCTCCTTATAAGATCGTTGAACAAGATCTGGATACTTTTCTGCATTTGCTCCAATAATAAAGAAAGTAGCCTTCGCATTGTATTTTGCCAATAGATCTAATACTTTTGCAGTATTTTTAGGATGCGGTCCATCGTCAAACGTTAGGGCGACCACCTTTTCTTGTGTATCAATATCCCAAACGACTTGCCCCGTCTCTTCGTAATAACTCCGGCCCTTATCTGCTGAAGTCTTAGACCCCACATAAAATGCAGAAAGGAGTAAGGCGCAAACCGTCAACATCAGTACATGATTCCATCTCAAAACTCCACCTCCTAGTGAAAGGAAATTCACAAAACTTTGTTGTCTTACTATTTGCGAAATGCCGTTAATTATACAGGTGAAAGAATTCGAAAAATTACTATTTAGGAAAAACAAATCCAATGTAAACGCATTCATTTATGACAAGATAATTATTCATTTAAAGCAGTTCTTATACCTATCTTCGTATAATTTTTTTCAAAATTGCCCTTCATTTTGAACGATTTGTGAAAACATTCACAAATCCCTTTCCTTTCTCAAAAATAAGCGTAGAATGAAATATATAGCTGATATATAACAAAATGAGCACAACATCTTAAAAGGTCAGTCTGTTGTAGTACAAAATTCAAGTGCAAAGGAGGCTTCATTATGTGGGTAATTACAGTTTTTGAGCAAGATACTTTCCGTATGTTCGAGTACAGCACAAAAAAAGAGGCAACAGAGGCATTAGAAAACTTCAAACAAACAGCGGTGCTTTCTTATACAAAATAATCTATTGATAGAGCTACTCCTTGTGAAGTAGCTTTTTTGCATCTATATAATGACTTCTTTGCCAAGCGAAAGGGTATCAGTCTTTTCTCGATAAAATACCTCGAACATCTTGTTACTCCTAACCATATGTATATAGATAAAAGGAGTGATTTCAATGGTGACAATAGAGCCTATCATGATTAAAGGTCATTTTTTCACGGCTGTTACTGTTAGCTTACCGAAAACGACTTTGTTAACCATTTCTAATGATACTGGCTATATTATGTGTGGGGCATTAGACGTTGGGCTTTTGAATAGCAAATTAGTTGATAGAAAGATCATTGCCGGTCGAGCAGTTGGCGTGAAGACGATTGACGAACTATTAACAGCCCCGCTGGAATCCGTTACTTATGAGGCAGAACAACTTGGTATTTTTTCAGGAATGACTGGCGTAGAAGCATTACTACAAATGGTGGGCTAAACTAATAATGCACTTTATCGATGGGCTGCCTAGAAAGTCAGAAAAGATGACTTTCCGAGACAGCTCATTTTTATGAATTACACAGTAAAATTTATTTTGATTACCCGTATAATTGAAGCTTTTCATAAGCCCTTGTCCTACAGTATAAGTAATCATCTACTTCCACATACTGTTGGACAAAAGGAGTGATTACGGGTGCATAGAAGTAAACATTCAAAGATACATTTAATACTTCTAGGAATTGTTGTTGTAGTTTTCATCTGGTCTGCTATTATGCCCGCTACTTACTTAGATTGGATAGCGGAAGTTAGTCCAGCCATTGTTATTTTGAGCATTGTCATCGCAACTTATAACAAATTCCGCTTCACTACACTTTCCTATTGCATTATTGCCCTTTTATCGATTCTAACTTTTATCGGTGGTCACTATACTTACTCAGAAGTCCCTCTTTTCAATTGGATAAAAGAGGAATTTGATTTGAGTAGAAATAATTACGATCGATTTGGACATTTTTTAAAAGGTTTATCGGCCATTGTGATAAGAGAACTTTTATTAGCTTTCACCACACTAACGAAAGGTGCATGGTTGTCTGGCATTACGATTAGTATTGTGCTTGCAATAGCTGCTTTATATGAAATTATCGAGTGGTTAAGTACGAAAATATCAAAGGGTGGAAAAACTTCAAAAGACTTTTTAGGGATGCAGGGAGATAGATGGGATGCGCAATGGGACATGTCTTTAGCATTTGTAGGTGCAGTTCTGACATTAATTATTTTTTCTAAAATCCATGATAACTTATTCAAAAAAAAGAATGATCTATAGTCTATAACCTTTATCGTACATCATACATCTGACAAACATTTCAAATAGAGAGCATAGAATTAATAGTATGACTCATACGGAAGGTGGAACCCGATGTATTATGCCAACATTAGTCAGCAACCACTCCCTTCATTACGTGTAATAACAGTTACTGGGAATAGCAAAGTGATGGCTACAGCAAATTATGCCCAACTTCAAATAGAAGTAAGTACACAAGGTGAGAATGTACAAGAAGCTCAACAAGAAAATGCCAATATCATGAATCACGTGATTCAGTCTATTTTAGGGCTCAATATCCCTCGAGAAGATATAGGAACAGCTAGCTATACGATTTTGCCCAAATACGACTATATTGACGGAAAACAAATTTTTAAAGGTTATGAAGTAACGAATGCCCTTTCGGTAAAAGTATCCGATATCAGTCAAGTTGGAACTGTCATTGATACCGCGGTGCAAAACGGTGCCAATCGCATTTCTTCAATTCAATTCGAAATTGAAAATGCCGACATCTACTATCAACAGGCGCTTAGCCTAGCACTTCAAAATGCACAAATGAAGGCAAGAACAATTGCAGAGACAATGCAATTATCCTTGTATCCTCAGCCTATTGAAATTGTAGAAGAGAATAATAGCGAGCCCGTCCTCTATAAATCTCTAGCAATGGCAAATCAAACTATAACAACGCCAATCGAACAGGGACAGATGACTATTCGTGCAGCTGTTCGTGTGAAATTTCAATATTAACAAATTAAGTAAAGCGCATTCGCGCCCGTTCGCACGCGACCTTGAGCGTGCGAACGGGCGCGAATGCCTAGACATCTATAAAAAGTTATACTTTCTTCGATTAAAAAAGACTGTATTTTTACCAAGGTTCAGTAAAAATACAGTCTACATATATACTATCTGACATTAATATTCATTTTATTTATTTGGCTTTACCCATTCAGGATAGATTGGCGCAAGATATTCAGTTGTATCGGACTGAATGCCAACTGCCGGGATTGGGTAGCGTAAACCATTTTTAGATAGCTTCTTTAATCCTTCTATCCCTTTTATCAAATCTTGCGGTGGAATAGCCATAAGCATTTCTTCATCTAAAACGCCTCCAAAACGGCGTTCTGCATAACAAGGGATGGATAGGCTTGGCTCTCCAGTTGCCAAAGCTTTCCCCCATGAATCTGCACACGCACTTTCTCCCGAGACACTCCATTCGAATTTTTTAAACCCTACCCATTGCAAACCATTAATCAGCAACATCATTTGACCTGGTGTTGCGTAAATCAAACAAATATCGGGATTCTCGATTCTACCAGCTGCAAGTGGTGAAATAGCAAGAGCTTCATAACTTCCATAAGGCACGACATCTAGACTTTTCTGATGGGCAGCTGAATCCTCACGAGTACCAAACCACACGCCATCCATCGCCTCTCCAGAGTAAAAGTCGTCGTCCTGCGGCATTAACCCAGCAATAGCTCCACATTGTTTCATAGCAAGATCATCAGCTGTCACCCCCATTGTCCAACCAAGACGAACCGATTGTGCAACTAGTTGATCTAACAAATAGCGTTTATCAGGACGACGTATTTTCGGTACCGCTTCCATTTCTGCTTTAGTAGAGAATTTTTTCATTCCTACAGGTGTTGCTTTCAAACGTAGAAGTTCGTTAAGATTAGCGGCGATTACCTTCCAATCATATTGCGTTTGCGATGTTGTTTCCATCCCTATCCCTCCCTTTGAGATACTATTAATTATCTAATTATTCAGACTTTTATTCAAGTAAATTTTACTTTATCTCTACTATATTTAGGCTCGATACAAAAATATGTTCTTGCAAGAATTCATGAAGATTCGAACATGCGAATGTAGAGGGCAATAGTTTTGGAGCCTTTTAATCGTTAAAAAAGCCATTTATTCAAATTGACATACAACTTAATTATAATTAAGTGACATTGTACGAATAAAACTGTAATACCAAGGATTTCTAGGATATTGTCACATATTTAAAAATATGTAGTATATCAATTTTGAAAAACGTGCTCGGTTGAGGGTGAAAAAATGCGCAATATATTTACCATTGGAGCTAAAATTACTGTGAGTTCCACAAAAGCGACCTTAATGAAATTAAAAGAAACCAACACTTTTTTAAGCATTGGTTTTCATATGGATATCGTTATTGAATTAATAGTTGAATAATCGTTATAAAAATTGCAGTTACTATTGGAATTACTTTAAGCGATGTATAGCCAATTGAAGAGGAACAAATAGGTTCTAGGGGATCTTTCGTTGGTGAAGCTAAATAGTGAATAAAACGTTGCCATCGACTTTTCTTAAAGTGCGTCAACTGTTTCGGAACCTCGATTTCATATTCATCTAAGCTGTTTTTCAATTGTGGTTCATTATTAAATTCATCCTTTAGCATTGAAATCCTCCTTTAGCTCTTCTTTCAAAAACTTCATGGCATTATGTAGCCTCGATTTAACTGTTCCTAAAGGGATCGATAAAATCTGTGCAATTTCCTCCTGTAGTAAATCATGATAATAGGCTAGCAAAATAACAGCACGCTGCTTCTCTGGTAATTTGAGTATAGCTTGTTGCACGGTTAACTTCTCATCTGATGATAGACGATCACTTGGCGTAGGTACTAGAAATGGAAATAATGTACGCCATTTCTTGCGCCGATTCAATTTATTAATCATTATACGATAAGCGATTTGAAATAAATAAGCTTTGACCGTCCCCTTTTGTTGATCGAAATCATCTTTCACATATTGTAAACGCTCGAAGGTATCTTGCACAATATCAATGCTTAGCTGCTCCTCCCGTGTGTAGCGAAACAAAAAGCAATAAAGGGGCTCATACAAGCGATTGTAAAGGGTTTCGAAGCCTACGACATCTCCTCTTTTATAAGCCTCCATCCATTCCTCATTGCTTGTCATCAAGCTCATCCCCCCAATGAGCCTTAATCGACTTTAATGTTATAGAAACACGAGATACTAAATAAACTACAACAACAATAACCCACACTTGTGATTGATTTGTAAAAAATTGCACATATGGATTTTCAACTGTTTGGCCAAAAGAAAGTAGCATGTTTAACGCCTGCACGCAGATTATCGTATAAATAGCTAAAACGAGCGTTAACGTATCGAATACATTCCAACGCAAATAAATCGTTGTTTTTTTATAATTAATTTTCCTATTTTCACGAACGACATATTTTCTATCCATCGGAATCACAAGTGCTAAAATAATTATCATCCATATTCCACCCACAATGAGTGAAACAATCCATCCAATCCCCAAAAGAAATCACCTACCGAATGCTGTATACTTTTCTAGCCACTATTGCTAGGAGAAAACTTAAAACTGTTAAAATCATAAAATATTGATACTGTGGCAACCATGTTTGCTGTATTAAATCCAGATTAAATTGCACAATGTCATTTAAATATAACATGGGGTTCCAACTTAAAAATACAAAATAATCATGAGGGTTTTTACCAGCTAAACTTAAAAACATAGTCGTCATCGTAACCGAAAACATAAAAATGAGCATAATTGGCACAAGCATACTTTGTGCGACTTTACCATTTCGAAATAGACCTGCCAAAATAAAGCTTAGCGGATAAAGTGCCAGTAACACAAAATTACTAACAAGAACAATCATCGTCATCGAAGCAAGTGATATGTCTACTAACAAGCGATAACCAATTAATAAAAGGATTAAATAAGTATTCATTAACGTAAATACACCAATCCCCATACCTAAATAATATTTTAATGGTGTAGCATCTGTCCGCTGTATCCAGCTAAACGTACGCTCTGCCTTTAAATCTGCTAAATAAATTGTTGCACTAGAAAAGGCAAATGAAAAGATAAGTAATAAGATGGAAATCGGCATAAATTGCCCCTTAATCATAAAGAAAAGCGTCTCTTCGCTTCCTGCAAATGACATTTTAATTATCCATGAAATAAATATAAAAAGAAAGGGTGTAAACAAGTTTCCAAACAATACACCATAATTCCGAAGGTTTTCTATCATATACATACGTGAAATTTGTGCTATCATGCGCCTCTTCCTCCCAATACCTGACCTGTTACGTCAAAATAAATCCCTTCAATCCCTGGTAATACTGCATGCTTATATTTTTGTTGCAATTCATCTCTTTTGCCATGCTCTACAATTTTCCCCTTGTCTAATATGTAGATATAATCAAATAACGCTTCAAACTCCGCTACTTCATGACTGATAATGATTAATAATTTGTCTTGCTGTTGCATTGTTGTTTGTAAAAAATGAAGCAATTGCTTTTTCTTCATTAAATCCAAATCTGCAAATGGCTCATCTAAAAGAAGGATTGGCTTATTGAGCAGAAATGCTAAAAAGATCGATACAGCCTTACGTTGACCCCCTGATGCATTTTTTAATAGCACGCGTTCATACGAATCAATACCTAAAATCTCGTACAATTCCTCTGAATAGTAAGCATTTTCCGTTAATCTATTGAACAATTGGATGATTTCACGAATTCTTAGATGCTTATAACTTTCAAAGGATTGATATTGCATAGCAATTTCGTCGAACACTCGAGAAGGTGAACCATCGAGTACAATCGCTCCGGCATCTATCTTTTCATCCCCTACGATACATTTTGCTAAAGTTGATTTTCCAGCACCATTTTGACCAAGTAATAAGTAACAATGCCCTGCGTAAAAACTTGCAGATACCCCATTTAATATAGCCGTTCCATTATATTGCTTTACTACATCTTTCAAAAAAAGCTGCATAAAAAATCCCTCCCGATTTGTAATTACACTAACTATACAAATGAGGAATGTAAAAAGTTCAAATAATTTCTAATTTTTTTCATAAAAACCAAAAAGCACTAAACCCTCTTGGATTTAGTGACCTTACAAAAGATTATATGTATAAAAAATTGTTCAACTATTCTTATCAAATCACCATTAGAGCGATATTTCTTACTATAGAAAAAATCTAATTTTGAAAGTTGTCTTACTCTAATGCAAAAAAAGAGTAACCATGATTTGGTTACCCTAATGCTCTGATGGGCTAAATGTTTGGCAATCTGTTTCTTCACTGTTGGAAGCTTGTTCACCATTTTTACTAACAACATAAATAGCCTCAGCAGTGCATTTGTTGCCAGAACCCCAATACGTACAATTATTGACTTCACAAAGAACTTCTTGAGCCATACTATTACACCTCCTCTTTTTCTAGCCTTAACAAATATGGATTAATTGATACCATAAACATGCAACAGTGGTCATATTATTATTTGAGGAAATTTCTCAAAAAAGTTTTTCACCATTTCCCAAAAGTACACTTTATATAATGTAGTTAAAAAATAACATAGTAAAAAACATTATAAACGAACGTAATCCGTACACGTATTAGCGAATTCAAATAAGCCCAAACACTATTTCTGTACAGATTTTAGTGTAGAGACCACTTTTAAGAACAATTTATTCACGTAATTTCTATGGACAAAATACTTTATCAACAGCATGAAAGGAGGTCTCTTTTTCAAGAAACCTCCTTCTTTAACCCCATTCATTAAAATCAATCACACGATGACAAAGTCTTTGCATTAGCTTGGATTCATGTGTGATAACAAGTATGCCCATTTCTCTCTTTTCAGCGATTTCCATGATTGCATGCCAGATTTGAGCCTGTGTGTTTGCATCGAGCATTGTCGTCATTTCATCTGCAATTAAAAAGCGAGTATTCGGTCCCAATGCCCTAGCTACACAAAAGCGCTGTAATTCGCCCCCAGATAGCTCGTGTGGCCAGCGTGTTAGCCATTCTTGCTCAATCCCTAATAAGTCTAATAATTCTTTATCCGGTTGATATCCTTCATTAAGAATCTTATGCATTTTCCACTTTGGATTAATCGCCTTCTCAGGGTGTTGGAGAACCATTTGAACAGGATGATATCCACCCTTCGGTAATGGTGCACCCTTAAAATGCACGGCACCTTCAATCGGTGACTCAAAACCCGCTAATATGCGGCAAAAGGTCGTTTTCCCTCGTCCACTCGGACCTGTAATGCCAACGATTTCTCCTGGTTCTAGCGTAACATTGACCCCTTGGAATAACCACGGACCGTCCCCGTATTGAAATCCAACGTTCTTTGCTTCAAGTTGCATGAATACACCTCACCATTCCATCCCTAAGTTTTCGCATTTCAGGTGGTGCTTGCTGGCATTCAGGTGTTGCCATCTCGCAACGCGGTGCAAACAAACATCCTTGTGGTAATGAGCTTTTTGTTATTATTCCTTTGTTGTCTTTTCAAAGTCACATAGATCTATCCATTTTTGAATCGACTTAATGACTTCTTGAAACGCTAAACCATTAGGTGTTAACTCATATTCCACTTTTTTTATAGAAGAATCGATGAACTTCTTATTAATTAAGCCTGCATTTACAAGCTCATTTAAACGGTCTGTAAGTAAACGGTCTGATATTCCAGGAATCGTAGCGTGGATTTCGTGATACCTTTTTGGACCTGATAATAGAGTATAAATAATCATGCCCATCCATCGTTTCCCTATAAATTCAATCGCTTGATGGTAGTTGCTGCATATATGTGTACAATTCGGTTGAGTCATATAATAACCTCCCGCCTGTGAATTGGTTTTCTCCTATTGTAACACATAATATTTTTTATTTGACGCACAAACTTACTAATGGTAAGATTCTATTTATTAACTTATCATTAGTAAGTTTAGAGGAGGAAATACAATGACAACAACAACAACTAAAGATTTATATACAATTATGCACGAGAGAAAATCAGTTCGTAAATACGATCCTACCTTTAAAATGACGCAAAAAGAACTTGAAGAAATCCTTACTGAAGCAACAAGTGCTCCATCTTCAAGTAACCTACAACCTTGGAGATTCATCGTTATTCAAGACGATGCTACGAAAAAAGAACTTCGTGCAATTGCTAATAATCAAGAACAAATTGAAACATCTTCAGCAGTTATTGCCGTTTTAGGTGATGCTGAAATGTACAAAAACGTAGAAAAAATCTACACTCAAAATGTAACTGAAGGACATATGGGTGAAGAACAAAAGAATATCACAATTAGTAATACGCAGCGCATGTACCCTGCTGCTCCATTAGCAGTAAGACAAAACATCGCATCTTTTGATGCAGGTCTAATTTCAATGCAACTTATGCTTATTGCAAAAGAAAAAGGCTTTGATACAGTAACGATGGGTGGCTTTGACAAAGTGAAATTTGCAGAGCGATTTGAATTACCTGAAAATCAATTCCCAATCGTACTTATCGCTATTGGTAAAGCGGCTGCACCAGCATTTGGATCATCGCGTCTACCATTAGAAGATATTGCTCGCTTCATCTAAAATCATTTGTAAATACAAAATCAGCAGAATCACATTTTGATTCTGCTGATTTTTTGTTTAATTTATTCGAATAAACGTTGTGTTCTTAAAAGCTTAAATTTATAAGTGCCACTTGTGGGATATTCCCTAAACGAAATGGTAGTTTTGTATTACCAATTCCAGAATTCACATATAAATTAGGATTTTGGCTCCCAGAAAGGGTATACCATCCCTTCACGTATTCTTCAGCTAAAGCAGTAGTAGCGAGAGGTCCGATAAATGGTAAATATACTTGCCCTCCATGACTATGGCCAGCCAAAACTATAGCATGCTCCGTTGATTCAAATTGTTTTGCTACATCTGGTTCATGTAATAACACAAGTGTATTTTCATTTCGAGAAAGCACTTTATTTATATCAGCTATATCTGGAGAACCTAACAGTGCGTCATCTAATCCATATATAAGTAGCTCTTCCCCGTTCGACAAAGTAATAGTTGTTTCTTCATTTTTTAAAAGAGTGAAATCAGCATCCGTTAGTAAGCGTTCGTAATTTCGTTCCATACCGCCCCCTACATCTCGATTACCATACACCGAAAATTTCCCATAAAGAGCTTTCATTTCTTTCAAGAGAGCTATAATCTCTTGAATCTCCACTTCCGTAGCACCCATATCAAATAAATCGCCTGTAAAAACAATCATATCGGGCTCTTGTTTATTAATTTTCTTAACAACTTTCTTGAACTGATCCATACTAAAGAATTCGCCTATTTGCGTATCAGTAAAATGAGCAATTTTAATGGATGTCCCTTTTTCCTTGCTCTGCGGTGTATATGAAAATTCATGTGACTTAACAGTTAGTAACTTCGATTCGATAAATGTTGCATAAACAAAAACACACACTCCTACTGTAAGCAATAGAAGTAAAAATTTAAAAAACTTTCGCATTCTTTTCCCCTCAAATACTGAATTTCTATATTAATATAATCGTTGGATGTTACAACTGTGTCACAACTCGATGAATGATACAAATAATTTGACCACTAAGAATTACACAGCATCTTCATTTTGTGAAGATTATAGGTCAATTAACCATTCCCCCTATTCTCAACCACTTCGTCATAAATGATCATTAAATCTGCTCATCACCAAAAGGTGGGGTTAACATTTTGAATAAAGCGTTTGTTGATTGAAGTGGAGCCAGCGTAACTCCTTCGGGATTAGCGTCACAGGTAATACCCTAGATTTACAAAAAAGTTCACCATAATGGAATCACACTCCTTATTTCCTATTACATCAGATAGATTAATTTTCCAACTTTATGATATTTCAGCTATATTACCTGCTTTTGTAGCAATAAAATATAGTACGATTTGTCCTTGGGAGCAAAATTTTAATATGATATTGTTTAGCTGTAAACTAAATAGGCAAACCTAGAGAAATTTAGGGACGCAAAGCTATAGGGGCTAAGGTTTATTACTATGTCAGCCAGCTACCGAAGAGTACATTCTACTTTTTATTATTCTATAGTTTCATAATTAGGTAACACTATTTTTATGAAACATTTATAGGAAAAAAACTACTCTTATTGAGTAGTTTTTTTATGTACATCTTTGGAATAATTCATCAGGAGGAAATTTAAATGAAGGTAATTAAAATTGCAACAGCCGCGGCTATGGCTTTAAGTTTAGTCGGTGCACCATTTAATGTCTTAGCTGATCAAAATCAAGAAACAAAAGTTACAACAACAAGTAACATTAAACAAGTAAGTAATGCTAGTGTAAGTAAGTTTTATTTATACGGAAGTGACTTACTAAATACATATAATGAAGTCTTTAAAATGGACAAATCTAATATCCTATCAATTTCGAACAACGGCGGGAACTACTCTGGATCTCCCCTTTCAAAAGCAATCGATGGTGATATGAATACCCATTGGGAAACAGGTAAGGCCAATAATGCAACTTTTACTAATGAGGTTATCTTTAACTTCAACGAAACAACTTCATTAAATCGAATTGTTTACGCTGCCCGTCAATCAAGCGCGAAAGGTAAAGGTTTTGCACAAGAGTTTGAAATCTACAGTTCATCTACAGATGAAGGTGATGACTTTTCATTAGTTTCTTCTGGTGAATATAAAGGTTCTACAGGAGATATTGTTGAAATCCAATTTAAGCCCACTGAATTTAAACGTTTAAAGTTTATCTATAAAAAAGCAAATCAAGATTGGGCAAGTGCTTCGGAGTTCTTATTCTATAAAGAAGACCAAGTATCTGACAAAATGGGTAACCTATTTACAGATAATACATTCAGTACTGTAAACGAATCGTTTAATACAATAGATGCTTTAAATAAATTAGAAGAAGAGGCAAAAGTTCATCCACTCTATTCTCTATTTAAAGAAGATATAGCAAATGCTAGATCCCTTCTAAATCAAAAGGATATCGAATCAACTACAGCAACTGTTTCAAAATTAAAAGGCTATGGCACAGAATTCGAAAATGCTTATAGTGACACGTTCAGAATGCCAAATTCTAACGTATCAAAAGTAACAACAAATGGTGGTAGCTATCCTACTACAAAACCAGAATTTATGTTAGATGATCAACCAAACACTCATTGGGAAACAAACAAGAACAATGCTGCGAACTTTACAAATGAAGTAGTATTCGAATTAAATCAAGCAGAAGTGCTAGATCGAATAGCCTTTTTAGCTAGATCTGTGAATCAAAAAGGCTTCCCAGAAAAATTCGAAATTTACACATCTGAAACTAGTAAAGGGGAAACATTCCAACTTGTTTCTAGTGGCGAAGCGGTAAGAACAAGTGATTTCTTAGAATTCAAATTTAAACCTACAAAGTTTAAACGAATCAAGTTTAAATTCAAGAAAGCATATACAGATAGACCGTTCGCAGCAGAATTCAGATTCTATAAAGAAGATAGTATATCTAATAAGATTGACAACTTGTTTACGGACGAACACCAAAATAAAGTATCTGAGCAATTCCATACGTTAGAAAAATTAGAAGCGTTAGAGCAAAGTGCTCAATCACATCCTCTATATGAACTGTATAAGGAGGACTTCGAAAACGCCAAAGTACTACTAAATGAAGAAAAAGTAGAAGCAACTACAGCTGCAACAAAACCATTTGAGCATTACGCTAATGAAGACTACTCCAAATTATTTAAAGTGGATAATGACAACATTAAGAGTATTCGAAACAATGCGGGTAACTATGGTAGTGCCGTAATTGGAAACGCCATTGATGGCGACCTAGATACTTATTGGGAAACGAATAAAGGTAATTCAACTGATTTCACAAATGAAGTAGAAGTAGAATTCAAAGAAGCAGTAAAACTAAACAGAATCATGTATGGGGCAAGAAAATCTGACCGTAAAGGGTTCGCTGAAGAGTTCGAAATCTATGCTTCTCAAACGTCTAAAGGTGATACGTATCAGCTTGTGACAACTGGGAGACATAATGTAGTCGCCGGATTAGTAGAAGCTAAATTTGAACCTACTACATTTAAACGCGTTAAATTTAAGGTCAAGAAATCTACTCAAAACTGGGCTTCCTTAGCAGAATTAGCATTCTATACAGAAGATGCTGTAGCAGATAAAGTAGATAATATCTTCACGGACGGAACAATGAGTGCGGTAGTACCAGAATTCAATAGTGTAGATAAAATTAATGCATTAGAAAATGAAGCGAAAGCACACCCACTGTATGATATTTTTAAAGAACGTTTAGATTTAGCTAAAAAGATTGTACAAGGTGAAGTAAACGGTGAAGGAACTATTGTTGTAGCAGAACAACGTGGAGATATGGTGAAGCACGCGAAAGAAAACTTAAAATTCGGCTTCGGTAACAACCTACAGCCTACAGGATTTGCAGCACAGCCTGGAGACAAAATCACAGTATATGTTGATGCAAATACAAATGGTCCATTACCAAAGTTATCTTTTGCGCAACAAGATGGTTCTTTTGCAAATTGGAGAAGAGATGTCGCTCTAGTACCTGGTAAAAACGAGATAACGGTACCTCAAGTTAACAAAGATAGCTGGTATAAACATGATGTAACACCAGGTGGAAGTATTTACATTATTAATCCTTATACAGAAGAACAACAAGGGAGTGCCCCAAAAATTCGATTTGAAGGCGTGGAAAAAATTCCTTTCTCAACGAAAGATACGAACGTAGCAGAGTTCAAATCATTCTTAAAAGAATATAAACAGAAACTAGATGAAGATACTGCGAAACATCCAAATGTTGAAGACAGAGAAGTGATAGATGTATTTGAATTTGTAAGTGATCATATTGTTTGGACAGGAACAGCAACTGGTGCTTACAAAACGTATATTGAGAATGGTTATAGCCCGATAGAAACAATTGAATCTTATAATACTCATATGGAAGAAATATTTAGATATTACGGATTGGATGCAAGTAGTAAAAAGCAAGACCCTAAATTAATTAGAGAAAATGTACGACTTGCACAACCATTTGGTTATATGTATGCATACACTGACCATATCGGTGTACAAGGTGATGTTATGGCTAACCACTTAATTCCATTTGAAGTGAGAGGTCCATCATGGGGCTTGACCCATGAGATTGGACATAGAATGGATGTAAACGCTAGATTATATGGTGAAACAACAAATAACATGTTACCACAACATATGTCGGCTTATTATGGTCAAATAGATAATCGTATACCATATGAGGGATATATCTATAACAATGTACTCGAAGAAAACTTGAAAGATTACATTGATCAAGGATTGTTTGAAAAATTAGGCGTATTTTGGCAATTAGAAATGTACAGCCCTGGATACTGGGGTGACTTAAATAGTCTCTATCGAGAAAGAGATGTACAACTGACAAATGGAGAAATCTCTAAGCAACAATATTTAGTTGAACTTTCTTCTGAAGTATTAAAACTTGATTTAAGCGAGTACTTCGCTAGACATGGTTTTACAGTCAGCAAAGAAACAAGAGAGTTGACTAGTAAGTATAAGAAACCGAATGAAAAATTATGGTATCTAAATAACTCTGTAGTAGGGTACACAGGAAACGGAATAAAAGATAAAAAGGTCTCTGTTGGAGTAAGTATTGTTCCAAATGCAGAAAAGAGTATAAATACTTTAAACTTTACTATGGATAAGAGTTATGCTGAAGACCTTTTAGGGTTTGAAATAATTAGAAATGGTAAAGTTATAGGGTTTACTTCTACAAATAGTTTTATTGATAAAGAGGTAGATATAAGTAAAAACTATACGTATCAAATTGTTGTATATGACAAAAAGTTAAAAGCCTTAGAGCCCGTTGAATTTAATTCATTTAAACCAACAATAGCAGTTGAAAATCATCTAACTCTTAAATTGCACCAAGAATTTGATCCAATGGATTATGTGAAAGCACTTAACTTCGAAGGAAATGATATTACAAAAGACGTAGTGATAAAATCTAATACTGTCGATATTACCAAAAAAGATAACTATGAAATTGTTTACGAAGTAAAGAATGCTGAAATTACAGAAACAAAAACAACTAAAGTTACAGTAACAAGTGATTTTGCATATATCTCTGATTTAACTGCTAAATCAATAAATGTTGGTTGGGGATCATTACAAAAGGATAAATCCGTTTCTGGTGGAACTATCACTTTAATTAGACAAAGTCTTGATGCAACTTATGCAAAAGGTATCGGTGCACATGCGAATTCAGAAGTTGTTTACGACATCGATGGAAAAGGCTTTGATTTCTTTGAGAGCTATATCGGAATCGATCAAGCGATGAAAGGAAAATCTTCATCTGCAATATTTGAAGTATGGGTGGATGGCGAGAAGAAATTCGGTAGTGATATATTTAAAGCTAATACGGAACATGAATTTGTTAAAGTTCCAGTTACAGGTGCAAAGGAAGTTAAACTAGTAACCACAGATGCTAATAATGGCGGTAATACAGCTGACCATACCGTATGGGCTGATGCGAAGTTCACAACAGATTCTAGTAAACCTACATTAACTGTGTCTGAAGAACTTACATTCGTGAAGCTAAACAGTGACTTTGATATTTTGAAAGATGTAAAAGCATTTGATACAGAAGATGGTAACTTAATCGAACAAGTGAGAGTAACAACGAATGACTTCAACGTGAATAAAACAGGCACGTATACTGTAGAATATTCTGTCACTGATAGTGATGGCAATACTGTCACTAAGGCAAGAGAAATCTATGTCTATAGTGATGCTACATTCGCAAGTAATACAGATTGGAAGTCTGCACAAACTGCTTGGAAAACGGTTAACAAAGATAAGGCTTCAGTTGGAGAATCTATCAAAGTACTCGTTAATGGCGAAAATAAAGAATTTGCTAAAGGGATTGGTACACATGCAAATTCTGAAATTGTCTATGATCTTGCAGACAAAAACTATGATTACTTTGAAACGCTAGTTGGTGTGGACAGAAATATCACAGAAAATAGTAACTCAAGTGTTACTTTCAAAGTATTGGCAGACGGCGAAGAAATCTATAATAGCGGGGTTATGGGATATAACACCGAAGCAAAAGTAGTTAGAATCCCTTTGAACGATGTTAAAGAATTAACACTGATCGCAAGTGATTCTGGTAATGGTAATGCATCTGACCACGCAGACTTTGCCGATGCCAAATTCTATATTTCAAATGGGATTCCTCAGCTTACAATTCCTAAATCAACTGCAACTAAAGTAGGGACTCCTATTGACATCAATGAGCAATATACTGCGATTGATGCAGAAGATGGCGATTTAACAGCTGCTGTACAAGTAACAGGAGCAAATCAAGTAAACTTTGATCGAGCTGGCAAGTATGAGCTTACTTATACTGTCGCTGATAGTGACGGCAATGAGGTCACTAAGAAAAGAACGATTTCTGTAGTAAATATGGATGATTACAACTATCTATCTGATTTTGACTGGAAATCTACTCAAAACAGCTATACCGCTCCTAAGAAAGATACATCTATAAGTGATAAAGCTCTACGATTAACTAAAGAGGATGGAAGCGAAATAGCTTACGAAAAAGGTATTGGCGCACATTCTAATTCAACAATTGTCTATGATTTAACGGATAAAGATGCCGATTACTTTACTTCATTCGTTGGTGTAGACCGCCAAATGTATGGTAGTGTTGGCTCGGTTATATTCCAAGTGTTTGTTGATGGAGAAAAGCAATTCGACAGCGGCTTAATGACTTCTAGAGAACCTCAAAAGTTCATCGACGTGAATATTAGTGGCGCTAAAGAATTAAAATTAGTCGTTACTGACGGTGGTAATGGAAATGGCTCTGACCACGCAACATGGGGAGTTGCTAAATTACATTTTGCTAACCCAGATAGTGTATTTACACAAGAGTTAGAAGCCATTATTGAAGAAGCGAAAGCAATCAATGCAGAAGACTATACATCTGAGAGTATGGCTGTCTTACAAACAAGCATTGCACAAGCAGAAGCAATTCTAGCAAATAAACAAGCTACTCAAACAGACATTGATCAAGCTCTAGAGTTGCTAAAACAAGCAAAAGAAGCATTAGTAGCTATCGATATGAGTCTAATCGTCACAGTACCTGATGCACTTTTAAACACATCTATTAAACAAACATTAGGTATTACAGGTGACATCACACTAGCTGATATGCATAAACTGACAAGCTTAACTGCTATTACTTCTCGAACAGAGCGAGTAACGAGTCTTGAAGGTTTACAATATGCGAAAAACCTAGTGACATTGGATATCACGGGCAATGAAGTGACAAATTTCTCTCCACTACAAGGATTAAAAAAATTAGAGAATCTAATTGCCGATCCTCAACTGATTGAAATGCCTTCTCCAATTGGACAGGACTCAACTTTCTATGTGGAGAATCTAGTGAAAGGCTTAGATGGTAAACATGTTAACCCTACACAACTAGGGCTTAGACATAATAAGACGTTTAAAGAAATAGCGATAGATGTTGATCAACTAGAAGCAAATGCGAATCATTTTACAATCGATCTTTCAAATGAAGATAAAGGTGTTTACACATTAGTAATGGTATATGAAGTGGAAGGCAATACGATTCAAATCATTACTATGATTAACAACAACTGATTCATTTTAGAAGTATTCACGCTCAGCTAAAAAACTCTTTAAAAATACGAACACCCTTGAAAACATATTGATTTTCAAGGGTGTTCTTCATTTATTAAACATTTCTATGTTGGATTACTTTAACGATTTCCATTAGAATGACGGATGCTAGCGCAAGCCCTGCTGCAATTAGCCAATCAGTCATACCAAATTCTACAGGGATATTGAACACATCACGAGCGAATGGTAAGACAGTAATACCATACAGCACGAAGCCTAATACGACCGCTCCAATGACATATTTATTGCTAAAGAACCCAAAACTTATTGATGTCTGTGTATTAGAACGAGCAACAAAAGTTTGTAATGTTCTTGATAAAATCAGCGTCGTAAATGCCATTGCTACACCCATTTCATTCGAATGCGACAGCCCAATATAAAAGGAAATAATCACGGCAATTCCGATTAACAAGCCACGTGTCAGTACCGCTTTCATCGTTCCGCCAGCAAATATCCCCTCACCCATTGCACGAGGTTTCTTTTTCATGACATTGGGTTCTGGCTTTTCCATCCCTAAGGCAATTGCCGGTAACGAATCATTTACAAGGTTAATAAATAGTAGCTGCAATGCAGTAAATGGATTGGGTAAGCTGAAAGTGACTGCATACAGGATAGCAATAATAGCTCCTAAGTTCCCGGCAAACAAATAACCAATTGCTTTTTTAATGTTTTCAAACACGGTTCTTCCGACTTGAACGGCATCGACAATTGATACGAAGTTATCATCTGTTAAAATCATAGCAGCAGAATCCTTGGCAACGTCGGTACCTGTCCCCATTGCAATCCCAATATCCGCCTGTTTCAATGCTGGTGCATCATTGACACCATCACCCGTCATCGCTGTGACTGCGTCTTTTTTCTGCCATGCACGTACAATACGAATTTTATTTTCAGGTGATACACGTGCATAAACTGAGATTTTATCTAAGTTCTGATTTAGTTCTTCTTCAGACATCGCATCGAGTTCTTGACCCGTAACCGCAATATCATTTTCCTCCATTAATCCTATATCTCGTCCAATAGCTTGCGCTGTTGTTTTGTGGTCACCAGTAATCATAATCGTACGTATACCTGCTTGTTTCGCTTTCTCTATAGAGCTATATACCGCTTCTCTAGGTGGATCTATCATAGCTGTTAAACCAACTAATACAAGATCATACTCATCCTCATGAACAATGCGCGTTTTCCCCTCTGGCAAACGCTTATATCCAAAAGCCAAAACCCTTAATGCCTGATTAGAGAAACTTTCATTTGCATGCGTAAAGCGTCCTAATAAATCATCGCTAATCGGTTGTTCTTTACCATTGACTAATACTTGACTCACACGGTTGAACATGACATCAGGGCCACCCTTCGTCAGTATCATATTGTCCCCCTCAATGTTATAGAGCGTTGACATGAGCTTACGATCCGAGTCGAAAGGTATTTCGGAAACTCGTTCATACATTGCACGTAGATGCCCATAATCAAGACCGTGTTTATTCACAAAATTAATCAATGCCACTTCTGTCGGATCCCCTACTTCCTGGCCCTCTATATTGATGTAGGAATCATTACAAAGTGCCGCTATAAGAACCAGCAATCGCTCAGATTCATCCCATTCTTCCGGGCTATCTGGCAATCGCTCATTTTTATCTGAAAGTAAAAAATGATCCGTAACAGTCATTTTGTTTTGTGTAAGTGTACCCGTTTTGTCGGTGCAAATGATACTTGTTGATCCTAACGTTTCGACAGCAGGGAGCTTTCTAATAATCGCGTGCTGTTTCGCCATTTTATTAGTCCCAACAGATAATACGATAGTTACGATTGATTGTAATGCCTCTGGTATCGCGGCAACCGCAACAGCTACGGAAAACATAAGCGCGTCCAACAACGCTGTTGTCGTATCAGTACCACCGCCACCAAACCAAATACGTGCAGCCTGCACACCAAAAATGACGATACAAAGCAGGAGAATTGCAATGCCAAGCTTTTTACTAAAATCATTTAATTTTCGCTGAAGCGGTGTGTCCTTTTGCTCAGCAGTCGACAATAAATCGGCAATTTTCCCGACCTCTGTTTTTTCTGCAGTACCCGTAACAACAAAGGTACCGCGCCCATAAACGACTAACGAGCTACTAAACACCATATTAAGACGATCACCAAGGGCTACTTCACCCTGAATTGCCTCAATAGATTTTTCTACGGCTTCCGACTCACCCGTTAACATCCCTTCATTAACCTTTAATGAGCCGCTCTCTATAACACGTCCGTCTGCAGGAACATAATCACCAGCTTCTAAGAATACAATATCTCCTTGTACGAGTTCCCTTGCAGCTATTGTCTGTTTCGTTCCATTACGGATTACTTTTGCTGCTGGAGCAGACATATCTCGTAATGCATCTAACGAGCTTTCCGCTTTCCTAGTCTGCACAACACTAATCACAGAATTAATGAGTATCACAATAAAAATGATTAATGACTCGACCATCTCACCGAGTAAAATTTGGATACCTGCCGCTATTAGTAAAACGATTACCATTGGATCTTTAAAAGTATCTATAAAAAGCTTCCAGGTAGGTACTTTTGCTTGGTCTTCTATTTCATTGTAGCCGTCCCGCTCTAAACGTAATTGCACTTCCTCACTTGACAAACCCTTTTCGTTGGAATTGACCGCCTCTAAAACATCTTCTTTACTATGTTGATAAAAATCCATTTCACTCCTCCTTGCTTATGCGATTCTAGCTGAAAACCATAACAAATTGATGCCAAGTTTAACATTTGGAACATCATCTTCAAAAACACTACTCATCCTTTAATGATTCTCATTTTTAAATAACTTTAATACCTCTTTAAGAACTTTATTTGACGAACTTTCTGTTTTCCCTTCTATAAAAGTTAAAAAGCGCAGAAATCAGCAAAGATCTGCCCTTTCTACGCTAGTAGTTTTATATTAAAATTTATTCATCCTTCTTCATTTATAAAAATTTGACCCGAGCCATTGATTACTGCTGGCCCGCCAACCTTTATTTGTTGAATTGTATTTCGGGCTTTCCTTATAGTGATGTCGATATGGCTTTGGCGCCCCATTTCAAATCCTTGCTCCCCACGAATATGATACATGCCTTCTTCTGTATTAGATATGACTCCATATTCTATTAAATAAGCTCCTAGTGGGCCGCTCGCTCCTCCTGTCGCTGGATCTTCCGAAATTCCAATGGCAGGTGCAAACATACGGCTATGTACATGCGAGGTTACCTCAACTGTTTCTGTCGTAAAGGCAAAAATATGCTGACGACTTGGAGTGGCACTAAAACGTTCCTGCCAAATATCTGTGCGTAAACGAATTTTTCGCATCGCTTCCAATGAACGAATCGGAATAAAGAGAAACGGTACACCTGACGAAACAGTTTGCATCGGAAGCTTTGTATCAATATCCTCTTCAGAAATTGATAAAAGCTGTGCGGCTGCTTCTACATCCATAAATCTTTCGCCAAACTCTGCTATTGGCTGTTCCATCTCAACTTTGGTAATTATATTCCCCTCTTTATACACAGTTAGTGGAATGTCACCGACACCTTCTTCAAAAATCCAATCATTACGACCTTCATGTGTCTTAACAGTCTCATTTGTTGCTAACGCATAAGCTGCACCAATAGTCGGATGCCCTGCCATTGGGAGCTCTAACTTTGGTGTGAAAATCCGTACCTTTTTCGTTTTGTGAAAGTTGTCTGATGGAAAAACAAATGCAGTTTCAGATAAATTCAATTCATTCGCAAGTACTTGCATCATTTCTGTAGTAAGACCTTCTGCATCTTCAAAAACAGCAAGCTGATTGCCACCAAACGGTACAGTCGTAAATACATCGACTAAAGTATAATGATACTTCTTCATAGAATGCCCCCTATTAACTTTACATTTGTTACAATAATTGTATCTTAATTAGGTTATAACAGTACCTTAAATCTACTAAAAAATTCTTCATGCTAGGTAATTTACCTAGCTGAAGAATTTCAGTTAATCAAGCTATTAATGTAGTTCGAGCAAAACGTATAAAGAGGATACGACAAATTTATAAATCAGCGCAAAAATTACTCAATAACAGTTGTTGGAGTCGCCTCTTTCACAACAATTATGCCGTCATAAGCTTCATTTGGTATCATTTTAATCGTATAAAACATCTTCGCTAACTTATACCAAGGTCTGAAATCATCCCCTATATTCGCCATCTTCTGTTCTGAAGAGAGAATAGTCTTTAACGCTTTTAACTCACTAGCTTTTTCAAAATCTACATAAAAAATATTTTCTTCCACATCACTAAATGCATCTACTAAATCATCATGATGCTCCAGTGTATTATTTTCACGTTTATCGGAACTGGCATTTAACGCTTGGAATGTATTATCGATAAAGTCCGTCCCAATTGCAAAATATGCCTCACCGTAGACCTCATCCAAATACTCTCCCATTACTTTGTTCCCTGCTAACGTTGCGGAAGTTTTTTCAATATGCCCATTGTGAGCAGAAATAAGCACTTTATCATGCCCACGAGTCGCTTCAAAATCAACGATCCATTGCAGGTTGTTTGCTAAATATTGATCCCGAAGGTCTGCATAATCACTATCATTTAAAAACAGCTGTGTGCGTTGCTTCATGATTTGTGCGTATTGAGAAGCAAATGCGAAGGTCTCCTCCGTCGATAGTGTGATATATGCTGTTCTATTTGATTTTAAATCTGAGATAATCGTATCGATTGTTTCATCGAGTTCTTTCAGTTGGCTATTTGTTAATTCACGCATTGTCTCGTTGGAAACATGCGCCAACTGTGTTCCATATCCTTTTGCCGCATCGCTGTTCACTTTTTCATAATAATCCAGCAACCCTTTTTTACTGTAGTCATAGCGTTGCATATCGTTGCCGTAAAAATATACCTTCTCACTCTCATCTATTGTCATGTTATAATCATGCATCCATTGCACAAGCTCTATCATCTGCTCTGTTCTATAAATTTTATAATCCAGCGCATTTACAGCTTCTTCAGCTGTGCCAGAACCAGTTAAAATGAATTGATTAATTTGCTGTGCACCACCAAAGTCCCCTTCTAAAACAAAGACACGGACATCTTCATTTACAACTAATGCTTGAAATAGATCTTTTTTCAATGTCTGAAATTCAATATTTCCGTGTGTCGCTTCACCAAAACCGATGACTTTGACATCATTAGGAATATCAATATTTTCTATTTCCGATGTGTATTGAGCTACATTCTCTACCGCTTCTCCACTTCCACACCCTGCTAGGAATACAGAAAGGGCAATTGCTGCAGTTATACACCAACTCTTTTTCAACAAGGTCATTTTACATCCTCCTCATAAAGTTAAACCGCTTTTCGTTGAAAATACAAATATCCCCCAATGAAAAACAACACAAAACTACCACCTACAACCGTTAATAATTGATCCCATGGTACAAAAAATACATCCTCTGGGTTTCCAACATACATCATCTCAAACGGTTGCACCCATGGATAGTAAGGGGCAAATCGTTCAGAATTCACGACTAATATGGATGGCAAGGTAAAAATTACGTTCACAGCAAACGGAGCAGCAAAGCTTTTAAACATCACCGACATCCACAATTGCAAGGCAACTAATGGCAAGGTAGCCACCCATCCGCCAAAAATGCATTTCCAAACAATTTCCATCGGGAAAGGGTCTGTATAACCTTTTATCATACCTACCGCATATATAGAACTTAAATATAGTAATTGCATCGCCATGACAAGCAGCATGATTAATATATACTTTGCAGCAAATACTTTTCCCCTTGTGACAGGCAATGCTAAAAGTTGTTTCCATCCTCCAGCTTGATGCTCATATCTACAAATGAGGCTTGCAAAGACACCTGAAATAAGTGGGAGAAATAATAGTGCATATGTTAAATTCATTGAAAGTAAGGCAATATACCATTTATTCACACCAAAATCATCCTCGAAATTGACTGCTAACCCTATAAATAAGCCAATCATCGGCCCTGCAAAAATTATCGGTACCATTTTAGACTTCCTTAATTTATACCATTCAGAGTTCAGTATAGCGCGCATTATTTCACATCCCTTCTCGTGAAATCGATCATTCCAACGATGTATAATAGAATACCTACACCTATACCAAGCGCAACATTGATGATTGGCTCATCCCATTCATTCATTAATGATGGCCACTTCCAAATCAACCAATCTGGCAATTTATATGCTGAAAAAGCAAATATCACACCAAAGACCCCAGCGGTAATTGGAATGGCTTGATTTTGACTAACAGTCGCAATCCAAAGCTGTAATGCCAATACTGGTAATGACGCTAAAAACGGATAATAACTAGACTTGACTAGCTCCATATAAGGAATGTTCTCTCCCAGATCTAAAAACAGTCCATGAGCAAGTGTAAAAACTATTAATAGCGAGGAAGATACAAATAATAATATTGTTAGCACTGTAAATTTTGATAAATACACTGTAAATTTTGATACAGGTAAAGCAATTAATTGCTTCCATGCATTTGTTTCATTTTCAATACTCGCCATGAAGGATGTTAATATGGCAATCCCTAAAATAAGCGCTAGTGGTGTAAAAGAATGTACATTGCCTAAATAATATCCCCAATCATCCTCACTTTGCTGTAACAAATAGTCTTTTCTTATACCGTAATTGACTGTTTGTAGCGCCACTACACCTAACGGGCCTAACACTGTTAAAAACCACAACCCTTTTCTTTTAATTTTTAAGAAGTCAGCTGCCAACAGATTGCCCATCATATCGCTTGCACTCCCGCTGTCATTTGAAGGAATATATCCTCCAATGATTGTTTTTCTTCCTCCACACGGTAAACCGAAAAGCCCTCTTGCACAAGGATCTGAACGATTTGTGCTACTTTTTCATCGGAGCATTCATCCAATATAATTTTTCCTTCTTTACATTCTGCCTTTATGCCGTTTGCCACTAACGAACGCCACGCCTGCTCACTCTTATTCACCTTAAACAAAACTTTTGGCTGGGCATGCATACGCATTGCTTCGATTGAATCCTGAAAAATCATTTTCCCTTTCGAAACAATACCAACTGTCGTCGCCATTTGATCAATTTCTGATAGCAAATGACTCGAAATAACGACCGTCATCCCATATTCTGAAGGTAGTCGTTTGATTAAATTCCGAATTTCGATAATCCCTGATGGATCAAGTCCATTTGTTGGTTCATCTAAAATTAATAACTCCGGATTGTGTAGAAGAGAAGCGGCGATGCCTAGACGCTGCTTCATGCCAAGCGAAAATCCTTTCACTTTTTTATTGGCTGCCTCTGTTAAACGAACAATTGCTAACACTTCATCAATGCGCGATTTTGGCACGCCTAAAATTTTTCTTAAAGCTTCTAAATTTTCGTAGGCCGTTAAATGCGGATAGTAGGATGGATTTTCAACCAACGAACCAATTTTCGATAATATGTCGATTCGTTCCTTTGTTACATCCTTTTGAAAAATTTTAATGGTGCCTGATGTCGGTTTCATCAATCCTAAAAGCATACGAATTGTCGTTGTTTTCCCTGCGCCATTTGGTCCTAGAAATCCGTATATTTCCCCTTTACGAATTTTCAAATCTATGCCCGCTACAGCCTGCTCTTTACCAAAGTGTTTTGATAAATTTTCTGTTTGTACGATATATTCCATTTCCCTCACCTCTTTATCTAGCATAACGAACTAAGTTTAAAAGCAGGTGCGTACGAAGTTTAAATTTTGTTTAAAAAAGAAGCTGCCCGAAAAATCATTCGGACAGCTTCTTACGTCGTATAATTTTAATAATTGTGCCCGATTCACTTGAAGTGATATCCCAATCTAGCTCCATCCCCTTTACCATGATATCCACTATTGATAAACCAATGCCTGCACCTTTTGCATTGGATTCATTGTTCATTCCTTTTCCGTAATCCGAAATGACAAATGCATCATAGTGCTCTGTCGACTCTGTTTTAACGCCAATATATTGCCCACTACTTGCATGACGTAAAACATTTTGAAAGAAATTATCGAATATACGCCCTAACCAAAGCGGATCCACTATCCATTTATTCTCCTCAAATGAATTTAACTCTATATCTATTTCAAAGCCTTCTTTTTCAAAAACAAGATACCACGTAGTCATATACTCTCGCACAAATCGAATAACATTGATTTCCTTCGGTTCAAATTTATATTTACTAGCCATTAGTAACGTATACGACATTAAATTTTCCATTAATCTATCAATATTAACAATCGACGTTTCCAAAACTTTAACAGCATGTTTTCCTTCATCTGATAATTCCTCTTTACTAATGGAATAGGTCTGCGCTCGTACTTTCGTTAGAGGGGTGCGTAAATCATGAGATAGATTAGCAATTAATTCCCTCCGCAATTGTTCTTCCTTTTGCTCACGATTTTTACTATCCCTAAGCTCACAGACCATGCGATTAAAACTTAGCTCGAGCTGCCCAATCTCATCCTTCTTTTTTACATGCATCTCAATAGGTATCCCATCTACATCACGTATTTCCATCGCATCCTGTAGCATTAATAATCGTTTTCGAATCCCCCTAAAAAATAAAAAAGAGATACTAACAAAAAATATGATGATACAAATAACACCTAAAAATACAAAGGTGCCATATTGCTGATAAACATTCTTCAGTGGTGGATTCAATACTAATCTAGGAATTTCTAAAACAATAAAGCCATTCGTTTCATCTTCTCCAAGAAATGCAATGACTGTAAAGGGATCTCCGTCATATCGTTCCTTTATAAACTTAGTCGTATATGCTGGTGTCCATTCTGAGGGTAGTTGCTCTTTAACATTAACCTCTGTTAATAATGTCCCATCTTCGCCGACCCAAAACATAGAGGCTTCGGGATACTTTCCCCTCCAGTTTTCGAAAAGTTGTTCGATTACCTCAAGTTCAATGGCTTTTATTTTATTTGCTTCAGCATGCCATTTTTCTTCAATTACATTTTTATTGGAGTCTTCGCCGTATCGAGTATTATTAATACCTTCCTCAGTTTTAGCAATCCCCATTACAAATAAAGCAAGGACAAGGTACGCTATTTGAACAATAAACATTGCTAGCAAAATAATAAGCATATACTTCGCTAATAATGATCTGAAAAACTTCATAGCTTTACCCTATAACCAATTCCACGAATCGTTTCAATAATCATCGGCTTGGCCGGATTTAATTCTATTTTTTCTCGCAAATATCGAACATGCACCATCAATGTTTTATCGCCTTCTATGTATGCTTCCCCCCAAACCCCTTCATAGAGCTGTTCCTTTGTTAGTATTTGATTTAAATGTCGAATAAAATATTGAAATAAATAAAACTGCTTGCCAGTTAATTGGATTTCCTCATTCTCCTTACTATTTATAACTCGCATCTCTTTTGTATGTATTTTCAGGTGCTGAAGCTCTAATACATCATCATTCTTTTGATATCGCCTTAGTAAAACCTCCACACGCGCTACTAGTTCATCCGGATGGAATGGTTTTGTTAAATAATCATCTGCGAAGTTTAGCCCCTCGATTTTGTCCTCTACCGCAGTGCGTGCGGAAAGCATTAAAATCGGTAATTCACTATTTTCCCTCTTGATTCTTTTCCCGATAGAAAAGCCGTCTAATCCAGGTAGCATCACATCTAAAATAACAACATCGGCAAATCCTATGTACTTCTCAACCCCTTCGCCAGACTCTAGCCATCTAACCTCAAACCCTCTTTCTGTTAACTCCTTTGTCACCCATTGCCCGATTTCTTTTTCATCTTCTATGTATAAAATACGAAACAACTGCTATCATCTCCTACTTTTAATTCATTTGGAAATACTTGTTTTGTACCAGTATACATTTACTGAAATTACCAATCAATTGATAATCTGATCCTTCCCCATAACTTGGGGTTGATTTCCGTTCCGGCTGGGCGCTTTCTGGGGGCGTCTGATGAGACGCTAATCCCCCAGGAAGCTTGGCTCTGTAGCGAAAGGCGAATGCCATCAGCTACACTCATCCAGCCTCCTCTTCAATCAACGAGCATTCTTGCATGGTTATGCATTTTTACCAAATATCATCCCCAGAAGTAAATAACTATTCTTTTTGCTTGTTCATCTATCCAACTTCCAAATATAACTGATGTTCGTGTGAGATTTTACTAATTTTTAAGGAATTCATAATAGGTAACTTTGAAGCGAGTAACTTCACCCATTTATCTTCAGCATACAGATTTTAAAAAAGTCAAAGCTCACAACGGTTGATACGACTCAATAGGAACCTCCACGTTTCTATGAAACCAAAAAGTGCGTACTTTTTTTAATGCATGCCAGGCTACATAATAAAAAAGCAACGAAATACCGACTCAACTGGAGGACAAAATAATGATTAATAGTTTACAAGATACAATCACATTAAATAATGGGGTAGAAATGCCAGGCTTTGGTCTTGGTGTATTCCAAGTGGAGAACGATACAACAGCAGAAATCGTAAAAAATGCCATCGGGGTTGGCTACCGTAGCATTGATACAGCCGCTATTTACGGTAACGAAGCAGGTGTTGGTGAGGGCATTAAACAAGCACTAGCATCTACTGGCTTAAAACGTGAGGATTTATTCATCACATCTAAAGTATGGAATACTGGCTTAAGCTATGCCGAAACAGTAGCAGCTTATGAAGAAAGCCTCCAAAAATTAGGACTAGATTACTTGGATTTATATCTAATTCACTGGCCAGGTAAAAATAAATATGCAGAATCTTGGAGAGCGCTTGAGGATTTATACAAAGAGGGCAAAATCAAAGCAATCGGCGTATGCAACTTCAATATATCTCACTTACAAGACTTGTTAAAAACAGCTCGTGTAACACCAGTCATTAACCAAGTAGAATTCCACCCGCGTTTACAACAATTAGCGTTACGTTCATTCTGCCAAGAGCACAATATTCAATTAGAAGCTTGGGCTCCATTAATGCAAGGTGGACTTCTTGAAGATCAAACAATTGCAAAAATCGCTGAAAAATACGGCAAATCAAACGCACAAGTAATATTACGTTGGGATGTCCAAAATGGTGTTATAACAATTCCAAAGTCAGTTCGTAAAGAACGTATGATTCAAAATGCAGACATCTTTGACTTCAGCCTTACTGATGAAGAAATCCAAGTAATTAATGCCATGAACCTAGACAAACGTGTTGGTCCAGACCCAGCAGAATTTGACTTCGTAATGTAATAAAACTTTATACCAAAATAAATAGAAAAGCCTTAAGATATCAATCTACCTTAAGGCTTTCTCAACTTATATTAAGATGATTGCTTAACAGCAATATCTTCATCACGCTGCATTAGAAGTACATCTTCACCATTATCAATTAATTTTCCGATATGATTTTCACCCCACGTGCAAAGTAAATTAAGCACAGGCTCCAGCTCATGTCCATATTGTGTTAATGAATATTCAACCTTTGGTGGTACTTGATTGAACACTTTGCGGTTGATTAATCCGCATTGCTCCAATTCTCGCAATTGATTCGTTAACATTTTTTGTGAAATACCAGGAATTAATCGACGAAATTCACTCGTACGAATTTTACCATGGTGATTGAGGTGACATAGAATAACAGGCTTCCATTTACCTCCAATTACTTCAAGTGTGGCTTCAACACCAATATTATAAACTTTTTTCATCGTAAACCCCCTGTATTATTCAAAAGTAACTAAAAGTACTCTACATACTTCTTTAGTATGTATAAATAATACTACACCCTATTTATAAAATCAAAGGAGTGCTCAATATTATGACAAGATCAACAGCACCAAATGCCAAACTAACACTCCTTGCACTAGCAATTAGTTCCTTTGGTATTGGTTCTACAGAATTTATAAGTGTGGGGCTACTCCCGCTAATTACAAATGACTTCGGTATATCATTAAGTACTGCCGGTTTAACCGTATCAATCTATGCATTAGGTGTAACAATTGGAGCACCACTTTTAACAGTATTAACGTCTAAAATTGACCGTAAAAAGGTTCTATTGCTCGTAATGGGACTTTTTATCGTCGGTAACTTATGGGTTGCTATGGCACCTACTTTCTCGTTACTACTAATTGGTCGTATTATTTCAGCTTTAGCACACGGAGTATTTATGTCGATTGCAGCTGTTATTGCCGCTGATGTCGTAGCGCCAAACAAACGCGCAAGTGCCATTGCATTTATGTTTACAGGTTTAACTTTGGCAACTGTGACAGGGGTTCCATTAGGGACTTTCATTGGTCAAGTAACAGACTGGCGTATGTCATTTGTTTTCATCGTAATAATCGGCATAATCGGTTTAGTTAGCAATGCGTTACTCGTGCCAAGTAATCTATCAAAGAGTAATCCAATATCGATACGTGATATTGGTAAAGTTTTAAGTAACATACGTATGCTATTAATTCTTTTCATTACAGCAATCGGTTACGGTGGCGTATTTGTAGTATACACATATGTGTCTCCTATTTTAGAAAAACACATGGGATACTCCCCTCAAGCGATCGTAGTTATTTTAGTCATATACGGTATTTGTGTGGCAATAGGAAATACATTAGGCGGACACCTTGCAAACAATAATCCATTACGTGCAATATTCTTCATCTTTATCGGTCTTGCACTAGCATTGCTAGGCATTAACTTCACATTAGAATCGCAGGTTATTGGCCTAATTACGGTTTTACTTATGGGGCTATTCATGTTTATGAATGTACCCGGCTTACAACTCTATGCAGTTCAGCTATCTGAAAAATATGTACCTACTGCTACTACAATGGCTTCAGCATTAAATATTTCTGCATTCAATATCGGAATTTTTCTAGGATCTTACGTGGGTGGATTGGTTGTACATTATCAATCATTAAAACATACACCCATCTATGGCTTCTTAATGGTTATGGTCGCAGCCATCGTTACATTCATATGGATAATTTCTGAAAACAAAAAGACAGCTCTGTAAACAATTATCCTCACCAACTAATAAAAAAACTACGTCATAAGCCAAAAACATTGACCTATGACGTAGCTTATTAGCTTATTCTTCTTGTCCAGAAGGATTTTGACCTGTTGCTTCAATCACTTCAGGCGTCCCATCTACTGTATCTTCTTGTTTATTTTCAGCAGGAGGAGGTGTAATCGCAACCAACGTATAGTCATCTTCATTTAAAATTTCAAACGGGAATTTATTTCGAATATCTGAGATATACAGTGAAGTGCCAATCGCCACATCCGATACATCTATTTCAATCGCTTCTGGTATATCTGAAGGCTTCACTTTAACTCTAACCTCACGATGTGGCTGTAAAAGGAAACCACCATCTGCTACACCGATTGCATCACCTACAATTGTCACAGGGATATCGACTTCTAATTCTTCTGACATGTTGATTGATTTAAAATCTAAATGCTTTATATTTCCCTTTAAAGCACAGCGCTGCATTTCCGTTAATACGGCATTTACCTTCTTACCATCCACCTCTAACTGGAATACACCATTACTCCCCATTTGCGCTAATACTTTAGCAAACGCTCTTGCATTAAGCGAAATTGCCGTAGGTTCCAATTGATAGCCATAAACAACCCCAGGTATATTGCCACTTTTTCTAAGCTTTGTTAAAGTCGATTGAGGCCCTGAATTACGTTTTTTTGCATTTAATACCGAACTCATTGTCTTTTCCCCTTCCATGGAAACTAGTCTCATAAAAGGTTTTTCCCTTCACACATGTTTTTATACCTTATAAAGTTTTAAAAAACGGTTGTTTATGTGCATATTTGGCGGTAATCCTAAACTTAATGTTGAAATAACGCCCTTATGAAAGTAAAAACTTGATTACCAATAAAAAACTTTACTAGTATGACAATTGCCATCAATAATGTGCTAATAGCAATACTTAAATTTTGATTTTTAGAATCCGACATCTTGAACTCCTGCCCTACTCTTCAAATGATAAATTTGTTGGCTCATCTAGCAGGTAACCAGTAAAATCAATATTTGTTGTCGGTGTGTTGTTATCAACTTCCTCGAATTTAAGTTCATCAATCCATACTTGACCTCTTCCTGAGAGCAGTACACCAAAAGCAATGACGGTGCTGTTTTTCGGTACATCCAAAACAATGTGATAATGATTCCACTCCGTATCACCAACAATTGGGCGATCATTCATATTATCAAATTGCAATACATCTCCAAGTGCATCATCTACACGCATCCAAAACCCGCAAAATCCTTCAACAGCTTTAGATTTGATAAAGCCTGACAACTTCAGTCTTTTGCCCAAGTATTTCTCAGCTTTAAATTGTTGCATCATCGTAGCAAATTCACCTTGAGACTCCACAGTAGAAGACCTTAAGAATCCAGATGCCTTCCCTTTATGAAAGATTTCTCTATCAATTCCCATCTTATAATTAGATGGGTGACTTCCACTTAGTGTCCATCCTTTTAACAATTGTCCATTTCTCATTATAGTTTCCTCCCTTTGCACCGTTAATTTACCCATTATTTTACGATATTGTCCTGGCGGTAGCTGATAATATTTCTTAAATGCACGCGTAAATGATTCTTGTGTTTCAAACTGAAAATAGAAGGCAATATCTATTATTTTTTCATCCGTATAGAGTAGCATATTGGCCGCATTAGCAATCCTTCGATACCGAATATATTCAGATGCAGTTACACCAACCTCTTTTTGAAAAATACGATGATAATGATACTTTGAGAAACCAACAAACTGAGCAATACTATCTAACGTTAAATCTTCATGTAAGTTAGCCTCTATATAATCAATGGATTTTTGGTTGATAAGACTGTAACTCATTTCTCGTCCCCCCTTAAACATAAGATACCAAAGGAAAATAAGGTTTTCTTGATTTATATTGCTTTTTTTCATTACTCGTATCGCACGTACAAAAATGTTGTAATTACACCTAATGACATAACAATTCATAAGATAAGATATCAGCTATTGAATTGGAGGAATTTTATTGTATTACAATCCTTATCCCTACTTTACCTACTCAAATCATTATCCGATGTGGGTAATGGCAAATCATCCTTCTCTTGCTCAATTCCCTAGTCAATTGGCAATGCCGACAAATAACAACTCGTTTCCACCAGTAAACACACGACAGTTAAAGATTTCAGCAAAAAGTATTCAGGCCATTATGCAGCAATCCCAGTTGCTAACAAGTAAAATTGCAGATTCAGAACAGTTTGCCCACGATCTCATGAGCGCTGCACAACTTTCAAATAAAGCAGAAGTTGATAAATTAATTACCTCAACTGGTATTACCATTAAGTTCGACACTAAATTCACACCAGACGGCATTCAAATTCGATTCACTGAACATGCTTGTTGTGGACTGACATTAATCTTAGATTGGTAATCAACTAACAGAGTATCCCTATTGAACTTGTAAACTACTATTTAATATGATAAAGTAGTCGTACTATTTATTTCTGAAAATTCATATACTTATATTCTTATCAAGAGAGACGGAGGGATTGGCCCTATGAAGTCTCAGCAACCAGCTCTAGCATGGTGCTAATTCCAATCGGCGATAATCGCCTTAAAGATGAGAGGATTAACTTCAGTTATTATGCATGAGGACCCTCTTCTACAAATAGGGTTCTCTTTTTTTATCTAAAATACTAGGAAAGTAGGAAACACATTATGACAAACGATCTTTTACAAGCACTTCAATTATTAAAATCAAAGGAGTGGGTCGACTTAACGCACACATTCGGACCAGATTCACCTCATTTTTTTATGTTTGACGACGCTAAATTCGAAACGCTATTCTCACATGAAGATGGTTTTTTTGCACAACAATTCACTTTTCCGGGACAATACGGAACACATATCGATCCACCCATTCACTTCGTGCGAGACACACGCTACTTGGATGAATTAGAACTAAAGGAGCTTGTCCTACCACTTATCGTGATTGATAAATCGAAGGAGGCTGCAACTAATCACGACCTCGCCTTAAGTGTGCAAGATATTCTGGACTTTGAAGAAAAATACGGTGAAATTGAAGCTGGGACATTTGTTGCACTTCGCACGGATTGGAGTAAACGTTGGCCAGATAAAGAAGCTTTCAATAATAAGGATGCTGATGGAAATAATCATATTCCTGGTTGGGGATTTGAAGCGCTGAATTTTCTTTTTGAAAAGCGCAAAGTAAGTGCTATAGGTCATGAAACATTTGACACGGATTCAGCAGCTGATTTTCGTAAAAATGGCAAGTTAGATGGGGAATATTTTGTACTCGAACAAGATACATATCAAATCGAGCTCATGACAAACTTGGATAAGCTACCACCAAAAGGTGCAATTATTTTTAATATCGTTCCGAAACCCGAAAAAGCATCCGGATTCCCAGTTCGCTCATTTGCTATTTTGCCATAATTAATTGTGTTTAGAACAAGCTAGAGAAGGACAGTCAAAACCATTCTAAATGATTTTGACTGCCCTTCTTTTATTTTAATTTCCTCCAACTTCTTTTTAACAATCCTATCTTATAAAAATACGTTACGAACTCCAGAAAACACTTCAGTTCCAATGTTGCAATTTCCCGAAACGTTAGCTGGCATAATTGTCTTCACAAGTAGTTATTTCCTCCCGTACTTTGATATCCGGCACCCTTGAGGAATTAGTCAGAAAACTAAAATTCAATTAACTTTCGAACTCATCCGTATATGCTATCGCAAGACAAATTCAGTAATATCTGCATTTAAAAGAAAAAGAGAAAGTAGCAGGAATTGTAATAGTCATCCTAAAGGAGTATACCAAATTACATATAATTGATAGAATAAGAGGACATTGAATTAAATATATTGAATTATTACATACAGAGTATTACTAGAACAAAAGAAACGATAATTTACCCGATGTAAAGGAGTTGGTTCTTATGGGATTTAACATTTACTATTACGAAAGTAATGTGGATTGCAAATTTTGCAAGAAGCATTTTACAACATATAAAGTGCGTCCAAATCGCTATAAGATCGTTGAAGAACATACCGATTTCATGCCAGTCTATGAAGGCTTGAATCCATTGTTATATGAAGTAGCTGTCTGTCCCCACTGTGGCTACGCCTATCACAAGTCCATGACGAGAACTTACGGACCCTTCATGCTACTGATTAATGAATTGTACATTAAAGAGCTACGAAAACCGGTGAATATTTGCCAAGAACGCACGATAGATGATGCGATTGTCAGCTATAAACTAGCATACCTTGTATCAAAGTCTTCGATGGAAGAACCTCTTCTAATGGCAAACCTAGCTTTGAAAATTGCGTGGCTCTATCGCTTAAAAAATGAACATGAAGCTGAAATGCGCTATTTACAATCTGCAAGGGAATTTTACAGTAAGTCTTTTGCTACCAACCAAGAAGGCGAGGAACGAATTCAATTTTTGAATGCAGAGTTGAGTCTACGCCTTGGAGATATAAAAGAAGCAAAAAAAGGATTCTCCCGCTTAATCTCGGATCGAAGCGTTTCGAATAAATACAGAAAATTGGCCCGTAACCGTTGGGAAAATTATAAATATGACGAGAACCCTATCAATATCACTGAAACGATCAATTAAAAAGCGAGGAGCGAAGTATAATGCAGCTGTTTGGCAAAAAATTAGATGCGAGAGAAGAGGATATTTTTTCGGAATTACTTCATTTTTTACTAAGAAAAAATAATCGTACCTTATCAAATGATGAAGTCGTTGAATTAACAGGCGTTTCTTCCGACTTGCTTTATAAATGGGTGAAAGCAGGGAAATTAAAAAATACCATTTTCCCCAATATCGGTGCCCCATGCGAACGATGCGGCAAAATAACGCAAGCTAGAACCTGTGTTAGTTGTTCATCCTCCATCGTTAATACATTAAAACAAGAAGAAAAAGATCAAGCCTGGTTTAAACAAATTCAACGAAGAGATCGACAACCAAGCACTTATCATTATAAATAAAACAAGAGAAAACACCTCCAACGATGCGTACAGATTTCTCTGTACCCACTTCACTTCGGAGGTGTTTTTCTTTACAAAGCAATCAAGGCTCTGTGTATTCTTGTTACGCCTATCAGCAAGCATACAACAAAGGAGAATTGTCATGTAGCTCGTAAAGGCACGCCCATTGACAATCCCCCAAATCGAACGTTTCACTCCTCGCAAAAATCTGAAATGTTCTACCTGAGCCTCATAGTTTAAACTTATCGACTTTATTTTTAAGAACTTCTGATATCTCTTCAACTTTATGGACATTTTCGACAATGCGGCTAATTACAGTTGACTGATCTTTGGAAGCTGAGGAAACTTCCTCCGTAACCGCTGTATTTTCTTCAATGACTGCTGAGATTGTTTCTAAAGCTTCCAAGACTTTTTGGGAATCTTTTTGAAGTTCATTAAAAATGCCCTCCATCTGATTTGTATCTTTTTCTGTTTGTCCTACCATTTTCACAATAACATTTAGGGCTTCTTCTCCTTGATCAATCAGTTTTTCTTGCTTTTGAACGGCCATCAAGTTTTGTTCCATCTTAACGACTGTTTCATTCGTCTCTTTTTGGATAGATCCAATCAAATCAATTATTTTACTTGCTGCTGATTGAGATTGCTCAGCAAGTTTCCGGACTTCATCTGCCACAACAGCAAATCCTTTTCCATTCTCCCCCGCTCTTGCCGCTTCAATTGCCGCATTTAAAGCAAGCAAATTTGTTTGATTTGCTATGTCAGAAATTACATTAATAATTTCTCCTACCTCGTCTGAACGTTTGGCTAAACTTTGAACCGTTTCAGTTGCAGATTCTACAGTTTTAATCAATTCATGAAGTTGAACAGTAGCCTCACGCATTGACTCCTTACCTTTTCCCGCTGTATCAGTTGAGATTTTAGCATTTTCAACAGTACTTTTTACTTGAGCAACTCCCTGATGTAGAAAATTCAGCGTATTAGTCATCATTTCTAAAATAATATTCACTTCTTCTGATTGCTTTTCTATTCCTACAGCTGTTTCTTCCATCGATTGCGAAATATTACCCGAAGCTTCTTCAGTTGTTTTCACAAATTTGCTAAGCTCTTGTGTAGTACCATTCATTGTAAAGGTCGTTGAATTGATATCCGCAATAATTTCCCTTAGATCGACAACCATTTTTTCAAACGAACGTGACAATGCACTAATTTCGTCCGTGCCTTTCGTTTTTACAAGTATATTTAAATCGCCTTCAGAAATTTTCTTTGCTTGCTCAGTTAGATTTTCTAAAGGTTTAGTTAATAACTTAGTAAAAACGAAAATAATAATTGTACTAATTATCAGGAAAACACCTATAAGTAAAATCATCTCCAATCTATTTTTTTCCACTAAGTTGAAAATATCCGTTGCATTGTAATCCACACCGATTACACTAATCACTTCCCCGGATTTATCCTTAATTGGTATATAGATTGAAAGCAAATCCCCATTATCGTCAGAGGTTAATTCCCCTTCAGTTGCTTGTCCTGTTTCAAAAGCTTGCACCATCTTGTCATATTCTGCACTATTTTTTTCCACATCACCTAATTTAACAGATTCCCCCGCTACAACATAAAAGTACTCATATCCGTTATTTACTTTATCTCTACTCATTATATAAAGATAATTCAAACCATTAGATACTCTTATTCCCTCAAGCTCCTCTTTTAATTGTTTATAATAATCATTTTCTTTTCTGTCTTTTAGAATCTCACTATATTTCCCTACATCCACTTTATTAAGCGTATATTCTCCTATTTTAGTCGCTTGCTCACTCATAGATTGAATAACTAGTTTAGTAGAGGACTGGATAATAAGAAATCCAATAGTACCTCCCATTAGTATAATTAACGCAGAAAACAGCGCTACCATTTTTGTTTTTAGGCTATTCATTTGCTTACCTCTTATTCACTTATTTTTGATTAATTTAGTTCATCACTAAAACTTAGCGTTGATTTCTGTTCCGCTGGGTGCATACCGTAGTCGTCTAATGAGTCGCTTCACACTATGTCATAATTCCCTGAATACTCACAAATCCTTCCTTTTCTAAAAGTGTGACCATTACATAATAACTACTATTAATTTCCATAAAATTAAATAATCTTTTGCAATTATAAGGGAATAGCTATAAAAATTCCATATTTAAACAAACATATTTATTTAAAACTACTTAAATTTTTCGTAAACATCTCACTTTGTCATAAAGTTCATTAAAAAATATGTGATTTATATCAATTTTTAAACTGAATTTAAACAAAGGTAACCTATACTTTAAACTTAACTGGTTACAATTGGATTTATTATATCGAGAGGGGCAGATGAAAAAATTGGTTAAACTAAATAAGAAAAAAGGAAAATCACAGATAACTATGCTAGCGTTAAGTACGGCTCTTACAGGTATTGTAGGCTTCTCAAGTGTTTCAAGTGCCTCAGCAGCAGTGCCTACAATAACAGAGAAACTAACGATAGAAAATGATTTGACTGTTAAGCAAGCACGTACATCAAATGAAACAATTATTGAATGGAAAAATTGGGTGAATGATCGTGCCTATAGTTTAACCTCCATTCAACCTGAAAAAGTCGAGCAACAGAAAATTCCTTCCAGTAACTTTGAAGATTTAGAAATGTTAAAGCCGTTATTACATGATAAGCGTATCGTCTTTTTAGGAGAGAGCTCCCACGGGGCTGCAGAATTTAATCTGGCGAAAACTCGCTTGATTCAATTTTTACACCAAGAAATGGGCTACAATGTTCTTGCGTTTGAAAGTGGACTAGGCAATGCGATGAACGCTCAGGGTCAAATTGGTAAGCAAACAGCAGAACAAACAATGAAGAACGCTATCTTTGGTGTATGGTGGACGAAGGAAACACTACCACTCTTTGATTATGTAAAAAAGACACAAAATACGGAGCAACCATTAGTCTTAGCAGGTTTTGACATACAGCAACAGGGCCCATTTACAAATGGTGACTGGTTACAAAACAGTCAGCTTGCTAAGCAGCTGAAGGATACAGAAAATGAATTGGTTGATTGGAGCTTTGGAAAAGATTTAAAGGGGTATCAAAAGGCGAAACCAAGTATTGTTAAAGTGTATACTCAGGTAAAATCACAAGTAAAATTAAAGGAGAAGGAACTAAAGGCCGCTTATCCAAATGAGCCGCATATTGTTAAACTAATGGAGCGGATTTTGTCAGAGCGTATCCGATTAGCAAACGAGTATGTGGAACTAGACATTCAATCAAATATCGAGCTTGAACAAAATAATCCAACAACATTTTATAAAACAATGGAATGGCGCGACCAAGCAATGTTGGCTAACTTGCTGTGGTTAGCAGAAGAAATTTATCCAACTGAAAAATTTATCGTTTGGGCTCATAATGACCATATCCGTAAAGCCCAGTCCGAAGTCATGGGCACTCCATATCCAGTGAAATTTATGGGCGAGCTTCTTCCCGAAATCTATAAAAAATATAGTTATGTGCTCGGTATATATATGGCTGGAGGAGAAACAGCTTCAAACAATACGCGTGAACCTATGAATGTTTTACCTCCAGTTAAAGGATCAATTGAAGACATTCTGTCTACGACAAAAAAGCCTTACACATTTATCGACATGCGCTACCGTCAAAACGAACGAGGCAATTCATGGATGTTTGAACCACGTCTATCTTATAGTTGGGGATTCATACAGGAAAGCCTTGTACCACGAGATCAATATGATGGATTACTACTGATTGATAAGGTTAGTAAACCAAATTATTTAAAGTAAAATATTTCTTCGTGTTGGTTTTGTTGCATAGAACATACTATAAAACTCAAAATTAGCGAAAAGGGCACCCTATATTCTAAGTGCCCTCTTTGCCATCTTCAATTAGGTATCCATCGAAATATGATCCCATCCTTCATCAAGATGCCCCATCATCCAGAACAATCCCCTACGTCTCTCCATGACGATACTTTCAATCATCCCTGCAGGAGCTTCTTGTCCTTGTATTCGACTACTTACACAAGCCCAGTGCAATCTATAGATTTTGTCCGCTTCATCCATAATCTTTTCCTTGTTTCGCATTGCAGTTTTGACATAAAAATGGTCGAATGACTCACAGCTTGAAACAACTTTTATTGCATAATCGCAGTCGCAAACATTATCAGGGAAATCGAGTGTATCGACAAGCCCCAATGCCCAAATAAGTACCCAGTAAGCTTCATATTGCCAAGAAATATCGACCGCATCTTGCCCATTTGGTTCTTCGGTACGTAAAAAGTTACTTTCTTTGTCGGTCAAATATTCATCTACGTCATATCTCTGCAGCATATTCATAAAGAAGTCTTTGGATTCACGTATATCTCCCCCTTGCACCACATCACAAGCATATTGAATGACAATTAACAACGCGACAGCTCTTCTTGCTATATCTTCCTGTGTTCTAAACTGATAATGCGCTAATGGTGGGAGCTGAGGTAGTGAATTAATAAATGGAATCCCATTTTCATTTAAATAAACTACTGTTTTGTTCTTTCTTTGTTCACCTTCTTCAGATGTAACCTCATGTCCCATTATCTTTCTTGTACAACCATGAGGTCTGAAATTGGCAGGTCCCGATTTCCCATCAGGATAAACAATAACAAGACCTTCTTTATCTAGCAAAGTCCCGTTTGGTAAAAAGCCAATCCCTCCCATTTTTGCTAGCAGGTTAGTAAATAACTGCATCTGTTCTTCATTAAAGTCTTTCTCCACTTCGATAGCAATCATCGTATTTAAAACGGATATTTGTGTTAAAACCAGCCCTTTAAGGTTCTCATCTTCAAAAGGAATTCCATCATAATACCCCATCATCCCAGGAATATTTTTATCGAAGTAATCTGGATCTGTATCTTCTGAAATGACCCTTATCGTAATCTTATATTTGTTGAACAGCGTTTTGGGCTGGATAAAATATTCATTTTCATTTCTCTTGATTCGAAAACCTTTTGCGAAAACATCTAAAATCCCATTTCCAATATCATCAATATCGTTCTTGGAAGAATATATTGTGAAATGCTTCAAACCCATCTCTCCTTCGCTGTATGTATAATAAAATTACAAGGTTCTGTTAATTATCTTATATAGGTAAAACTTTTATCGCTTATGGCTTTTATTTAGGGATTCTCAGCTAGTTATTCTGGATAAATAATTAATGGATCATTTTCTATGCTCATGACTCTATTATTCTCTCGAGAATATCTCTATTATAAATAAAAGTACCCTATAAAGTAGACTTTTTTAATTGCCTACTTTATAGGGTACTTTTTACAGAAGTATTTTACTAATTTTTTATGTTATTACAAAAGCTACCTTTTTAGCGGTGTTTTACTTTATAGCTTTTTATAAAATCTCTTTAAACATCGCAATTGTTTCTTCTTTCGTTGGCATGTATGGGTTACCTGGCGCACAAGCATCTTTCAGCGAGTTTTCTGCAAGAAGCTCTAAATCTGGATTTTCTACACCAAGTTCTTTTAATGATTTAGGAATGCCTACTTCTTCAGATAGCGCTACAATTTGATTTAATACAAATTGACTGCACTCCTCATCTGATTTGCCTGATACATCAAAGCCTAGTTTATCTGCAATGATGCGGAATTTCTTCGGAGCATGTTTTGCATTTTCACGTTCTACGATTGGTAGAAGCATTGCGTTACACACGCCGTGTGGAAGATTATACACCCCACCTAATTGGTGTGCCATTGCGTGTACAAAGCCTAGTCCAGCATTTGAGAAAGCCATACCAGCTAAGAAGCATGCATATGTCATTTGTTCACGTGCTTCCACATCATGTCCATCTTTAACAGCCGCCGGAAGATGCTTGAAGATGATTCTTACCGCTTCTAGCGCTGTCGCATCTGTAAGTGGAGTTGCATCTGGTGTAACGATTGTTTCAATCGCATGCGTTAAAGCATCCATACCCGTTGCAGCCGTTAAGCTTGCAGGCTTCTCAACCATTAACGTTGGGTCATTAACAGATAGTAATGCTAAGCTGTTCTTATCTACACATACCATTTTTACGCCACGATCTTCATCAGTAATAACGTAGTTAATCGTAATCTCTGCAGATGTTCCAGCTGTTGTATTTACCGCAATAGTTGGAAAACCTAATTTCTTAGACTTATGGAGCCCCTCATAATCACGGATATTTCCGCCATTAGTTGCTAATATGCTAATAGCGCTCGCACAGTCTTGTGGCGAACCACCACCGATTGAAAGAATAAAATCACAGTTCTCTGTTTTCAAAATGTCTACACCTTTATGTACTTCTGCACATGTAGGATTTGGATTTACGTCATCATAAATCGTATAGGCTACGTCCACTTGATCAAGCTGATCTGTTACTTTCTTAACAACTCCGTTACCATTCAGCACTTTATCTGTTACTACTAGCGCCTTCTTAAAACCGAAGTTCACAATCTCTGTTCCTAGTTCTTTTAAACAATCTTTTCCGATTAAATTTTTGCTTGGTAAATAGTACATCATGTTAAATTTCCTCCTATAAAGTTTGTTCAACATTTTATAATTTTCACACAAAAATTAATTCATTTTTCCATAGCGCTCTTCTTGAATTTCCTCTAATGTTTTCCCTCGTGTTTCTGGTGCCATTAAGATACCTATCAACATATGAACAAAGAGGAATCCAATCATTACAGCACCCGCAACCTTAAATCCTAATGCTGAAATCATAACTGGGATTACTAATGAAATCAGACCTACACCGACACGTGCAACAAAGAACATAAGCCCTTGCGCTTGTGCTCGGTATCTCGTATGGAAGAGTTCACTTGACCACAATCCATAGAAACATTGTGCACCGAAACCACATGATACGCCCCAGAAGATAACATAGATTAATAGTTCTGTAATACCCATGCTTCCGAATGCCAATACAGCCCATCCGATAACTCCTAAAAGTGCACCTATTCCAAATAACAATTTGCGACTTACTTTATCTCCAAACTTAATGAATACAAAGTATGTTGAACCAACTGTTAGTACCCATAAGAAAGCTTGTAGAAGGTTGGCTTGAGCAGAAGATAATCCACCCACTGTTTCATAAATATAAGGCATGAAATAGCCATTTGTTCCGGCAACCAAGTTCCAGAAGAAATATATACCAATCAGTAATGTTAAAGCACGTAAGTTAGCTTTATTCGTAAAGAGTTCTTTAAGAGATCCTTTTTGCAATTGACCTTTTTCTTTAAGCTCTTTTTCTTTTGCCTTTTGTTCTTCCCAAATAGTAGATTCATTAATTTGTTGTTGTAAAATCCAGGTAATTAAAGCGATTACAAAAAGTTGTGCGAAGATAATTCGGCTTCCTAATAAGCCTAGAGGCGCTAATGCAACCGATAATAATAGTGAGATAACAGGTCCAATACCCCATGCTAACTGTCCCCATCCAACACGTGAAGCCCGTTCATCTGCAGGTGCTTCTTCAGCAATATACGTCCAAGCAGCTGGTATGGCAGCACCTACAGCGATACCTGTAATGATATAACCTGCAAGTAACATTGGGAAGTTGAATGAAAATGTAATTAATGCAACTCCCAGCATATAAACTAACAGGTCATATTTATAAATGAACTTACGACCGTAACGGTCAACTAGGAATCCACCCAATAATGCACCTACTGCAGCACCAAAACCGTTAGCACTTACTGCTCCCAATAACCCTACCATTGAATCATCTAATCCAAGATACTTTACCCAAAGTGTTAAACCACCTGCTCCAGCAACGATCGAACCAGCTTCTAAATAATTGGACATCGCCACAGTGATGGTTGATTTCAAACTACCTTTTTTAGCCATTGTGATAACTCCTCTCAGGGTGTTATTCTGCATCTAGAAAACTCTAGATGCAGAATGCTAGATAATTATTTTAAGAAAAACACTTCTTTTAAATCAGTAGCAACTGGGCTATTATCAGGATTTGTCTCCATTAACGGTTCCATATAAGCCCACCATTTTTTACAGATTTCTGTATCTGCCATTGAAGCCCATTTTGCTTCGTCTTCAATTTCTACATATGCAAATAATTGACCTGTTTCTTCCAACAAAAAGATAGAATAGTTATGTGATCCATGATTACGCAGTTCTTCTGCCATTTCTGGCCATAACTCATCATGGCGACGTTTATATTCTTCATATTGATCTTTATAAACCTTCATGACACTAGCTTTTCTAATCATGCTCGTTCACTCCTAGATGTATTAGTTAAGTATGCCTTCACGTGGTGTAACACCAAATGCATCTGCTAGATCTTGTAATTGTTGATCAGTAATCGTTTGTTTCTTACCACCTTGTGCACATACAATCGTATACACTTGTGCTGCTTTCTCAGCCGTTTCAATAAGTCCAAACGTTTCATCCATTGTTGTACCAGCACCGAATATTCCATGATGCGGCCAAATCACAAGACGCATGTCTTTCATCTTAAATGCTGATGCCTTACCAATTGCATCTGTTCCAGGAACCATCCATGGGATAATGCCCACACCATCTGGGAAGACAACGATACATTCTGTGCACATTTCCCAGAGAGTTTTCGTAAACGCTACTTCGTCCAAACTATGTGTGAATGTCATACCAATTACATGTGTTGCATGACAATGCATGATAATACGGTGATTTGGATCAACTTCTAAGCGTTGAATATGGTTCATTAGATGCGTTGGCAGTTCACTAGTTGCTACACCGCCATCTTCAAATCCCCACAGTAACTCGTAGCTACGTCCATCAGCTGCAATACGTATTACCCCCAGACTTTCAGCTGGTTTGCTCTTTACATTTTTGAAATATTTACCTGACCCTGTCACAATGAAGTACTTACCAATCAATGCAGTTGCATCAAAGCCTATTGGTACTGTACGTTCAACATGTGCAATATCTAAATATTTCTTTACTTCTTCTTCGCTTAATAAGTAACTAATATTTCCGCCATTGCGTTCATCCCAACCTAAACGGTATAGATTTGCCGTAGTATCGCACATTTCTTGAAGAAATGGTGCTGTTAAAATATCCTTGTACATAATTTCACCTATCTCCTATTTATTAGCTCATATACTGGTTATTAATTTCTTTTTGATAAAACTTCTTGTTCATATGTTTTTACTTCTTCCAACCATTCTTCACGAACTGGTACATTTTGAGTTGCACAGTAGTAATCCCAAATTGCGCCTAATGGATATGATTTTAATTCTTCCATTAATGCAAGACGAGTTGTGTAATCGCCTTTTAACTCAATTTCTTTTAAATGTTCTGTTGGCTCAAGCATCGCCATTAATAATGCTTTCAACATATTACGCGTACCAATTACCCAAGCAGCTACACGGTTAATGCTTGCATCAAAGAAGTCTAGACCGATGTGAGTTGTGCCCAACATATCATTTACAACTAGCTCTCTAGCAATTGCCTGTAATTCATCGTCAAATGCCACAACATGATCGCTATCCCAACGCACTGGGCGGCTAACATGAAGCAGTAAGCCATCTGTAAATAATGACATTGCTGATAATTTAGTAGATACCACTTCTGTAGGGTGGAAATGCCCTGCATCTAAACAGATTAATTTGTTTCTTGATAAAGCGTATCCCATATAGAATTCGTGAGATCCCACTGTAAAGCTTTCAGCACCAAGACCAAATAGTTTACTTTCCACAGCGTCTACGTTGTATGCTGAATCAATCTCTTCTGCAAACACTTCATCTAATGACTCTTGAAGACGTTTACGAGGAGCTAGTCGATCTACTGGGTTGTCTTTGTAGCCATCTGGAATCCAAACATTTGTTACACATGTTTGTCCAAGTTCTCGTCCAAAGTATTCGCCGATTTTACGAGAGCGCTTACAATGTTCGATCCAAAAATCTCGAACTTCTTTATCAGGATGACTTAATGTAAAACCATCAGCTGATTTTGGATGAGAGAAACAAGTTGGATTAAAATCTAGACCTAAACCTTGTTCTTTTGCCCATTCCACCCATTTCGCATAGTGGCGAGGCTCAATTTCATCGAAGTCAATTTTTTCGTCTGTATCTGTATAAATCGCATGAAGATTTAATTTATGTTTACCAGGAATCAGTGAATACGCTTTCACTAAATCCGCACGTAATTGTTCAGGTGTAGTAGCAACGCCAGGGTAGTTTCCTGTTACAGAGATACCGCCTGTTAAATTCTGATCTTTATTGATGAATCCTCTGACATCATCGCCTTGCCAGCAATGCATAGAGATTTTTACATTTTTTAGCTTCTCTAATGCTGCCTCTACGTCTACTCCAAGGTTTTCATATAATTCTTTAGCCATCGCATAATTTTGTTGGATTTTCTCATTCATTTGTTGTTACCTCCTTGAATTTTTGAATTATTTCTAAGCGGTTAGTAGATTTTGGTTGATATTCTTTTATTTCAAAAGAATCGTGGATAAATTGTCGAGCTTCTTCAACACCACTCAATTCCTTTGTCGCAATCATTTGCATGACTAAATTACCAATTGCTGTTGCTTCAGTTGGTCCTGCATAAACGGTTCTACCACTGATTTCAGCTGTTAACTGATTTAGCATTTCATTATGTGCCCCGCCACCAACGATGTGAAGACGCTCAATAGTATCACCAGTTATTTCTTCTAAGTCATCCATAGCAATCGCATAGATGATCGCTAAGTTCTTATAAATGCAGCTAGCTAATTCACCTGCTGTTTCAGGAACTTTCTGGTTCGTTTCTCTGCAATAGTTCTGAATTTCTTCAATCATATTATCCGGATTCATGAAGCGACATTCATTGAAGTTAATGTAAGGTTCATACCCATCCACTTGTCTTGCTTCTTCTACAAACTGTGGAAATGTGTAGTTTTTCGGGAATAACCTTCTCACTTCTTGTATCAGCCACATACCAATTATATTTTTCAAGAATCTTGTTGTCTGACATGCTCCCCACTCATTTGTGTAGTTATGAGCAAAAGCTGTTTCCGAAACAACAGGTTGTTTTAACTCTATTCCTAGCAACGACCAAGTACCACTACTTAAAAATGCCCAATGATCTTGTCTTCCTGGCGTACCTAGCACTGCTGAAGCTGTATCATGTGTTGCAATTGTAATAATTTTTGCATCAGGAAGGTCATACTCAGGGAACCAATCTTTTTGTAATGTCCCCAGTATTGTTCCTGGCTCTGTTAATGGAGCAAATTTATCTTTTGGAATATTTAACAGTTGTAATAGATCTTCATCGAAATCTCGACTATGCACATTTAGCATTTGTGTGGATGAAGCATTTGTTACTTCTGTTACCGCTTTTCCTGTTAAGCAATACCCTAAGTAATCAGGTACCATTAAAATATATTGTGTATCAGCTAGTTTTTCTTTGTTTTCCTCATATAACTGATATAAGGTATTGAAATTTTGAAACTGAATACCTGTTTTAGAATAAATGGTTTCTTTTGATATCTGTTTTGTTACTTTTTCAAAGGTATGCTCTGTACGACAATCTCGATAAGCAACGACCTCTTGTAAGCGCTTACTATCATGACCTACTAATACATAATCAACTGCCCATGTATCAATGCCAATTGTACAATCGTCATAACCTAATGATTTGACAACTTTTAAACCTTTAAGGATTTCAGTTTGGAGATGATCAATATCCCAATAACAAACTCCATCTTGTTCGGTAAATCCATTTGCAAATCTGTGTACTTCTTTAATTTGGAGCTTTTGATCATATAGTTCTCCTAATACAAGGCGACCACTAGATGCTCCAATATCAACTGCAACATGTGTCACTTTACTATCACACTCCTCTGAGTTATGTGTAATCTGTGTTTGCACTATCATAATACAATCTAAAAGAAGAACATTCAACATTTTTTCTTTAAAAATCTTTATTTTTATTTATATCGTTCAAAAAATAGTAACATTAATTTTTGAAACAAAGATTTTTTCTGTTATTTTGTTTTTTGTTTTTTATTTCTCTTTATTTTCGGGTAAAATATAGGGAGGAAAGGTGGCTTTACTGATGAAAGCATTTGAACGCAGAGAGAAAATTATTCAAGATTTACATAGGGAAAAAAAAGTACTCGTATCAAAGCTTGCTGTTGACTTTGACGTAACTGAAGAGACCATTCGTAGGGATTTAGAAAAGCTCGAAAAAGAGGGAATTCTTACACGAAATTACGGTGGCGCTGTATTAAACGCGCAAACACACGAGGACTTACCTTATCAAACACGCAATACAAGAAATCTTGAGCTCAAAAGCAAGTTAGCCAATCTTCTCCTTCCACTTATTAAAGATGGAGACACGATCATGACAGACTCAAGCTCAACTGTTTTTGAAGCACTTAAAATACTTAATACAGAGCGAGAACATCTAACGCTCATTACAAACTCCGTCATTGTATTGCAGGAGTTTAACAATTCCGATCACACCATTATTTCAACAGGAGGAACATTACGTACAAAAGCTAGCTCACTTAACGGTAATGTTGCACGTCAAACGATACAGAACTACAACGTAGATGTTGCTTTATTTGGCTGCAAAGGTGTATCTATGACGAATGGAATCACCGACTCTAATGAACCTGAATGTGATGTAAAACAGGCTATGAACAAGCAGGCAACAAAGAGAATTTTACTCGTGGATTCTAGTAAATTTGATAAGGTTGGCTTTGTGCACATGTTCCAATTCGAAGAAATTGATTATTTACTTACAAATACAAAGCCAAGTGAAGATTGGTTAGCGTTTTTAGAAAGCCATAATGTCGCTGTGCTATATCATGAACAATAATTACATGGAAAGAAACCATTTTGAACAACGACTAATCAAAATGGTTTCTTTTTGGATTATTTAGTTTACAGTTTCATGAAAAAGTTTGATTTCTTTTTATCCCTCTTCTTCAAGTAAAGGGACCTTTAGTACAAAAAAACAGTAAGGCATTAATTCTTCATGAACCAACACATCTTCTAGTTGAATAACTATAAATTTAATATCCTACAAGCTATATATTTTTAGTAAAAACTTAAATAAAATACTGGATAGATTAGAGCTTTTTATGTTCCCAAAAGAAACATAAAATAAAGGATCCCGTAAATAGGTAGTGCAATCGAAGTAACTATATACATTGTCATTTCGCCTTTAGAAAGTTTTCTTTTCCACTTTGTTAATTTAAGCTGTCTACGATATATAATGCTAGAAATCAATATTAATACGAAAGCTAAATCCTTTATGTCCTCTAAATTGGCAATCAATTAATCAGCTCCTTTAGGGTTTTGCACTAATTTCCCCCTACTATATTAAATGACTAAATAGCAAGAAAAATTCTCATATTTAATTGTATTTTAACGATGGTCTAATATATTTCTAATGTCTATAGGAACTTTAATTCTCCCAGCATCCAAAGCAGCTCTTAATAGAGCAATTCTGTTTACTAATAAAATAAAAACCTATTGGATTAAGATAAAGCTTGATTAAAAGTGTGTTGCAAACGCTGATTTCATCATATAAAAGAAACCCGCATATTTGGAACAAAGATTAATCAAAATATGTGGGTTAATTTTAAACTAAAGATTTATCTTATAAAAAAATCCACTTTTCCGTGTTTACGGTAAACATTTTTGCCCTTGCATGGCTAAATAAATGTATGTAACAATATGAATACAAATGGAATTTTAAAGGGCTGAATATAATGGAGTACGAAAAAAGTAAAAAGATGGTTGAAGCTGCTAAACTTTATTATCAAATGGACTTCAGCCAGATGGAAGTTGCCAAGAAATTAGGAGTATCTAGACCGACTGTATCAAGGCTATTACAACAGGCCAAAGAGGAAGGCATAGTTGAGATAAAAATCATGGACCCTTCTGAAAACTGTCGTGTATTAGAAACGGAACTTGAAGAAAAGTTTAGCTTAAAAAAGGTAATCGTTGCTGCGGTCCCAATATATGAAGAGAAGATTGTCAAGCAGGCAATAGGCAAAATTGCAGCAGACTATATAAGCAGTATTGTTAAGGATGGAGATGTGATTGGTGTTACTTGGGGTACGACTTTGTATCAAGTAGCAAAACATTTGGAACATAAATCAGTTCGAGATGTGAAGATTGTACAGTTAAAAGGTGGCGTCAGTCATTCACAGAAGAAAACCTACGCTTCAGAAACGTTACACGCATTTGAAAAAGCATTTGATGCAACACTATATCAGCTACCTTTGCCAGCTTTAGTAGACCATGTTGTGGTAAAGCAAGCGATTGAAGCAGATCGTCATATACGCAGCATACTAACGATTGGTAAAGAAGCAAATATTGCTGTTTATACTGTAGGGGTTCCTCAAACAGATTCTCTCCTTCTTCAATTAGGTTACTTTACCGAAGAAGATAAAAAGGTTATATCAGAGCATTCGGTAGGTGATATAGCCTCTCGATTCTTTAATAAGGAAGGGTATATTTGCAATGAAGAGCTGAATGCGAGAACAATTGGCATTGAGCTAGAGGATTTAAAACATAAAGAACAATCTATTCTAGTTGCAGGTGGTTTGAAAAAAGTAGATGGAATCTGGGGAGCGATTAAGGCGAAGCTATGTAATGTTTTGATAACAGATACATTTACGGCCAAAATCCTCCTTGACAAAGAAGAAAATAACAACTAAAAGAGCACAGCAGTCGTTTAGACTGCTGTGCTCTTTTAGTTGGAAGTAATGAGTAACTAACAGACTGATAAATCTGTCAATAATTACATTTAACAAAAGTTCAATTCACATTTTACAAATTGTAAACCAACTGTTATAGTGATATAGAAAAACGATCTTAACTGATTAGGTGAGAATTAACGGGGGTTGATAACGCTTTCTTATTGGAGTTCGATTACTTTTTAATTATAGCAATACAGTTGGAATAATTATTGTAAGTGTTTTCAAGAGTGAAAATTAGTTTGAATCTCTTCGTTTAAAGTGTTGTTTTATTATATCGAATCTGTACATTTGTGCAAAATTATGTCGTCTGACATCCGACTATTAATTTACTAGTTAAAATCTCAGCTGTTGTTTGAAAATCGATATAGGAACATGATGAGCGAAAGAACGGCTTTCTAGACTAGTGGGCATCGAACGCCCCAAAAATTAAGATACATGTTCATGGAGGTGCTTATGAGATATTTAATATCTTTTTGTGGATTGCTACTTGTTTTTGGTTTAGCGCTATTAATTAGCAAAAATAGAAAAGAAATAAAATATAAAAATATAATTCTTATGCTGATTATCCAATTTCTCTTGGCAGCATTATTGTTAAATACAAAGTTTGGTTATGTATTAATCAAAGGTATAGCCAATGTATTTGACCATTTATTATCTTATGCAAATACGGGTATATCATTTGTTTTTGGAGGTTTAGCAAATAAAGGTGAGTCTCCCTTCTTTATAGATGTTTTATTACCAATCGTGTTTATATCGGTACTGATTGGAATCTTGCAGCATTTCAAAATTCTTCCTTTCTTCATGAAATGGGTAGGTTTACTAATTAGTAAGGTAAACGGCATGGGAAAATTAGAATCATACAATGCTGTTGCTTCAGCAATGGTAGGTCAATCTGAAGTATTCATTACTGTGAAAAAACAATTGGATATGCTTACTCCACAGCGAATGTATACATTATGCGCTTCTGCAATGTCGACGGTTTCTATGGCAATCGTTGGTGCGTACATGACGATGATTGAACCAAAATATGTTGTAACAGCGATTGTGTTGAACTTGTTCGGCGGATTTATCATTGTTTCAATCATTAATCCATATAAAGTGGAAGAAAGTGAAGATATCTTAACGATTGAAGATGAAGATAAACAAACCTTCTTCCAAATGCTCGGAGAATATATCATGGATGGATTTAAAGTAGCCATTATTGTTGGAGCGATGCTTATTGGATTTGTAGCATTAATGGATTTAATCAATTCCCTATTTGATATGGTAATCGGTATTTCATTCCAAGGGATATTAGGTTACATTTTTGCTCCAATCGCTTTCCTTATGGGTGTACCGTGGGCAGAGGCAGTTTCTGCTGGTGGAATTATGGCTACCAAATTAGTAACGAATGAATTCGTAGCAATGATTAGCCTTGGAGAAGTATCTGAGTCTATGAGTGCACGTACACTTGGTATTATTTCCGTATTCCTTGTATCCTTCGCAAACTTTTCATCCATCGGAATTATTTCCGGAGCAGTTAAAGGTTTGAGTGAAAAGCAAGGGAATGTAGTAGCTCGTTTTGGCTTAAAGTTATTGTTTGGAGCCACACTTGTTAGTATCTTAACGGCTATAGTTGTAGGTTTAGTTATTTAATTTAAATTAGAAAAAGAAGCAGTTGTCGCTATATAGTTATCACTGCTTCTTTTTTGATTCCCTTATAGCAAATACGGGATAAAGGTGAAAATGGAGGAAAAAAGTGATGGCTAATGTAGGCCTACTGCTCTCAGGGGCAGTTTTATTTTTAAATAGCTTAATGCTACGTGGAAAGGCAGAGGCAAAGAGCGTAGCAATTTTCAATTTTTTTGTGGGGATTCTTCAAATTATTATTCCACTATATCTTATTATGGTTTCAGATCAAAACCATTGGACCATCTATAATCATACTGCAACCTTCTTATTTGGTCTGACTTTCTTATACGTGTCTTTTACATTTTACAAAGGAATGGATGGAAGTGGACTTGGTTGGTTTTGTGCATGGGGAACGATGATCGCTATTTTTTATGCATTCGTTTCTGCAATTCACTTTCATAATTATGTGCTGACTCTTACTTGGATAATGTGGGCATTTTTATGGTATTTATTTTATGTCTTAAACATTCCTAAAAAGCCAGTTGCTGATTATGTGGGAAAAGTAACCTTAATTCAATCTCTTGTCACTTTAACTTTCCCTGCTCTACTATCATTGATAGGTATATGGGAAGAAGCTATGATTCAAAGGATTTGGCTTGTTGTACTATCGGTGTTCATTCTTTATTTTGTAAAGACGGGTCTTGAGGTACGATCAAAACAACAAGATTAATATAGAATAATCAATTTACAAAAGTTCAATATCATTTTTACATTTGTTCACAAAAGTGATATAGTATTATCGAAGTATAATTAATAACACCCATTTCCCCCTTTTATGGGTAGACAATCAGAAGAATATGCAAATAGAAATAGGAGTTGGATTCTATGAGAATGGTAGATTTAATTGAAAAAAAACGCGATGGCGGCGAATTAACTAAACAAGAAATCTATTTTATCGTCGATGGCTATACAAATGGTTCTATTCCTGATTATCAAATGTCATCTTTTTTAATGTCTGTGTTCTTTAAAGGAATGACAGCTGAAGAAACAGCTAACATGACAATGGCAATGGTTGAATCGGGTGATCAAATTGATTTGTCTGCCATTGAGGGCATTAAAGTGGACAAGCACAGCACAGGCGGTGTTGGTGATACAACGACAATTGTTCTAGCTCCTCTTGTAGCAGCTGTAGGTGTACCAGTTGCAAAGCTTTCTGGCCGCGGACTTGGCCACACTGGTGGAACAGTTGATAAATTTGAAGCTATTCCTGGCTTCCAATCAGAGATTGAAGCTGATCAATTTATTAAGCAAGTAAATGAAGTGAAAGTTGCTGTTACTGGGCCAACTGGAAATTTAACACCAGCAGATAAAAAAATCTATGGTTTAAGAGACGTAACTGCTACAGTAAATTCCATTCCGTTAATGGCAAGTTCTATTATGAGTAAAAAAATCGCTTCTGGTTCTGATGCAATCGTACTTGATGTAAAAGTGGGTGCTGGTGCATTTATGAAAGATGTAGAAAGTGCGAAAGAGCTTGCTCATGCAATGGTTGAAATCGGAAAGAATGTTGGTCGTGATACAATGGCTGTAATTTCTGATATGAATCAACCACTTGGATTTGCAATTGGAAATGCTTTAGAAGTGAAAGAAGCTATTGACACTCTTCGTGGACAAGGACCAAAAGATTTAGAAGAGCTTTGCTTAACTTTAGGAAGCAAGATGGTCGTTTTAGCAAAACATGCTGAAACAATTGAAGAAGCACGTAAAATGTTAGAAGAAGTAATAGCGAATGGAAAGGCGTTAGAGGTATTTAAAGAATTCGTTGCAGCGCAAGGTGGCGATGCTTCTGTTATTGAAGATCCGTCAAAATTAGTAGCTGCAAAATACGAAATTCCAGTATTAGCGAAAGAAGATGGTTTTGTAGCTGAAATTGAAGCTGATAGTATTGGAACAGCAGCGATGATTCTTGGCGCTGGACGTGCAACAAAAGAATCAATTGTCGATCTTGCAGTTGGTTTAATGCTTCATAAGAAAATCGGTGATGAAGTGAAAAAAGGCGATACAATTGTTACAATTCACAGCAATCGTGAAAATGTAGAGGATGTAATGGAACGTATCTATGCTTCATACAGCATTTCACCTACTAAAGTAGAAAATCCTGTCCTTGTACATGCAGAAATTCATTAATTAACAAATTTAAATAGATAATATCAGCCAAATGGAGGAATATAACATGAACAAAGAGCAAGTAGCACGTTTAATCGATCACACATTATTAAAGGCGGATGCTAGCCGTGAAGCAGTTATCCAATTAGCAAAAGAAGCAAAAGAACACCGTTTTGCATCAGTATGTGTGAACCCAGGACAAATTGCGACAGCATATGAAATCTTAAAAGATACTCCTGAAGTAAAAGTATGTACAGTTATCGGATTCCCTCTAGGTGCATCAACTCCGGAAACAAAAGCATTTGAAACGAAGGATGCAATTGAAAAAGGTGCAACTGAAGTCGATATGGTTATCAATATTGGTGCTCTTAAAGATAAGAATGATGAGCTTGTTTTAAGAGACATCCAAGCAGTTGTAGAGGCAGCTAAAGGAAAAGCGTTAACGAAAGTAATTATTGAAACATGCTTATTAACGGACGAAGAAAAAGTACGTGCTTGCGAGCTTTCTGTAAAAGCAGGAGCAGATTTCGTGAAAACATCAACAGGTTTCTCTACTGGTGGAGCTACAGTGGCTGACATCGCATTAATGCGTAAAACGGTTGGACCTGATTTAGGTGTTAAAGCTTCTGGTGGTGTACGTAACCTTGCTGATGTTGAAGCGTTAGTAGCAGCAGGAGCAACACGAATTGGAGCGAGCTCTGGTATTGCCATTGTGAACGGACAACAATCTAATTCTTCTTATTAATAGCTAGGGAATAAAGAGCATAATAAAAAAGAGATTACACAACTAGAAGATGATTCCTATATTGAATAGGAATCATCTTTTTTATGTTCCACCGATATCGATAATTTTTATAATAAAGCATATGATGATCAATCTTTTTTATAAAACTACATCTGTCCATCCACTATTTCTTTTTGCGATATTTAAACCACCTTAACATTTATGATGATAAAAAATGTCTTTAATATACAACTTTATTATTTATCAACAAATGTTTGTTACATGCTAAAAAAGTTGTCGACTGAGATAACATTATATAAAAAATAATCTATACATATAAAATATTACTTTATTCCATACTTACAGGCTTGATTATTTTTATGGGTACTTATTCAATTAAAGCACTCCGTTACTTTAAGTGAAATGTTTCACAAATTCCTTTTTCCCAATTGCTCTTTAGCCTGCATCAGACTTTAGCCTACTAAAGTCCAAGTTTTTCAGTCGTTCTATTTCAATAAATATCATTAATTTATCGCCGTCATGCCAACACCACTCAAGACTATCATCCGAATCAACTGTTAAAAGTGAGATCCATTCTGCTCCAGGCGTTGGATCATATGCTAGTGTAGAATGCGAAGGGTAGCCTAGAAGATAGTCCGAACTTTTATGTAGAGAATCCCGGATTTCGGTGTATATGTCGCTCTGAGCCTCATCGAAAGGCCAGTCCTTCAACTGGTATTCGTCATAAGGAATATCAATAGTCGGGAGAAACTCAATCACTGTGGTCTTGCCAATATCTGAATGGGGTGGCATCATCGTCTCAAGATTCGTTGTTTCAGGAATATAGATACCATGAATATATCCGTCCTCAAACGCCTCTAGATAATCATCATCTTCTACTACAAAGAGACTTAGGAGTCCTTTCGATGGCAGACCTCTTTCAGTTGAAGCGATTTCTGTGAAATTGATCTGGCCAAGGAAGCGGTACGGCTTCTTCTCATACGTTGGCCATTCGCTACCGACTGGTAAATCAGGTGCTCCTCCAAAACGACTACAGCCCAATCGTGGTTCGGCATCTGTAAGCCTAAGTATATCAATTGCTGGCCTCAATACTTGAGATAAATACTCTTTATGATTTTCAATATTTGACTGTTCAATCATCTCTAGAAAATTATTCTTAATCATTATATCCTCCCTACGTGTGTTTTTCTTTAAACGCGGTTTGAATTTCCCACATATTTAATTGTACTTAATCGTGGTTGCGAAACCAATAATAATACTAATGATAGAAAAATATAGATATGTTGTTATGTGAGAGTTAACAACACTCTTCAACTAACCTGCATCGTTAGTTGAATAACAACAATTTTTTCGAAAACAGCCTAAAATTAAATAATTTAGCGCAATAAACTTAGCGATGCTACCTTAGTAGGAAGCCGTCAGTTCTCCTTTAAGGTTCAGTGAAGTTGATGAAGGTCATGTTGTTAATTTTTACAAAAAATTAAAATCATCAGGTATTAATGTGACCATTAGAAGTCAATTTGGAATTGATATAGATGCTGCTTGTAGTCAATTGTATGGAAATTATCAAAAGAGCAATAAGCAGTAATTTGAGGTAAAGATAATGCTAAAAATTGTATTTCGTAAAAAAATTTGTTAATATAAAATTACAATTATGAGAGGACTGATGGATGGACAATGATTAACTAAACTATATTTTTATTTGAAATGAATCACTTCAAACGACAAAATATAGGATTAGTCTGTCCATTTTTATAAATCAGTTTACATTTTATTTGTCATGATTCCAATGGCAAAAAAGAACTTATTTAATATAAGTGAAAGACTAATCCTTCCAATTACAAATTGGGGGGATTTTTTATTCTCTCATAGTTAAAAATTGATACCTTTTTCTGTAACTTGAATCTAATAAATAAAGGAGAGAGAAAAATGACCGATTCAGACACTATTGTTACGCATGTAATACTCCGTATAAGTCGTTAATATCCATCAAACTTATACGGAGAAATTTAGAATAGATGGATGTACCGACTTTGTATAAAAAATAAAAAGTGTTGATATACAAAGGAGGAATTATCATGTCAATGATAAAAGTTCAAGACTTAACTTTTTCTTATCCAGGTAGCTTTGACAATATTTTTGAAGGTGTAAACTTTCAAATAGATACAGATTGGAAACTCGGGTTTATCGGTAGAAATGGTCGAGGTAAAACAACATTCTTTAATTTATTATTAGGGAATTATGAGTATAGTGGGAAAATCATTTCTTCGGTAGAATTTAATTATTTCCCCTATCCAGTTGCGAATAAAAACAAGTATACGTATGAAATTTTTGAAGAAATTTGCCCACAAGCAGAGGATTGGGAATATCTTCGTGAAATATCCTATCTAGATGTTGACGTCGAGGTTATGTACCGACCTTTTAAAACATTATCAAATGGAGAGCAAACAAAGGTGTTGCTTGCTGCGCTTTTTTTGACTGAGGGTCAATTTCTATTAATTGATGAGCCAACCAATCATCTAGACACTGATGCACGAAAGGTTGTTTCTGATTATTTAAAGAAGAAAAAAGGGTTTATTTTAATTTCGCATGACAGAATCTTTTTAGATGGATGCGTCGACCATATCTTATCTATAAATAAGGCAAATATTGAAGTTCAAAGTGGTAACTATTCTTCTTGGAAGGTAAATTTTGATAGACAGCAGGAACACGAAGAAGCAACTAATCAGCGTCTACAAAAAGACATAGGGCGATTAAAACAGTCTTCAAAGCGTTCAGCAAGTTGGTCTAATCAAGTGGAAGCTTCCAAAAATGGGACAACGAATTCGGGTTCTAAGTTAGACAAAGGTTTTGTAGGACATAAAGCGGCAAAGATGATGAAGAGAGCTAAGAACATTGAATCAAGGCAACAAAAAGCTATTGAAGAAAAGTCAAAACTGCTAAAAAATGTGGAAAAAACTGAGGAATTAAAGTTAGAACCATTGGAATTTAAGTCAAATGAATTGATAGTTTTGGCTGATGTATCTGTTAAGTACGATGACCAAATAGTAAATAAGCCAATTAGCTTTAAAGTTGAACAAGGTGACAGAATTGTACTTGATGGAAAGAATGGAAGCGGAAAAAGTAGTATCCTAAAACTAATTCTAGGAAATCCAATACAGCATACAGGCTCAATAAATTTAGGTTCAGGCCTCATTATTTCCTATGTCCAACAAGATACTTCTCATTTGAAGGGGCTATTATCGGACTTTATTGAAGAGCATGCGATTGATGAAACGTTATTTAAATCCATCCTACGTAAGATGGATTTTGAGCGAATTCAATTTGAGAAAGATATATCGCATTATTCTGGTGGACAAAAGAAAAAGCTGCTTATCGCCAAAAGTTTATGTGAAAAAGCTCATTTATATATTTGGGATGAACCGTTAAATTTTATTGATATTTATTCGCGCATGCAGATTGAAGAGCTTATTCAAAGATTTAATCCCACAATGGTTATTGTTGAGCATGATCAGGCATTCCAACAAACAGTTGCAACAAAAACTATATCTATGTAGTTAAATATGAAGAACTGAAGATATAATCAGTAAATCAGGTTATTAAACTATAGGAGTGCTTTAGTTAAAGAAGATAGCCAAACCAGAAGCAACAATCCTTGAGAAAACAGCCTTTAGAGAAGATTGAAGAAAAAAGGATAGATGGAGCATATTTTTGCCCACCTATCCTTCTTCTTTTGTAATTTTTTAATTAAATGGATATTATCCTTTAGATTTACTTACGAGCGTTCAAACTTTCTTTTAATGTTACAATGTTTGTTGGTTTGAAATAAAGATTGATTAAAATAGTCCTGTAAATGTTGATTTTACAATAGGAGAAACCCACGAATTTTTAACAAAGATTGATCAAAATATTTAGGTTTAATTTTGGCATGATGAAATTTTTATAAAAAAGATTGATCAAAAATAAATTAAGAAATTACGCATTTTTAATTTTCTATTGTTTGCTCTACTAAAGGTAAATCATAAAATCTGTCACAGTGAATAAACTCTATATATTGTTCAATTATGCCTATTTGAGTCAATTTATCTCTAAACATCTCAATAAGATTCTCATCATAATAATAAACATGCCATGCTGTATCTCCATTAACACGTTCCTTAACTTCTTCAAAATATGGCAAATCCACATCACCTAAAGAATGCCCAATTATAATTACTCTTTCAACAGCATCAAAATTCAATGAAAATAGTTTATGTATATAATTATTTACATCTTTATATGTTTTAGAACAATAATCAGTTAAAACATTATATATTGGTGCACTCTGTTCATCAAATCTATTTTGATAGTCCGTATACTTTTCGTTAAAGTAATTTATTCTAGATGAATTCGAATGCCCCAATACTAACTCATTATCTGAATCTACTACACCGTGTATATGTAAAACATTCCATCTTGAAATATTGTAAATATCCTCCAAAGTAGTGGTGTAATTAAAGTTTATAAATATATCTTGATGGCTTTCATTGATTAAAGATGTTCTTCTATTCATACCGTCCAACTCTTGATTTACTACTTCAATCCATTCTTTCAAATAGGTAGTTAATTTTTCAATGTACTTAAATTCGTCTGCAAAGTAATGATTCAAAGTATCTTCTATACCAATATTCCCACTTTCCAACCCCAAATCGGTACTTTGATACATTTGTTCAATGAGTACATCTTCATCAATATTAGCTAAATTAAATTCTAAATCATTCCATAGATAAGTTTGTAACCCTTTTCCCCACAAATAATATTTTTCTTCGAAATCCCTCAAGAAGTCTCCTCGATGTTCTTCTAAATAACAACGAAAATTCCAATACCTCGTAGGTAAACCGTGCCCTAAATCAAAACCATTCCCAATAATAAACAAATTCACTTATATCACCACCCTAATTAAAAATCTATAATAAAATTGCAATGAAACTTACAAATTATGTTTTTTAAAAATTATATTTTAAAAAGAAATTGATTTTTAATTCAAAGTCATTGCTGCTAACACCATGTTTGAATCCCGTACTTACACTTAAAGAGTACAGTAAAATTTCTTGGAATTTTTTCAGAGTGACTTTTTGAGTCTCTGAAACCGCATTAAATATTTCCTCAATATTTTGTATACTTCTTGATTCCAAGAAAGTCATCCAATATCGTAAAATCCCTATAATCAAATCTGAAATTTGCACTAAACGTTCATCTTTTGAATCAACGAATTTATAATCTATGCTTTCATGTCCTGATAATTCTATCGGATTAGCATTCAAAATTTCTTCGATCAACAATTCGTGATCAAAAATATGCTTTGCTTTAGGGTAAATAATTATTACATGCTCATAAAAAGTTGAATAATCTCCTATTGCAACTCTATCTTCATTATTTTGTAAAAATATCAATCGCTTCTCTCTGTAGCTTTTAAGTGATTGCCGTAAATATTCTAGATAAAAATTATTATTAATATTAATTGACCATATCCAATCAACAAGTTTTTCAACAAAATCATTATGATTCTTAATATTAGGATAATCCATTTCAATTAGTAAGCTTAAAAACCAATCTTGATTTTCCTTAATCAATAAAAAAAGACTATTTTTTAGTTCTCGATTTAATTCTGGTCCCCCAAACCATGATTCTTCCATTGAGTCTACTATATCAACTATTGTGTAATAGAAATTATCAATATATGAATAATGTATTAAGTATTTTTTGTCATAAAGCCACCCAATAAGAGTAGCTACCCTTGGTTTTAATATCAATGTTAAAAAATCTTGTGCATTTTGGCGGATGTGCTTAAATTTCACTTCAGTAACATTGTTCTGTAATAAAAGTGCATCAAATAATTCATCAATATCATCTGATGATGCAAAATTATCACCTTCAAATCCAATTCCACCTAGAATAAAAAATTCATGTTCATTAACATTAAATCCATAATCTGTGATTTTAAAAGTACGAGGATTATTTGTTTCGTCGTAATATAGAATATATTGTTTATCTATATTAGTTACACCTACAGATACAATAAAATCATATACATCAGAATAGTCCATAAATTCTTCTCCTTAGTTTTTATAATAAATATACTTTTTCATCAGGTTTAACCAGACTAAACAAATTTACAATCTTTTGGTTTTTCTATCTCATTATTAAACACTTTTCGAATTTAGCTATCTTCTTAATTCTATATACAATTTAAATTTTATTTCTGAATGATCACTAAAATTTTCAATTCACTGTAAAAAATAGTATAATAGTATTAAATAATCTTATTCAGGGAGGATATAGTTATGAGTAATGAAGATAAAGTAGTTTTAATGATGCCCCAAATACAGACACAGGAAGAAGCAGTTAACGAATATGGTCCATCAACTGGTATAATATTAGAAGAACAAGTTCCAATTAGCCCTTCTGCCATCTCAGAATTCGCTAATCAATACTTAGGGTATGAACTAGATACTATTGAAGTACATATAAAAGGAGCTGCTAAAACCAATGGGGTCACAAAATTATTTGTTGGTCTCTCAGGGGAAGCAGGAGTAAAGCTACAGCTAAAAAAGAAGAAAACTGAAAACATTTAATTTATAAATATACAGAGAGCATATTATTGCCCTCTGTATATTTTCTTTATTACCCTTCAATTTCAACTTCTTCCCTAACTTCGTTAAGTACATGGAATCTTCCAAAAGCTTCTGTTTCAATTCCCCCATAAATATCAGCATTATAACCAGACAAGTCTTCAATGGTTACTATTAATACATATTCAATCTCCGTATCGTTTTGGATCTCTGGTTTGGAGTATAACTGAAGCCAAATTTGCCAGTCGCCCGGATTGAAGGTAGAAAACACCTGAGAGAAATGATGTATATTGTGCCACTTTTCTCTACCTTGCTTACCTTGAGGGTTTCTAGTTTCATCATTACCATTCGAATTAATACAATGAAAAGAAGTATCTATATATGCTCTTAAATATTCATATCCTTTATTCGAACTTACAGGAGGTAAACATAAACAAGTAACTTTAACGTTTGCAATACTTGTTTTTCTTTTGGAATAACCTGAAAGTGTTGTAGGCATATAAAATTGGACTCGTTCTTTAATTAATCTCGACATTTTTCCAGCTCTTATATACGTCGCCCTTCCAGACTGAGAGTATTTAGAATTATATCCATTTCCTATGCCCTTACCATACAACTTTTGACATATATCTTCTTGTTGATTTATCTGTAGATTAAACATAGGAGAAGAAAGCTCTGCATGATGTAACAATAGCGCTTTAGCAACCAAAGGATTTCCTCCTGGGATGTCTTGTGTTAATATAGCAAGATCAGCTGCCGCTATAGGAGCAGAAAAACTAGTTCCAAATTCAGCCTCTAAAAAGCCATATTTATTAATTACATATGCAGCAGAGTTTCCAGCAATAAAGTGCTTATTTTCGCTTATGAATATATTACCACCTGGATATGTTAAATCTGGTTTTGTTGTTCCGCAAAAACCAAGTCCAATTCTACTAAAAGGAGACAGCTCTTTAGCCCTTGAAATACTTAGAGGATGATTTTCGCGTGTTATTGCACCAACTGTCAAACCTAAAAAATTCTCTCCAGGTGCAGAAACCCTTGCTTCGTCATCATCTATAATATCAGTTAAATTATCATATGTTTGCCACAGGTTGTGATTGCCTGTTGAGGTTTTCCGCTATCTCTAGTCGTCTGTATATAAGGGTATTTTGACGTTCTTTCATAGCGTCCTTAACTTTGCCCTCATATTCGGTGTTCTTCTTATGATTAATCATAAGATCGTCTAGGTTAATCATAATATCCTCATACATATACATTGCCTTCAAGTCATTTGTACGTAATGCATTCATCATAGGTTGGATAATTTTCATATCTTCTCTTGCTGTTTTCTTTATTACTTTCGGTGTAATTCTTTCATCTCCATTTGCTTCATCAAATAAAGCTCTTTCTTGAGCTAAGATGAACAAGTTAACTGCTACCGAAGTAATTCCTTGGCATTCTTCATAAAATGTTTTTTTTAACTCTTCTGTTAGTTCCGAATGAATCTTTAAACATTGAAATGCCCATAGAGTTTCCAAGAAGAATTCCCATTCTTCACTATCTTCTTCCATACGATCCCATATAATTGAACCATCACTTGCTGCGCGACGAGCTTGTCGGAAGTTTCCTTTAAATAGTTGTTGTGCTTTCGAGGTACCAATTAACACAGTTGGTATTCCTACTGTGTTTGATAATGTCACAAAGAAATTTAGCATTTCTTCCTGGTCATTTTTTGAATGTAGCAAATGCTGAATTTCATCAATGACAAGAACGCCAATCCCGTACATACTCGCTAATGATGTCATGTGTAATAACATTGTTGAGGTAACACGGTTTAAATAACCAAATTTCTCTAAATAACGTGTACCTAATAAATCATCAATTGCTTTGAAAAAACTTTTACATAAGGTCGATAAACTACCGTCATAAGGACAATCTATTTTAAGCCAAACGATTTGAGTGCGATTAAAAGGATGACCTCCATACAATTCATGCTTAATGACTTGAGGATACATTAACAACAAACGTTCAATTGCAGTTGTTTTACCGATACCCGAGATGCCAATAATCGATAGACTATCTGCTGTTGAACGAATATGGTTTAAGCGTTCATCAATATATTGATGTGCCTGCTCTTCATCCTCACGTAGGTGATGCAATATTCGAATCCGTTCAAGGAATGATTTATCTAACGGATTTCGAGCTAAATAACCACGACGAATCAAAGTCGATAACCGGCGCTCTACTTCAAAATGGATTGGCAACGGCTGAATGAAGTTTTTCACACGTTTTAAAACATGATAACGAATATTCGCTGCACTTTTCTTATCTTGTTCACTAATACGTGGCGTCACCATAAAACGATCCAACACATCATCTTCATCAAAGATTGGCGGTAGTGCTTCAATAAAGGGATTATGAGCATATTCAGTAAGCATTTGAGTCTTATAACTGGCTTCTTCCATATCTCCTTTTAAGACGACATTATTCATCTTTTCCAAATTCCTCATCTCGCTTCCTCTTTAATTTTTCCATAAGACGTGAAGGTGACTTCTTTTGTGGTTGCTCTTCTAGCTTTATTCTTGATGTAAAATCTATGATTTCTGTTGATTGTTCAGCTAAAATGGGTGACAAATCAAATTTTTCTTCCTCGCGATTAGCTTGTTTTTCATTCGCTTTATTATCTCGAATCGCAGCTAGTTTTTCTTTTTTACTTGTTGGTTGATGTAGGGCTTGTTTTTTCTTTTGCTCTGCTGCCTTAATAATTTGATCCATCATCGTATCTGTATTAATTGTCAGTTGCACTTGCTTAGAGCGTTCCTCTTCCTCTAATTCATTTCGTAGTTGTTGCTGGAAAACAACTTCTTCTAAAAAGTCCAATTTATATTGCTGGCTGGGCTCTAATAAAATGCACGATTCATAATCCATTCCGTTATCATTCGGGATATAAATTTTGTCTAAATGACGTGGATCATACACAATATCAATACTTTTGTTTTTCAGCTTTGCATACCATTGTTCTTCGATTGCTCGCTTTGATCCATATAATAAACTTTTGAACTTGATACCTGCTCGTGAAATTGTGGCTTTACCACGAGGCAACACATTTAAACGTAAAATATCCCTATCTACTGTTCGAAGACGACCTTTCCGATTTTGAATACCCCAGTTCCATAAATTTATAGGAGTTGGCACAATGCCATCTGTAATCATCGCTTTTTCCATTGGATACTTATCAATGATTTTATGGTTATGCTGCAGCATCATCGTAATGATTAATGCCGTAAACTCTTTTAAATTCAGCGTAGCATCGAGCCTATAATCCCTATCTCCACGCTCTCGATATTCTTTTTGAATAGCACCAGGCGCTTTTTGTTTTACTTTGCCATTAATCGTACGGAATTTACGCTCAACGATACCTTTTAAATCCCCACGATATGCAGTTGTATTTTCGATTTTGATATTTAAATTATTTATAAGACCAGCTACTGCATAGCCTTCAAATTCACCACGGTCTGCGATAATAATTTCAGGCAAATGATACGTCGGCCATTGCTCCTCGGTAATATCAATATCGTATTGCTTACAAAATTCGACTTTACTAGCAACCATATTATCTAAAGCCATCATTGCACCTAACCATGATGGGCCTTCTAAGCCTACGTATATTCCTGTAACAATTCGTGAATATACATCAATAATTGCATAAATAACAGGTCTACCTATAATTCGATTTATATCAAAAGAGCTGACCAAATAAATATCCGCAATCGTTGCATCTATTTGAAAGCGTGTGCCAGGTCCGTTTGTTTCAACTTTAGAATTACTTAAAATAGGACGATGTTTTAACTCGTATTCCTTAGCACTTTTACGAAATTCAATATCTTTTTTAGGGTCTTCAAGCTTTTTAAACCAGTAGTAAAATTGATGATATGAAGGAATACGATTCGCTTCCCAAATACGATATTGAATTTCTCCATCTTCTTTATAACGGTCTGCATAAAAATCACGCAAAATAAAATGGTATACATCTTTTAACGAATAGTTATTGGCTTTGCGGTAGTATTTATTAATGGCATGTTCAAATTGCGTCTTAATCTCCTCAGTTATATTAATGCCACTTCGATATTCACCGTTTACAGTTACTCTACGCGGGCGACCAACCTTATCATTGCTAAGATTTTTAGTCTTCCCTCGACCACCCGAGTTTGCGTAATCGGGTAACATAGCATTTTTATTCATACCACGTTGCCAATAGCGACTTAGCAGTTTTTTCACCTTTGTTTTGCCTAGTCCACTCTCGGCGGTAATCTCTACTATTTTTACTTCACGTCCCTTTTTCTTTAGTAGCTCTTTCATATTAGGGAGGATAAAATTTTCTACAGTTGCCCAGTCCTCATCTCGTTTGCTAATTTGAACAGACGTTAATTCATCATCTGGAATTGCTTTTGCAAAAGGATCGCTTATTCTCAATAATTCACCTTGCTCAAGCTCTATCTCTAAATGGCTATATAGCTCTCTTTTAGGCATAGCACTCGTTGTGTCGATATTAACTACATAGGCGTACGATTCTTCAATTTCAATAATACGAATGCGTTGTGAATCTGCTGTATATTGAAGTACTTGATTAATATAAATCAACCGTATTTCACCTTCTTCAACTTGCTTTCATCTATTGATTGAATAACAACTATTTGTTCCACGTTTAACAGCTCTAACATGTCTACCCGAATAATTTTCTGTGCAAGTAAATGATAGAATAGCGTCATACCACTTCCTAAGGGCATATGTGTCTCTTTATCAAATACATTTGTAACTTCTCTAATGTTTTTGCTTTCACTTAATATACTTTGTAACAGTGCCATTGCTAAATCTTCAATATGCTGTTGGTTCATATTTTGAAATGCATCATATTGTTGAATATCATAATAATCATGAATATAGCTAATATTCCGAGCCATTTCTTTAGGAATCTCCAACTCTGTTACAATGCCCCAATCAATTTGCCTTCGCTCCCAATAAACTCGTTCAATCTCAAACTTTTCAATAACTCGTTGTTTTAGTAGCTCATCTTTCATTTTTATTGTTCGTGCAAGCTCTACTAACCCATTTCCTTTTTCTACCGTTAATAAAAAATCCGTTGTCATTACAATTGGCTCATTCGTTTTAGGGTCTGTAGGATGTTTTAGACCTAATTCATCAGCAATGACAATTGTTTCTTCCAACGGCAATAAAGGAAATTGTTCTCGAATATCAACAATAAAATCCGAATATTCTGTTAAATAAAAGTAGTTTCGTTCCAAATCTGATAAAAATTCGTGCTGCCTTTTTGTTTTAATCCCTTTTAAACGAGTGGATCTTCCCAATGAGGAAACATCTTGAATATTTAACCACGGTTTATAATCGGCACCAATTCCCGAGCCACGACCTTCTTTAATCCACTTTTCAACTTTAGATGTTCTAGTTCTTTTAGACATAAAAAACACCCCTTTGGCTAAATAATAACCAAAGGGGTAAAGCTTCGCAACTTTTTTACAATCGTCGCGACTTTATTTTAAACATCGCATCTTTTTTATAAACATCGCGACTTTATTTCAAATCTACAATGTTTTAAACACATACTACTTTCCTTATTCCACAGTCACCGATTTCGCCAAATTCCTAGGCTTATCAACGTCACAACGGCGGTGTAAGGCTGCATAATAGCTAATCAACTGTAATGGCACAACCGATACAAGCGGTGTTAAAAACTCATTTACTTGTGGAATCACTAGGCGGTCGCCGTCTTCATCCACACCTGCCATTGCGATAATGCATGGATATGCACCACGTGCAGCTACTTCTTTGACATTACCACGAATATTTAAAGATACCGCTTCTTGTGTTACAAGAGCAAATACTGGTGTACCTTCTTCAATCAGTGCAATCGTTCCATGTTTAAGCTCTCCACCTGCGAAACCTTCTGCTTGAATATAAGAGATTTCTTTAAGCTTTAAAGCTCCTTCAAGGCTAACATAGAAATCGATATTACGGCCGATGAAGAATGCATTGCGTGCGATTTTTAAGTAATCCTCTGCAATATCTTCTAGAACATCTTTAGAGTCGATAATTGTTTGAATACCATTTGCTGCAATCGCAAGCTCTTGTTTTAAATCAAACGTTAAATCTTTGCCTGAAGCTTGTGCTGTTACGTAGGCCGCTAAGGCAAGTACTGCAACCTGTGCCACATAAGCTTTTGTTGAAGCAACAGCGATTTCAGGACCAGCATGTAACAATAGCGTATGGTCGGCTTCACGTGACAGTGTTGAGCCAGGTACGTTTGTAATTGTCAATGTTGGGTAGCCAAGCTCTTTAATTTTCACAAGCACTTGGCGGCTATCTGCTGTTTCACCTGATTGTGTGATAAAGATAAATAATGGTTTTTCAGATAGTAGTGGCATGTTGTAGCCGAATTCGCTTGAGATATGAACCTCTACTGGGATACCCGCCATTTTTTCGAAATATTGTTTACCGATTAAACCAGCGTGATAACTTGTGCCTGCTGCAATAATGTAAAGACGGTCTGCTGCTTGTAATGCTTGCAAAATGTCTGTATCAATCGCTAATTGGCCATCTTCTACTTCATAAGCTTGAATAATTTTACGGATAACAGTTGGCTGTTCATCCATTTCTTTTAGCATATAGTGAGGGTACGTTCCTTTTTCAATATCGCTCATATCAAGCTCTGCTGTATAAGGTGCACGCTCTACTTGTGTACCATCTAGTTTAGAAATGTATACACTTCTTTTGTGTACCAGGACAATCTCTTTATCATGTAACTCCACGAATTGGTCTGTTACTTGTAACATCGCCATTGCATCTGATGCAATAACGTTAAAGCCTTCACCTACGCCAACAAGAAGTGGTGATTTGTTCTTCGCTACAAAAATAGTGTCAGCATCTTCTGCATCTAAAAGAGCAAGTGCATAAGAGCCGTGTAAAAGTGATAGTGTTTTACGGAACGCACCTTCTGTGTCAAGACCGTCCTTCACGAATAATTCCACTAATTGTACGATGACTTCTGTATCTGTATCAGATTTCATCGGGATGCCTTTAAGATACGTTTTTTGTAACAGGTGATAGTTTTCAATTACACCATTGTGTACCAGCGTAAAACGTCCTGATGTACTTTGATGAGGGTGCGCATTTAAACGGTTTGGCACGCCATGTGTTGCCCAGCGTGTATGACCAATACCAGTGTTTGCAGCAACATCTTCGTCAACGGCTTCACGTAAATCAGCAATACGCCCTTTTTCCTTAAAAATAGTTACCCCATCCTCGTGGCGTACAGCAATACCTGCCGAGTCATAACCACGGTATTCTAACTTCTCTAAGCCTTTTAATAAAATTTCCTTAGCATCTAATTCACCAATATAACCTACAATTCCACACATAATTTGTATCCTCCGATATCATTCATAATGAATGCAATGACAAACTAAGCTTTAACTGATCAAATTTTTTATGTGGTCACAAATAAGCATCCATTTCTCTTCACATAGAAATGGACATAGACAAGTGAGCACAATTCAACCACATTCATCTCTTATGAACGATTGGTCATTTGATAGCTAAAACATCGTATTATCTTTTGCATTTAAACTACCTTTTTTATCCTCTGTCTATTCAATCACTTGAATGTTTTCGAGATAAAAAATGACGATCGGGTAATACGACCGGGAGGCATCCGCCGAATTTTCGATAAACCTCCACCTCGTCTGCTGAGAATGCATATTCGTCCAATTTCCTCAGCTCAGGCGCTATAATTGTTTTCCTTATGACGCTTATATCCTATCCTCCTTAGCGCATATACACTATTGTATGTTACGCAACACTAGTTCCGTTCCAATAGCATTTCCATCATACTTAAAAGTAGTTCATTAGTCAAATAGATCCTCTAATGTTAGCGCTCTCATTAATTTCCCATAAGAATTACCGCACTTTTTAAGCTAAAGCCAATTATTTCCCAAGCAATATTGAGCCTCTATATTACAAAAAAACGGCTTCCTTCATAAAAATGGAGGAAGCCGCTTTCTGGTATTATTCTGTTAAGCCCATCTCAGTACGCACAACGTTCGCAATACGTTCTACGTAGTTTTCACAATCTGCTTCAGTTGAAGCCTCAACCATTACACGTACTAACGGCTCAGTACCAGAAGGACGTACTAAAATACGACCATTGCCAGCCATTTCAGCTTCAACTTCTGCAATAACAGCTGCAACTTTTGCATTTTCTGTTACTGCATGCTTGTCTGTCACACGTACGTTTACTAAACGTTGTGGGAAGATCGTCATTTCTGACGCAAGCTCAGACAATTTTCTGCCTGTTGCTTTCATAATATTCACAAGTTGAATACCTGTTAGTAATCCATCACCAGTTGTGTTGTAATCTAGGAATACGATATGACCTGATTGTTCACCACCAAGGTTGTAATCATTTGCACGCATTTCTTCTACCACATAACGGTCACCTACAGCTGTTTGCACGCTATGCATGTTATTCTCCTCAACAGCTTTGTAGAAGCCCATGTTACTCATGACAGTAGACACGACTGTATCTTTTTTCAGTCGACCTTGTGCATTTAGGTATTTACCAATGATGAACATAATTTGATCGCCATCTACAATAGTTCCTGTTTCATCTACTGCGATTAAACGGTCGCCGTCGCCATCAAACGCTAAACCAACATCGGCGCCTTTTTCTGTTACAAATGCAGCTAAACCTTCTGGATGTGTTGAGCCAACACCTTCATTAATATTTATCCCTGTTGGTGAAGCACCCATTGTTGAAATATCTGCTTCTAAATCTGCAAATAAATGAGTCGCTAATGAAGATGTTGCACCATGAGCACAATCTAACGCTACATGAATACCTAAAAACTCTTCATCTACAGTTTGTTTTAAGTATTGAATATATTTTTGTCCACCCTCGAAATAATCACTAACAGAGCCTATGTCTGCACCAATCGGGCGTGGTAATGTATCTGTTTCAGCATCTAAAACTGCTTCGATTTCTGCTTCTTGAGCATCTGTTAACTTGAAGCCATCCGGACCAAAGAATTTAATACCATTGTCGGCAACTGGGTTATGTGAGGCTGAAATCATGACGCCTGCATCCGCACTCATAATACGAGTCAAATAAGCTACTCCTGGTGTTGAAATAACACCAAGTCGCATTACTTCTACACCGATTGATAATAGGCCCGCTACAAGTGCACCTTCAAGCATTTCACCTGAAATACGTGTATCGCGACCAATTAATACCTTTGGACGATCCTTTGCATCCTTCGTTAAAACATATCCACCTATTCGGCCTAGTTTAAATGCAAATTCTGGTGTTAATTCACTATTCGCGACGCCACGGACGCCGTCAGTTCCAAAATATTTACCCATTTTTATTTTTCTCTCCTTCAACGCAGGGACGAGCCGTAATACCCCCCGTCAATTTGAACGGTAATATGCTCATCTGCTTACTTTTGGAAAAAGTCTTATTTTTAATTCGTTTACTAGTAACTTTAAAATTATAGTCAGTTATTGCCTAAGAATCAATATCCTCTATTATTACAGTAGTATCAGTTTCCTCTGAACTCACTGGAGGAACCACTTCTACCTTTGTAACATCTGCTTTTACTTTAATTTTTTGTTCAGTTACTTTCGTCACGCCTTCTGGTAATTTCACTTCGAATTCATATGTTTTAGCTTCAGTAATTTTCGCTAGATCTACTTCAACTATTATTTCGCTAAGTACATCAATAATCGACTTTTTACCAAATACCTCCACCTTTTTCACATCAGTTGTCAGCTCATTAATCGTGACGCCTTCAGGTGCCGTACCAGTCTGAACAATAGCGAGTGGCAACTCCCTACTGTATGCAGCAATGTCCACCTGTACGTTTACAGTCCCAGGCTCAATGATTACATCTAATTTATTCAAATCTCGATCCAGTACCTTTACAGCCGCTTCTTGTGAAAATGACTCTTTTATACCCTTTTCCCCTGTTACAGTTGCTTTTACATAACTAATGCTCTCAATCGTGCTTTTTGCACCCGTCACAAAAACAGTGGTCGGTTTAGCGGTCTTACCTTTTATCACATAACCTTCATCGATTAATCGATGGTTCATCTCTGGATCGACACGGAATTCTTGCGTAATCTTCTCTTCTATTTTCACATCAACTGTTGGAGGGTCTAATGTTACTTCTAATTTTTCTGAAATATTTTCGTACTTTAACTCCACCTTATGTTCACCCATTAATAGATGATTTAAGTCCACAAAAACCGAAAAATCCCTTGCATATTTCGCTGACAGTACAAAGGTCTGTGGGCCTTTAATTGTCACATTTACCGTTTTGGGTAAACCAGTCACAATAAGGCTTTCATCATCATAAAACACCTCTAACGGTACGTCCCGAATCACTTCAACTATCTCATTCGCAGCTGGTTTTTCATTGTTAGCTAGCTCTGTTCGAACAGAGAAGAAAAATAAACAAGCTAAGAAAAGCGAAATGATCCGTAATATCCTTGGATTATCTATCATTTTATCCATTCTTTTTCCCCCTCCAAGTCAGCTTAGAGGATGTATTAGACTCTTCCGCTACCCCGAACCACATCCTACGTAAAAGCGTTCCGAACTCCTCTAGAGAAAGGTTACGGTGCAAGTTACCGTTTATGGCAATACTAATCGCACCAGTTTCTTCTGAGACAATAACGATAATTGCATCTGTCACTTCACTTAAACCGAGTGCTGCTCGGTGACGCGTACCTAGTTCTTTTGAGATGAAAGGACTTTCAGATAGCGGCAAGTAACATGCAGCAGCCGTTACCTTATCTTTTTGCATAATGACTGCCCCATCATGTAGTGGCGTATTTGGGATGAAAATGTTAATGAGTAATTCAGAGGTAATATCTGCATTTAAACCAATACCCGTCTCAATATATTCATTCAAGCCGGTTTCTTTTTCAATGGAAATCAGTGCACCAATACGACGTTTCGCCATATAACTGACAGATTTCTTCACTGACTCAATAAGCCTTGTTTCTTCTTCTTCTTCCTGACTAGTTGAGCGTTGGAATAGCTTTCCTCGCCCGATTTGTTCAAGACCTCGACGAATTTCTGGTTGGAAAATAATTATAATCGCTAAGAAACCAAAGGTAATTACTTGTTCTAGCATCCAACCTAATGTCTGTAACCCTATAAAATCTGTTACGATGCGCGCAATAATAATAACAAATATCCCTTTTAATAATTGAACTGCTTTCGTACCTTTAATGAGGGTTAAAATTTTATAAATAACGTACCACACCAGCAGTACATCTAAAAAGTTAATAACAATATTCACTGGCGTTAAATCCGTGAATTGCTCGATAATTTGCACGTGGCATCCCCCACTTTTCATTGCGAATCCATACACTCTAAGTATAGCATATTCTTATCAAATGTAACTTTTTTCAAGAAAAAAGTCCACCCAAAAGAGTAGACTTTGAAAACCTCTCATACGTGCTATCTTGTAGGACGTACCAAAGTATTATTTAGTTTCCTCTTCATCTGCGAATGTCCACGCATCTTTGACAGAGTTTTTAATTGTATACCAAAGCCATTCAAAGGCTTGGTCGATTTCTTCGATTTGGCCTGTAACAACAGCTGATGATGCCATGTATTGACCATTAATGACCGTTACATTACCATCTACTTCACCTTCAACGACTAAATCACCGTTTTTTACAACTATATCACCCTTTACAATTTCACCTTTTGGCACAATAACCGTTTGACCTTCGACGACTAAATTCGGCTGTTTTGTCACAGAAAAATGCTGATCATTTCTAAAGCTTCCAAGTAAAGTTGCACTCATAAACAAGCAAAATACTGCTGCTGCCACGAACATCGGATGGCGACGAATCCATTTTTGCATACCTACGCGATTTTTCGGTTTCGGTAAGCGAGCCATCACTGCTGATTCAAAATGCGGAGGTGCTGTAATATGGGAAGCACTCTTCACAAAGGCGATTGTTTCACTTAATTCATGCATAAGTTGCTTGCAATCGACGCACGTATGCAAATGTTGCTTTAACTCTTGCTCATGCTCACGACTAATGTCACCGTCTAAATAATCATGCATATATTCTATAATATGCTCTGGACAAATATTCATGACGCTTCCCCTCCTACAGATTGTTTAATTGTTTCCGTAATGCTTCACGACCGCGGTGAATTCTTGTTTTTACTGTTCCAAGAGGCATATCTAAAATCTCACTAATCTCTTGCAACGATAATTCTTCGATATATTTTAATACTATGACTGAGCGATATTTATCAGGTAAACGACCTATTTCATATTGAATACGCTCTTGTAACTCCATTTGTTCAAGCGTCTCTTCTGGTAACTGATCCTCTGCAGCGATTTGTGAATACATATCAAGCCCTTCCGTACCAGAGATCTCCGCATCTAAATAATAATCAGGCTTTTTCTTTCGAATACGGTCGATGCAAAGGTTCGTCGCTATACGATACAGCCACGTCGAGAATTTTCTTTTTTGGTCAAAAGTATGCAAATTCATATATGCACGAACAAACGCCTCTTGCGCTATATCCTCGGCCTCTTGTTTATTGCCTAGCATACGATAGCATACTTGGTACAGTTTGTGCTGATAGAGACTCACAATATCGGCAAATGCGTTTTGATCGCCTTTTAGCACTTGTTTTATTCTTTTGTTTACTAACGCATCCATTGTGTTGACTTCTCCACCTTTACAACTGTCTTATACTATACGACTTAACGTTTAGAAAAGTTTCATTCTAATTTTAATTATAACAAAAGATTTTTATTGTATCATTGATGAAAGCAATTATTTTACAATTTCATTTAAACTAGTGTCTCCCCGAATAGTGACCCCATAAGCTCTACCGCTACGTCCGCCGTTTTATTTTTCTCATCTAAAATTGGATTTACTTCTACAAATTCAGCTGACGTCAACATACCCGACTCTTGAATCATTTCCATAGCCAAATGCCCTTCTCTATAGGTCATTCCACCAGGCACCGGTGTTCCAACACCCGGTGTGTACAGCGGATCCAGCCCATCTAAATCAAGGGACAAGTGTAAGCCATCTACTGCAAGCCCCTTTAAATAAGATATCGCTTCCTCCATTACAAGTGCCATCCCAAGGCGGTCAATTTCATGCATTGTGTATACTTTAATCCCTAGTTCACGAATAAGCTCCCGTTCGCCCGGATCCACAGAGCGCGCTCCAATGATAATGACATTTTCAGGCTTAATCTTCGGGGCATATTTACGAATTTGTACAAGACGTTCATGACCAATACCAATACTAACTGCAAGTGGCATCCCGTGAATATTGCCAGATGGTGTTGTATCTGGCGTATTTAAATCTGCATGTGCATCGAACCATATAACTCCTAGATTTTTAAAATGATCACCAAGTCCAGCAAGCGTGCCAATCGCTATGCTATGATCACCACCAAGTACTAGCGGAAATTTTTTTTCAGTTACAGCCTCATGAACACGGTTTGCTAAAGAAGTACTCACATCTATAACTTCTTCTAAATTTAATAGTCGCATATCAATTGTTGCTTTTTCCCGCTTCTGGCTAGCACGAATATCTCCTTGATCTTGGACCGTATGCCCAATTGCCTCGAGACGTTCCACAACACCCGCATATCTAATTGCACTTGGTCCCATATCCACCCCACGTCGTGCCTGCCCATAATCTGTAGGTACACCAATAATAGAGATAGTTTTTTTATTCACCATTCTATACCCCCTCTGTGTTGTACACTTATTGTAAAGCCTATAACACAATTGGCTCAACTCTCCATGATTATGAATATTTATCCAAAGTAGTATTCAGATAAAGGAACAAATTCCCTTCAGTTTATTACTCTGACATTTATAAGCGAAAAAAAACCCCTTACTGTTTTCAGTAAGAGATTTGTATTTGTAGTTAATGATACACTTTTGAATATTTTATATAAAAGTGAGCCATGAAGGACTCGAACCTTCGACCCTCTGATTAAAAGTCAGATGCTCTACCAACTGAGCTAATGGCTCATAAAAGAAAATGGCTGGGGTACCTGGATTCGAACCAGGGCATGACGGAATCAAAATCCGTTGCCTTACCGCTTGGCTATACCCCAAACATTCTAAATAAAACTGGTGGAGGGGGACGGATTCGAACCGCCGAACCCTAAGGAGCGGATTTACAGTCCGCCGCGTTTAGCCACTTCGCTACCCCTCCGAAATAAACACTATATGGTGGAGGATGACGGGCTCGAACCGCCGACCCTCTGCTTGTAAGGCAGATGCTCTCCCAGCTGAGCTAATCCTCCATAAAAACAGGTGTTATTTCTTAACAGTTTATTTATTCTTTTAGGCCTTTGCATTACTACAATGCTAATAAAAATTGGTGACCCCTACGGGATTCGAACCCGTGTTACCGCCGTGAAAGGGCGGTGTCTTAACCGCTTGACCAAGGGGCCGTTCGTTTAATTATTTGCTGTCTTTAACAGGACAAGACTTATATTATCAGCTTTTTTTCACTAATGCAACCCTTTTTAAAAAGTTTTTTCTGCTAAACTTTTTAATTGGAATATTCCACGCTTTTCTTCCTATATAATGTGAATAATTTTTTCATCTTCTTTTTTGTTAATTAAAAGCGTGTACACAAAAACTAGACTACTTAAACCTGTCTAATCCGGTCATAAGCAGCCTAATTATAACTCAAAAATATTAAGACGTGGGTTACCAGACAATTCTTTGGCGACGTCTAAATATTTTTCCTTCTTTATAATTCTTCTCTCCTTCTTTACCAATCCCTAAATAGTGCTCACTAATGTCTTTATCAGATAGCAATGTTGCAGGATCACCTTGCATGACAACTCGTCCACTTTCCATAATATAACCATAATCAGCAATAGATAATGCAACATTGGCATTTTGTTCTACTACTAATATAGAAGTGCCTTCCTCTTGGTTAATCTTTTTTATATTTTGGAAAATTTCTTTTACAAGTAATGGTGCAATTCCTAGAGAAGGCTCATCTAGTAACAGCAATTTCGGCTTGGCCATAATTCCACGACCTATTGCTAACATTTGCTGTTCACCACCTGAAAGGAACCCTGCTTTTCTTGGTGCTAATGCTCGAAGCTTTGGGAAATAACCATAAATTTTCTCAATATCTCCTTTAATATTCGAACGATCTTTACGTGTATATGCCCCTGCAATTAAGTTTTCCTCAACCGTTAAATCTTTAAACACACGTCGCCCTTCTATACTTAAGAAAATGCCATTCTTCACAAGTACATCGGGCGTAATACCATTTATTTTTTTCCCTTGAAACTCTATTGTACCATCCGTAATTTGCCCACCATCGCCAGAAAGCAATCCCGAAATGGCTTTTAATGTTGTGGACTTGCCAGCTCCATTACTACCTAACAATGCTACAATTTTCCCCTCAGGCACATGAAGGGACATCCCTTTTAATGCCAAAATAATCTTCGAATACACCGCTTCCACATTATTTACCTGAAGCATAGAAGTCCCCCTTTTCCCTTGCAATATAGACAAAGCTCCTACTTTTAAGGAGCTTGTCTACCGTTTATTCGTATCAGTTGTTTACTTATAGCTTCTGTAATCTGTAAGTTGCTCCCACTTACCGTCTTTTACAATACCAAGACGTGTCTGCTCTGTACCAGCATGGTTATCGGAAGTAAATGTTAGAGGTGCAGCTAATCCACCTAAATCAAAGTTATTTAAAGTTTCAAGACCTTCGCGAATTTGTACACCTGTAATGTCGCCTTCTGGGTTTTTCTCAGCTGCAATTTTAACACCTTCTACCATAATTTTTGCAGCAATCCAACCTTGAATGAACTTTTGATTAATGTCCTCAACTTTTTTGCCTTTTGAATCTAAGTATTCTTTTACTTCTACCATACCTGGGAAATCTTCATATGGGAATGCGTGAGATAAAATCCCAATGTATCCTTCTGTAACATCCTTACCAGCAATATCAATTACACCTTCACCAGATGCCCAGTTCAGACCCATAAATTGCGTATCAAGACCTAAAGTTTTTGCATCACGTAAAATTGTTGCAGTCGCAGACCAAGTTTGATTAATAATCGCATAGTCAGGTTTTTTCTTTTTCATATTTAATAATTGAGATTGTGCCTCAGTTGCTTTAACATCAATTACTTGCTCATCTACAATTTCAACACCGATTTCTTTACCGTATTTTTTAATATCTTCAATTGGTGAGCGACCAAATGCACTATCATTGTATAATAACGCTACAGTTGGGTTGTCACCTTTGTGGTTTTCCTTAATCCATTGTAAAATTGTACGGCCTTGATCTGAGTATGAGGCCGCGATTAAGAAGTTATATGGACTTTCTTTAATATCCTTTAAATTTTCAGAGAAAGAAGCAGAGAAGTACGGAAGTTGATCTGTCCCAACTTGCTGACGTAATGCCTCTGTATCACCCGTTCCCCAACCTAGTACTGCTGATACTTTTTCTTTATCACGTAACTCTTGATAGATTTTTTGCGCTTCTGGAATTTGATATGCATAGTCTTTACCTATTAATTTAAGGTTTAAGCCTTCAACGCCACCCTTTGCTTCTAAATGCTCAAAGTACGCTTTTTCTCCTTCTGCATAAGGCGTACCCACATCACCAGTTCCTCCAGTAATATCATATATCCCACCGATAACTACTGTACGATTATCCGGGTTACCTCCACCACCTGCTGATTCTGATTTAGAACCCTCAGAAGAACTTCCTTCTGAATCATCTCCTGAACATGCTGCTAAAACGAATAGCATCATAATCCCCATTAATGCCCATAATAACTTGTTGTTTTTCAAACTAACTCCCCCTTGTCTTTGTTTTAATTATTTTTTATTTTTCCCCAGTCAATTCTATTAATAAGAGAACGGCCATAACTTAAAGTACTTCTTCATATTTAACCAAATATGAGCTAGACCACCTGGTTCAAAAATTAAAAACAGAATAATAACAATACCGAATACAAACTCTTTGAAGGCCGATAAAATTTGATATAAATCCGGCATGTAAACCGTTAAAATATCAACCATCGTGCTTAATCCAACAGGCAATAAGGTAATAAATACTGCCCCTAAAATCGAACCAAACACACTACCTAAGCCTCCAATTAGAACCATAGCCAAGTATTCGATCGATACTTGAAAGTTGTACAACTCTGGACTTACAATCATTGTGTAATGTGCTAATAAAGCACCTGAAATCCCTACAAAAAAAGAACTAATTGCAAAGGCCATAACTTTATATTGGAACAAGTTGATGCCCATAATTTGCGCTGCAATATCACGATCCCGAACAGCTAAGAAAGCTCGTCCTACGCGCGTTCTTAATAAATTTGTTGCATATAGAATCGTGAGAATTAACACAACAATACTCAAATAGAAGTACGACGTATTACTTGTTAAGGCAAATGACCCTATCTCAGGACGACTTAGTGTCATACCTGAAGTTCCCCCAGTTACACTTGTCCATCTACTAATGACGAATAGTATAATAATCTGTGCAGCTAACGTCGCAATAGCTAAATATAAGCCTTTTAAACGTAGTGAAGGAATTCCGAATAGACCACCAACAACCGCAGTAATTAGCCCCGCTAGTGGCAATGAAATCCAAAAACTTACGCCGTACGTAGAAGTCAAAATTGCTGATGCGTAGCCACCTACACCTAAGAAAGCGCCCACCCCAATGGAAATTTGGCCTGTGAAGCCCGTTAGAATGTTTAATCCAATTGCTCCAATGGATGCGATTGCACAAAGTGTTAATAAGCCTACCCAATAATTAGATGCTATCATTGGGACAAGTACTATTGCTGCAACAATAAGTAACGCTTGTACTTTCGCACCGGTAGTGCCAAACAGTTTCATATCATCACTATAAGATGTTTTGTAATTTCCACACTCTCTCACAAATAGATTTCTCAATTCATCACACCCTCTCAATTCCTCGACTTCCGAATAACCCGTGTGGTTTAACCATTAAAATTAGTAGAACAATAATGAAAGGTACAACATCCTTCAAACCGCCACCTACTAGCGGATCAAGATAGCCACCAGCTAGGTTTTGGCATATTCCGATAATAAAGCCACCGATGATTGCACCCAAAACGCTATCTAAACCACCCAAAATTACTACTGGTAACACCGTTAAACCAATCGCTGACATCGTTGGACTTACGCCATTAATATTGCCAAGTAATACCCCACCAATTGCCGCAACTACCGCTGCAATTGTCCATGTTGCTGCATAAACATACTTCACACTAATTCCCATTGATGATGCGGCCGTACGATCATCTGCTACAGCACGCATCGCAATTCCCATTTTCGAGAACTTGAAGAATAGTAAAAATAAAATAAGAAGTGCAATAACAACAACAAATGACCATAAATAAACTGGTGTAATGATTACGCCACCAATTTCAACCGGCGTAGGAGGGAAAATCGGTGGAAACACACGAGTTTGATGTCCCCAAATCATATGAACTGCACCAGCTAATAAACTTGATAATCCAATCGTCGCCATTATTACTGAAATAACAGGAGCATTTTGAATAGGTCGTACGACTAGTCGCTCGACAGCTAATCCAAGTATTGCACTAAAGACGAGTGTAATAAGTAAAGCGACTAAAAATGGTATGTCGTAAGCAGTCATGAGTACTAAACAAATGTATGGCCCAATAATGACAAACTCGCCATTTGCCATATTTAACGCACCACTTGCTCGGTAGATTAAAACGAAGCCCAGTGCTACTAGCCCATAAATACTCCCAACAACGATTCCATTAATCAGCATTTGAGAGAAAAATACCATATTTTAAGCCACCTCCTGTTTAATATCTAACTGAATGACAGTCAAACTAACATCACCCGACGATTCAACTTCTGAACTGCTTAATGATACTTCTTCAGAATCCGAATACATGGCTTCCATTAGCTTATGGTATTTTTCCTCTACAAACTTTCTACGAACTTTCAATGTACGAGTTAGTTCACCCTGATCAGCCGTAAATTGTTTGTGTAAAATGGAGAATTTCATTACCCTCATATGTGGAGGTAATTGTCCCATCAACTTTGTTACTTCTTGTTCAATTAGTTTAGCTACTTTAGGATTTCTAGATAAGTCAGAATATTCAGTATATATAATGCGGTTTTTGTCTGCCCATCGACCTACATTACTTAAATCGATGTTAACAATTGCCGTCATATAAGGACGATCTTTCCCGAAGCAAACAGCCTCTTGAATATATACGCTCGACTTTAAATTATTTTCGACTAATCTCGGATAAACCGGCTCACCCGCTTGATTTGTAATAACATCCTCTTGTCTATCTAAAATATGAAGATGCCCATCTTCATCTAGATAGCCATTGTCCCCCAATGAAATCCAACCATCGACAACTAACTTTTTATCCTCTTCATTCAAGTATTCTGAAAAAATTGCATTGTTTTTCATATAAATCGTGCCATCCGCTTCTACTTTAACTTCTGTATCCGGAATCGGCACACCCGAACTTCCTGGTTTAATAGCATTATCGTGCTGTACAAAGGCAATCCCCGCGACTTCAGTTCCGCCATATGTTTGTTTCAAATTCACACCCAAACTATGATAGAAATAAAAAGCATCTGATTGGAGTGCCGCACCTGCAACGTACGCCCGTTTTATCCTTGCCAACCCTAAATGATCACGTATCGCACTAAATATAAATGCATCACCTAACCAGTACATAAATTTATCCATCGCAGATAATGCCTTGCCCTCAATTGTGGCAAGCGCCTTTTTGTTACCATACTTTTGAAAGACTTTGTAAACTTTACGCTTGAACCAACCTGCCCCTTCTATGCGAATGTTGAAATTCGACATTAACGATTGATAAACTCTTGGTGGAGCTAACAACGTTTGTGGGCCTATTTCTCGTAAATCCCCCATAACCGTATGTGATTTTTCCGGGAAATTCACGACTACGCCAGTCATTAATGGCAAAACAATACTAACGACTTGCTCATGTACCCAAGAAAGCGGTAAAAATGAGAAGTAGTCGTCATTCTTTTTCATTTCATCTACTTTTGCTAGATTTTTAGCAGCCTCAATCAAGTTAAAATGTGTCAGAATAGCCCCCTTTGGTCGCCCCGTCGTCGCAGCGCTATACGCAATAATAGCGGGGTCATTCCCTCTAATCTGGCTCATTTTTTCAGTAAAGAAGCTCGGATTTTCCTTTGCTAAAGCAGTACCTACGCTTAATAGATTATCTAAGTCTTGTAGTTTATCATTCTTATAGTGACGCATTCCCTGCTTATTGTAATAAATAATATGCTCAACTAGTGGTAAATTATCTTCGACCTGAAGTAATTTATCAACCTGCTCCTGATCTTCTACGATAACAATACGTGCCTTACAATCATTTAAATAAAACTCAATCTGATCAGGTAACGATTCTTGATATACGCCAACCGAAACGCCTCCTAAGCTTTGTGCTGCTAATTGTGCATAAAGCCATTGCGGACGATTTTCACCTATAATGGCTAATCTATCACCACTCTTAAAACCAAATTGCTCGGACAGGGCAATTGCTAAATATTCAACATTTTTTTCATAATCAGCCCATGATACTTCATTCCATATGCCAAGGTATTTTTGTCTTAGGGCAACTGTATTTGCTTCACTTTTCGCTCGCTCTGCTAAAAGAGTAGGTAATGTTTTTTCACTCATTACTTTTCTTCCCCCTCCTAAATAACGGTTTCTTCCCCAATATACGCTTTAATGACATCTGGATTTTGTTGAATTTCCTTTGGTGTGCCAAAGCCAATCCGTTTTCCAAAATCCAATACTGCGATATGATCAGATAAGCTCATAACAATGCCTAAATCGTGCTCAATCAATACTACAGTTGTATCCATCACTTCATGCATATCCAATATAAAACTCGACATCATGTCCTTCTCTGCATTATTCATGCCTGCCATGGGTTCGTCTAACAAGATCAATTCAGGTCCTAAAGCTAATGCTCGACCAACCTCAACTCGCTTTTGTAAGCCATAAGGAAGTGTACCTACTGGTGTATGCCTAATATCTTGTAGCTCTAGAAACTCAATTACTTCTTCAACCTTCTTACGATGCGTAATCTCTTCGTTCGAGGCTTTTCCTACATACAATCCACCACTAAACACACCTGAATTCATTAAGGAATGACGACCTAGCTTCAGGTTATCAAGTACCGACATATGTGCGAACAGAGCAATATTTTGGAATGCCCGTGCCATCCCAAGATTTGTACGTTCATAGGGCTTCATATTTATGATTTCTTGCCCTTTATAGCGGATAGAGCCACTTGTTGGTTGATATAGACCACTGATGCAATTTAGCATACTAGTTTTACCAGCACCATTAGGACCAATAAGTGAGAATATTTCACCTTTGTTTATATGATACGTGACATTGTCCAATGCCTTAACGCCACCAAATTGTAAAGATACGCCCTCTATCTCTAAAATAGGCTCCACTTGAATTCCCCCTTGTCTATCTAAGCGTGTATTAACATCATGCTCTGAATATTACTTTAAGCAGAATAATGTTGTCAATCTAAATTATGGAATTTTTCATACATTTTTTTGACTTAAGTCACCATTTTTCTCGTTTATACCTAGTTTATCTAATATAAAAACCACGCACTTCAGTAATGAGTACGTGGTTTAAATAAAATAATTATTTTAATATATCAACAGAATGTATTTTCACATCTTAATTTATGAATTATTCCCTACTAAACAATAAAAGCGCATACTAAAAATATATATTTCGCTATAACCAATTTATGTATAAAACCAGAAAATAATCTTATATAAATAATACAAATAGAGACTGTAATCGTAAGAAGATATTTGGGTAAAGAAGAAAATGAATCTATTATAATTTTATGTGTGCTGGTTTAGGAAGAATTTATTAATCAGTGAGGGTATACTTCTCTTTTGTAGATGAATTCTGTGAGTAGTATTTTGAGAAGTTTAGCTAAAAAAGGCAAAAAAAAATGGCTCCGAAGGCAGGACTCGAACCTGCGACAACCTGATTAACAGTCAGGTGCTACTACCAACTGAGCTACTTCGGAACGCTACTATATTTTCCCTAGCACGCTAGGTACATTAATAATTATAGCAGGTATTTAGATTTTGGCAACAGAATTTCTCTTACAATTCAAATTTCATAATTTATAAATGAAAAATCAACATTTTCGAGCATTTATTATTTTCCACTTTTCCCCATATTGTTTTGAAGGAAGAGAACCTACTTTATAGCTTTTAATCAAAATATTCCTTAAAGAAGTCATATTTCTAGTCTTTTATAGCATTATTTTGTATTGATAATGTTAACCGTGTATATGTAAAATAATTCTAGAGTATATAGTTATATCGTGATTTATTTAAAGGGGGAATTTCTTGCATGGTTGAAACTACTGGGATTCAAAATATTAATTTAATCGCACCAGATCAATACAACATTACACAAGAACTTGAAAAGTATGCTAGTGATTCCTTACGACAAGCCATTCGATGGATTGATGCACAAGGAACTCGTCAAGTCTTATCCTATGAGCAATTAGTTAATCACATGAATCAATACGCTAACGCATTGACTTCTTTAGGTATACAAAAGGGAGATCGCGCCTTAGTAATTATTCCTCGCCTACCAGAGGCATATTGTGTTTATTTAGCTTGCTTGAAGGCAGGCATCGTGCCAATTCCATGCTCGGAAATGCTTCGCGCCAATGACTTAGAGTACCGTATTAATCACGCGAACGCTAAAGCAATAATTGCTTATCAAGCCTTTACTTCAGAAGTCAATCACATAACAAGTAACCATCAAGCACTAAATACTAAACTTGTAATTGGAAACGATGAAGAAGGTTGGATAACGTTAGACACTCTAGCTGAGAAGCAAAGTACGACATTTGAGGCAGTACCAACAAGTCGGAACGATATGGCCTTTCTTTCATATACATCAGGCACCACAGGTAAGCCGAAAGGTGCCGTACATTCACATGGCTGGGGCTATGCACACATACGTACAGCAGCAGCAAGTTGGTTAGCTGTTCGCGAAGGTGATTTAGTATGGGCAACAGCTGCTCCAGGTTGGCAAAAGTGGATATGGAGTCCATTTTTATCGACAATTATGCTTGGCGCAACAGCTTTCGTATATCACGGTAGCTTCGATGCAAACAAGTACCTACAACTTATACAAGACGAAAAAGTTAATGTGCTATGCTGTACACCAACCGAATATCGCATAATGGCTAAACTTGATCAACTAGGTGATTATGACCTTTCTTCTTTACGCAGCGCAGTATCTGCTGGAGAACCTTTAAATCGCCCTGTCATCGAAACCTTTAAAAATCTATTCAATTTAAAGGTACGAGATGGCTACGGTCAGACCGAAAATACATTATTAATTGGTACAATGGAAAATATGGATTTGCGTCCTGGCTCTATGGGAAAACCGACACCTGGCAACAATGTTAAAATCATTGATGCAGAAGGGTACGAGGTAGCGTCGGGTGAAGTCGGTGATATCGCTGTTCATAAAGACTCTCCAGCTTTATTCAAAGAATATTATAATGAACCTGAACGTACACAGGCTGCTTTCAGAGGAGACTGGTATATTACAGGCGATCAAGCTAAATGCGACGAAGACGGCTACTTCTGGTTTGAAGGTCGTGGTGATGATATTATTATTTCCTCTGGCTACACAATCGGTCCTTTTGAAGTAGAAGATGCGCTAAATAAACATGAAGCTGTACAAGAATGCGCCGTAGTTGCAGCACCCGACGAAATCCGAGGGAGTATCGTCAAAGCCTACATCGTATTAAAGGCAGGCTTTGAAACACAAGATCAGGAGCAACTGACAAAAGAATTACAAGAGCATGTAAAAACATTAACTGCTCCATACAAATACCCTCGTCAAATTGCTTATTTACCAGAACTACCGAAAACAACATCTGGCAAAATTCGTCGGATTGATTTACGTAGTCGCTAATTTTTTAATCATTTATTCTTTACAATAAAAGAGATTGTCCAACAAAGCTATTTAATATGGTACCTGTAGTTAGGACACTTGAAAAAGAGTGTGCTAACTGCCGGTATTTTTTATATACTAGACTTTCAAGATTAAAGGACGGACTAG